>NZ_CP146022.1:7954297-8260231 GCF_036967205.1 Streptomyces sp. Q6
GGTAGGCGGCGGTGAAGGCCAGCGCCACCCCGGCGATCAACGCGAGGACGGAGATGAGCCCGCCGTCCCAGCCGCCCAGGTGGTACCCGCCGAGGAAGAGCCCGACGACGATGTAGTGCGGAATCGCCAGCAGCCACCACTTCACCAGGACCAGGCCGCGCGACAACCGCGGCGGCCGGTCGATGTCGAGCCGCGTGGGGTAGCCGGATTCCTCGCCCAGGCTGAAGGGCGGATACCGGTCCGTCGCGAGAGCGCCGTACGAGTAGTAGGCGACGCGCCAACTCCAGCGCAGCACACCGAGATTGAAGTCGAAGAGGGACCGTGGGTAGTGCTGGGTGAAGAGGATGGAGAAGAAGGCGACCACACTCACCGCGGTGAACGCGATCCACAGGAAGAACAGCACCACGTAGTGGGGGATCAGCAGGAACCACTTCACCAGCCACAGCCACCGGGACAGCGACGGATCCAGCTCGGCATCGACCCGGACCGGGTGGTGCGTCGGCTTCGGCGGAGTTGTCATGACGGTGTGCTCCTTCGGACGGACCGGCACGTGCTCCCGCAGGACGTCGGATCAGGCCATGGGACGAAGACGCAGAGTCAGGGCGCCAGGCGCGGCCTCGAGGTCACGGCGTCCGGGACGGGGACCAGGACGATCGGGCAGGCCGCATGGTGCGCGGCAGCGTGGGCCACGACCCCCAGCCGGGGCCGGGCGGCGTGCGGCGCGTGGCGGCCGAGGATGGCGAGGGACGCGTGCCGGGCGGCGGCGATCACGGCCTGGGCGGGAACATCGTCGTGGCAGACCTCCTCCACCCGCACGCCGGGGTACTTGTCACGCCACGGCAGCAGGGCCTCGGTCAGCTGCCGTGCGGCGCGCCTGACCTGTGGCCGGCTGCCGTGGTGCGAGGTGGAGAGCGGGTACGAGCGCAGCGTCGGCCCGGGCGCGGCGTACAGCGCCCGCAGGGGCAGCCCGCGCAGCGCGGCCTCCTCGAAGGCGAAGGCGAACAGCGCACCGGTGTCTGCCTGATCGTGCCCGGCGTCGACCGCCAGCAGGATCGGCCCGGGCGGCGGAGCGGGCCGTACGAGGGTGACAGGGAAGCCCGCCCCGGCGGCGACGGCGTCCGTGGTGGAGCCGACCACCAGCGGCGAGACGGTGCCGAGCCCCGGGACCCGATGACCAGCAACTCCGCCTCGTCGCCCGCCGCGAGGAGCGCCGCGCGCGGTGCGGCCCCCATGAGCCGCGTGTGGATCTCCAGGCGGGGACGGCGGCTGCGCAGCCGCTCGGCGGCCAGGTCCAGCGAGCGCAGGGACCAACGGCGCCGCTCGACCGCCTCCGCGGCGTCCGGGACGGCTCCGTACGAGGCGGGCCAGGCCGCCACGAGACGCAGGGCCGTGTCCCGGAGTTCGGCCTCGTGGGCCGCCCACTCGGCGGCCGAGAGACTGGCGGCACTGCCGTCGATTCCGGCGATGACGGGGCGGGGCACGATCGCTCACCTCCGTGAGGAAGGGACGGACGAGGTCGCGTACCGGGCCCACTCTCCCGGCTGCGCCCCCGCCCGACGAGAGCATGTGGGCCCCACCCCAGGGCCGAACGGCCCCTGCCTGTAGGGGACTTCGCTGCGACGGACCGTCAGCCGTGCCTCAGGGGTGTTCGTCCTCTGCCTCCCCGGACGGCAGGTGAGGGTGCCTTCACGGCCCTCGTCGACCGACTCTTCGCCAAGAACTGACAGCAAGAACTGTCAGCGCACCGTGCCGGTCATCGACCACGACGACGACCGGCACGGTGCGCTGTCGGCGTCGACGTCAGCGTTTCGTGAGCGGGTCGGCCGTGTGCAGGACGGCCAGGCGCCCTCGGTACTCGTCCTCGTCGATCTCGCCCCGGGCGAAGCGCTCGGCGAGCAGCCGCTCGGGCGCGGCTGGTGCGGACGAACGCGAGGGCTCGGGAGGGTGGGGGAAGGCCCGGAAGATCAGGACGACGGCGGTGACGGTCAGCGCCCAGAACACGAGGGTGCCGACCGACATGCCGAACCAGCCCCAGCCACCCGGATCATGTCCGTTCCAGAACATCATGGCGAAGCACCTCCCAGTCATGTCATTGCCACTCTCGCCCACGCGCCGACACGAGGGCAGGGGCCGACAGGACCTCGGAACGGGGCCCTTCCTTCCCCGCTCGGGTACGGGTAGCACGGTCTCTCCCGTCACCGAACTTCCAGCCCGTCAGCCCTTCAGCCCCGACGACGTGATCCCCTCCCGCAGCGGTCGCTGCCCGATCACGAACACCACCACGGCGGGGATCATCGACAGCACGACTCCCGCGAGCACGACGGAGATCGACCCCGTGCCGAGGTTCCCCTGGAGCGAGACCAGGCCGAGCGGCATCGTGAAGTTCTGGTTGCTGGTCTCCAGGATCAGCGGCCGGAAGAACTCGTTCCAGTGGTAGTTGAAGGCGAGGACCCCGACGATCGCGAGTCCCGGGGTCGCCAGTGGCGCGTACACCGAGCGGAAGACACGCCACGGCCCGGCCCCGTCGATCATCGCCGCCTCGCCCAGCTCCTTCGGCATCGTGAGGAAGTACTGCCGCATCAGGAACGTGCCGAACGCGGTCGGGACCGCGGGCACGATCAGCGCGAGCAGCGTGTCCGTCAGCCCCATCCCCTTCAGGATCAGGAACACCGGCACGATGGTGACCTGGACCGGGACCATCATCGTGGCGAGCACGAGCCCGAACAGCGGGCGCTTGAACCGGAAGTCGAGCCGCGCGAACGCGTACCCGGCGAGACCGGCCGTGATCATCTGGCCGACGGCGATGAGGCCGGTCACCAGGGCCGAGTTGAGCGCGAAGAGCCAGACGTCGATCTGGTCGAAGACCTGCCGGTACGCCGACAGAGTGCCGTGCGCCGGGATCAGCTGCGGCGGCAGGTCGAAGGACTCGGCCGGCGAGCGCAGCGACGTGGACACCGTCCACACCACGGGCCCGATGGTGAACAGCGCGACGACGAGCAGTCCGCAGACGCGCGCGACGGTACCGAGCCGCCGCGCGGTGAGGGAGCCGACCCGCTCGCGCAGCCGGTCCGGCGAGGACGAGTGGGTGGACGAGGAAGGGGAGTACGACGCTGAGGTCATGGCGGGGGAGGGGCCTCTCACTGGTAATGCACGAAGCGGCGGCTGAGGCGGAACTGAAGCGCGGTCACGGCGAGGATCAGCACGAAGAGCACCACGCCCACGGCCGAGGCCTCGCCGAACCGGAGCTGCTCGAAGGCGGTCTGGTAGAGGACCATCACCGCGGTGCGCGTCGAGTCGCCCGGCCCGCCGTCGGTGAGCACGTACGGCTGCTCGAAGACCTGTAGCGCGTTGATCACGCCGACCACCGAGGCGACGAGCAGGGTGGGCGAGAGCAGCGGGATGGTGATCCGCAGGTGCTTGCGCAGCCCGGTCGCGCCGTCCATCGCGGCGGCCTCGTGCAGTTCGCGCGGGATGTTGGCGAGTCCGCCGACGAACAGCAGGAAGGAGAAGCCGAATTGCTGCCACACGTAGACGAGGACGACCGCCGCCATGGCCCAGCCCTCGGAGGTGAGCCAGGGCACGGGGGAGGCGCCGACCTGTCCGAGCAGCCAGTTGACGACGCCGAAGTCCTGGTTGAACAGGTACTTCATGACGACCGAGATGGACGCCGCCGACAGCACGAGCGGGAAGAAGAAGGCGGAGCGCAGCGCCTGTTGGATCCATCGCGGCATCCGCCCTTGCAGCGCCAGCGCGAGGACGAGCGCGACGACGAGCTGGAGCGTCACGGCGAGGACCATGAACAGGAGCGTGTTGCGGAACGCGGTGAGGATGGAGGAATCCGCCGTCAGCTCGCGGTAGTTGGCGAGACCCGCGGGCGTGGGGGAGTCGATGACGTCCCAGTGGAAGAACGACAGGACCACCGAGCCCACGATGGGCACCACGGTGAAGACGACGACGCCGAGCACGGTCGGTGCGAGGAACAGCCAGGCGGTGACGCGCGCGGCGCGGCTCCGTCCGGCACGGGCGGGGATGCTCTTGGGGGTGCGCACGGGGGTACTCACAGGGGTGCTCATATGTCACGCTCCATGGCGCGTTCCAGGTCCCGTTGCAGTGCCCGCAGGGCGGGCCTGACGCTGCCGGGGCTGCCGAGCGCGGTCGCGGTGTGCTTGGTCAGGGCGAGGTCGACGGCGGCGACCTGCGGCGGGGCCGGGATCGGCCCGGTGGTGGGGAAGCGGTCGAGGGTGTCGTAGAAGATCTCCCAGTGGGCGGGGCCGGTCTTCGCGTACCGCTCGGCGGTGAGCATGGAGCGCCGCGCCGGGGTGGTCTGGTTCGCCTGGAACAGCCGCGTCATCACGTCCTTGCGGACCGCGTACTTGACGAACTCCCACGCCTCGTCCTGCCGCTTCGATGTGCGCAGGATCGCGTATCCGGCGGCCCCGTACTGGTGCCGCTGGGTGCGCCAGCGCGGGAAGAACTGCGCGTCGTACGCGTCCCGTTCGACACCCGCCGCGCTCAGCCCGCCGGCCCAGAAACCGCCGGCCGGAGTGGCGCCGACCCGCCCGGTGGAGAACGCGCCGATCAGGTTCGTCCCGCTGCCGCCCTCGGGACGGGAGCACAGGCCGTCGTGGACGAGCGAGGCCAGATACTCGTAGACCTCCTCCACGCGCGCGTCCAGCGCCTGCGGGGTGGTCCAGCGGAAGCCGCCACCGCGTCCGCGCCGCGCCTTCGGCTCGTAGAAGGTGTCCCAGAGCCAGTCGCCGCCCGGGGCCTTGGACTCGCTGAGGATGTTCGTGCCGTTCGCGAAGAGCCACGGAACGACGCCGCCCCACAGGCGGTTGGTCCAGAAGAACGGGGTGAAGCCCCGGCCGCCGGCCCGCTTCATGTCGCGCAGCAGCCCGGTGAAGTCGTCGCGGGTCCAGTCGGCGGGCGGGAGCGTGGCGTGCGTGCGGTCGAGGACCTTCTTGCTGAGGTACATGTCGGCCGCGTTGAACTCGACCGGCAGCTGGTACAGCGACCCCTCGTACATCATCGACTCGACGAGCGAGGGGTGGACGTCGGCGAAGAACTCCCGCAGTTCGTCGGCGTCCCGTCGCACCCAGGGGTCGAGCGCGACGCCGAGCCGGTCGGCGAAGAGCTGCACGCCCTCGGTCGCCACGTACACCACGTCGGGGGCGCTGCCGGCCGCGATCTGGGTCAGGATCTTGGAGAAGAAGTCGCTCCAGTCGGTGGCCTGGACGGCGAGCAGCCGGACCTTGACGCCGGGGTGCAGCCGCTGGAAGTCCTCGACCAGAACGCTCTGCTGGCTCGGATCGATCGCCGAACCGAGGATGGCGACGGTGAGCATGGACCCGTCGCGGCCCGGGATGTCGGAGGCCGTGAGCCGGTCCCAGTGGGCGGCGGTGGAGGCGAGTCCGGCCGCCGCGAGGGTGTAGCCGCCGGCGCGCAGCAGGGTCCGGCGGCCGGGACCGGTACGGCGTGACGGGGCGGGAGCGGGGGACGGCACTGGTGTCGTCATGCCTGCCGTCCCGGGGCGATGGGGAACATCAAGTCGGGCCTAACTCGTGATAGTTGCGGTGACTTCCGGATGATGGGAGGGGCGGGAGGGTCGCGTCAAGAGGGTGGACCAAGGAATTTTCGCCCACCCCACACCCCTTGCGGGGCTTGACCTATCACGAGTTAGGTTACGTGCCCGAGGGGTCCGGCGCGGACGGCGCGACCCCCGCCCCCCGATCGAGAGGCCGCCCCATGACGATCAGACCTGTGACCCGCCGAGCCGCACTCCTCGGGGCCTCGGCCCTGGGCGCCCTGGCCCTGCCCGCCCCCGCTGCCCGGGCCGGGACCGCGGCCGACGCCGGGACCGGAGCCGGAGCGAAGCCCAAGTCCACGACGGCGCTGGGCAGTTACCGAGCCGCCTATCACTTCACGATCCCGGACAACTGGAAGAACGACCCGCAGCGCCCGATCTGGATCGACGGCGCGTACGCGTACTACACGCTCTACAACGCCGACTACATCACCGGCGCCGAAGGCACCGCCTGGCGTCTCGCCACCTCCACCGACCTGGTGCGTCACAGCGACCAGGGCGTCGCGCTGCCGAAGGACACGACCGCCGCGGGCGACGCCTGGTCGGGCAGCGCGGTCGTCGACGAGGAGAACACGGCCGGCTTCGGCGCGGGCGCGGTGATCGCCCTCGTGACGATGGAACCGGACGCGGCGGCCGACTCCCAGGCGCAGTACCTGTGGTACTCCACCGACTCCGGCCGCACCTTCCGCCCGTACGGCACGCGACCGGTCCTGGCCAACCCCGGGGTCAAGGACTTCCGCGACCCCAAGATCGTCCGCGACACGGACCGCGACCGCTGGGTGATGGCTCTCGCCGAGCGCGACAAGATCGGCCTCTACACCTCCGGCGACCTCACGTCCTGGACGTACCGGAGCGGCTTCGTGCGCGACGGCTACGGCACCCTCGAATGCCCCGACCTGTTCCGCATCAAGGCCGCGGACGGCACCTCGCACTGGGTCCTCGCCGCGAGCGCCAACGGCTCAGCGCGGGGACTGCCCGCCACCTACGCCTACTGGACCGGCGACTTCGACGGCGAGACCTTCACCGCCGACGCGGACGCGCCGCAGTGGCTGGACCACGGCCCGGACTGGTACGCGGGCGTCACCTGCGAGAAGCGGGCGGCGGACGGCACGGTCGACCCGGCGGCCCGGTACGCCTTCGCCTGGACGAACAACTGGGAGTACCCCCACAACACCCCCACCCTCATCGCCGACGGCTTCAACGGCACCGACTCGATCACCCGGGAGATCACCCTCCAACGGGCTGGCGACGGGACCTACTTCCTCGCCTCGCGTCCCACCCCGGCCCTCGACGCCTACGTCACACGGACCCAGCGGCTCGGTGACGTGACGGTGGACGGCGCCAAGACCCTCGACCACACGGGCACGGCCTACGAGATCCGCGGCGAACTGCGGTGGACCCCCGGCAGCACCGAGAACGTCGGCCTTCAGCTCCGCAAGGCCCCCGGTGGGACCCGTCACGTCGACGTGGGTGTGTACGTCGCGGGCGGCTACGCCTACGTGAACCGTGGCGGCACGCTGTATCCCGGCGGCACGCGCGAGACCCACACGCCGGTGGACGCGAGCGCCGGGAAGGTGGCGCTGCGGATCCTCGTGGACCGCACGACGGTGGAGGTGTTCGTGGGCGACGGCCGCTATGTCCACACCCACCAGGCGTTCGGCCTGCCCGGCGACGACCGTGTCGCCCTGTACGCCTCGGGCGGCCCGGCCGTCTTCGGGGACCTGGAGATCCGCGAGTACGGACTGGGCTGAGCTCCCTCGCTCCCGGTCCCCGGGGTGCCCGCCGACGTGCGGGCACCCCGGCACGGGGTCAAGTGCTGCTCGTCTCAGACGAGTTCATGGGCGTACGGGGGTTCCGCTCCCGCCCGGGACACCGTGACCGCGGCCGCCCGCGCGGCGAAGGAGAGCACGTCGCGCCATCGGGCCTCGCCCAAGGCCGACATCGCCTCCCCGGACAGCGCGTCGTGGGCGGCGAGGCGGTGCAGGAGCGCGGCGTTGACCGTGTCGCCCGCACCGATCGTGTCCGCGACCGGCACCCGTACCGCGGGCACGGTCACCTCGCCCGCGCGCGTGAGGACGGTCAGACCCTCGCCGCCGCGCGTGATCACCACGGCGGAAGGGCCGTGCCCGAGCCAGGAGTCGGGGTCGCCGCCCAGCCAGCGGGCGTCGTCGTCGGACAACTTGACCAGCGTGGTGCTCGGCAGCCAGGAGCGGAAGCGGGCCCGATAGGCGTCCGGGTCAGGGATTATTCCGGGCCGGATGTTCGGGTCGAGGGCGGTGCACACGCCGCGCGCGTGGGCGCGGCGCAGCAACTCCTCGTACGCGCTCGCGCCCGGTTCGAGCACCAGGGAGCAGGTGCCGAACGACACCGCCCTTGTCCCGTGCGGAAGTTCGCGCGGCGCGCTGAACAGGCGGTCCGCGGTGCCTTCGACGTAGAACGTGTAGCCGGCCGAACCGTCCGGGCCGAGCGCGGCCACCGCGAGCGTCGTCGGCTCGTCGCCGCGCTGCACATGCGTGACGTCGACTCCCGCCGCCCGCAGGCCGTCGAGCAGCTCCTGCCCGAACGCGTCGCGCGACAGACGGGACAAGAACGCGGTCCGCTCGCCGAGCCGGCCGAGCGCCACGGCGGTGTTGTACGGGCCACCGCCACGCTTGGGGGCGAGGGGGGCCAAGGGGCCGCAGCCGGGCTGCGGGACGAGGTCGACGAGAGCCTCGCCGGCGACGACGATCACGGGCGGATTCCTTTCGGGGCGATGGGGGACGCGGGCGGGTTCGTTCGGGGGCGGTGACGATCGCGAGCGGGTTCCTTCGCGGTGGTGGCGATCACGGGCGGATTCCCTCCGGTGTCTGCGGGTCGTCGCGGCGGGGGCGGCGCTGGGGCCCGCCGGGGACTCGGCTGGTGGCCTGGTCGGGACCGGGGCGCGACCCCGGTCGGAACCTGAGGCGCGCTCCGGGCCGAGCCTGCGCACGGTCCTGGCGGGGCGCGGGACAGGGCCCCGTCCGGTCCCGGCGCGAGGCCCTCGCGGGACCCGGCGTGCGGTACCGCCGGGGACTCGACGTATACGGGAGCAGCGAAGCTATCACGTGTTAGGTTGCGCTGCGCAGGGCGTACGTGAAGGGCCGTCGGCCCGGTCCGCCGCCCCGCACCCCCCGTTCACGACGTCGAGGAGTCATGCCGCATGCCGCACGTCACGCACCTCGCCCCGCAGGCCCCCGGCAGCGTTCAGGCCGCCGACCGTTCGGCGCCGCGCCACCATGTGCGGCCCGCCGCGGGCAACTGGTGCAACGACCCCAACGGGCCGCTCCACCACGACGGCCGCTACCACCTCTTCTTCCAGCACAACCCCCACGAACCGGTGTGGGGCGACATCCACTGGGGCCACGCGTCGAGCCCCGACCTGGTGCGCTGGACCGACCACGGCATCGCGTTGGAGCCCAGCCCCGAGCTGCCCGACCGCCTCGGCGCCTGGTCCGGCTGCGCGCTCGTCGAGGACGGCGTGCCGACCGCCGTCTACACCGGGATGAACCGCCACGACGGCCTCGGCACGGTCATGCTGGCGCGCGCCACGGACCCGGAGATCACCCGCTTCGACGCGCTGCCCCGCCCGGTGGTCGACGGCCCGCCGCCGGGGCTCGACCTGCTCGCCTTCCGGGACCCGTACGTCTTCACGTACGAGGGCCGCCGCTGGGCCCTCGTCGGCGCGGGACACCGGGGTGCCGTGCCGCGCCCCGACGTCCTCGTGTACCGGATCGACGAGGAGTCCCTCGACGCGCCCTGGGAATGGGCCGGTTCACTCCTCGACGCCGAGGCTCCCGCCGCGGCCCGGCACGCGATGCCGGCCACCGCCTGGGAGTGCCCCGCGCTGATTCCGGTGCGGGAGGGGCGGTGGCTGCTCATCCTGTCGCTCTGGATCGACGGCGTCACCTACACGGCGACCCACCTCGGCGGCACGCTCCGCACCGAGGGCGACGGACTGCGGTTCGTCCCGGACGACGGCGGACTCCTCGACCACGGCCGGGACTTCTACGCCCCCACCGCGCTCGTCGAGCACGACCGGGTCCTGGTGTGGGGGTGGAGCTGGGAGTCCCGTACCGAGGCCGAATCGGTGGCCGCGGGCTGGGCCGGCTGCCTCACGTACCCCCGCGAGATCGGGCTGCATCCCGACGGCACCGTGCGGCACGCCTTCGCCCGTGAACTGACCGCCCTGCGCGGACGAGAGCTGCCCGTCGGAGCCGAACTGCCGCCCGCGTACGAGATCCAGGCCGACATCCGCACGCGGGAACCGGACGCCGAAGTGACCGTGCGCCTCGGCGACGCGGTCTCGGTCCGCGTCAATCCCACACGCGGCACGGTGACGCTGGACCGCACGGAGGTTCCCGCCTCGGCGACGCGCCCGTATCCCCGTACCGGCACGGTGACCGCCACCGGCCCGACCGGTGCCGACGGCCGCCTCCGCGTCCTCGTCGACGGACCGCTCGTCGAGGTGATCTGGGACGAGCGGGTGGCGCTCACGGAGAAGATCCATCCGGCGCCGCGGGGCAGGCTGGCGATCGAGGTCGCGCGGGGCGGCGCGGAGGTCGAGGTCGCGGCGTGGGAACACCCGTGACCGGGGTGGCCGGGCGGGTCAGTCGTGCGCCGGGGCCGCCACCGAACCGCGGCTGACGACCGGGCAGTCCAGGCGCCGCACCCGCTCCGTCGCGACGGGTTCGCCGGACTCCACCGAGTCGAGCAGGGTGTCCACGGCGGCGGCGCCCATCGCGTGATGCGACAGCGCCACGGTCGTGAGGGCCGGGACCAGATGCGCGGCCATCTGGTCCTGGTCGTCGTACCCGACCACCGACAGCTCCTCGGGAACCTGGATGCCGAGCCGGGCGGCGGCCAGCAACACCCCGGTCGCGACACGGTCGTTGGCGCACACGACGGCCGTCGGCCGCTCGGCCGCGTCCAGCAGCCGCAGCGCGGCGGCGTGTCCCTCGTCGATCTGCCAGCCGACCCGCCGCGACCAGCCCGGTCGCACGGACAGGCCCGCCGCGCGCAGACCGTCGGTGAAGCCGCGGGCCCGGTCGTCGGCGGCGATGTTGCCCTCGGGGCCGCCCACCAGGGCGATGTCCCGATGTCCGGCCGTGAGCAGCACGTCCACGGCGCTGCGTCCGCCGGCGTGCTCGTCGGTGACCACGGCGGCGTACGAACCCTCCTCGCGCGGAAGGCAGTTGGCGAGAACGGTCCGTGCCGGATCGAGGCCCTCGGGGACGTCCGTCACGTTCAACTCCATGGCCGCGTAGACGAATCCGTCGACCCGCCGGGCCCGCAGCTCGGCGATCGCCTCGGCCTCCGCCGCGCTGTCGCTGCGCGACTCCATGAGGAGGATCTGGTGTCCGCGCGCGCGTGCCGCCTCCATCGCACCGAGGACCATGCGCCCCGCGAACGGGCTCGTCGCGATCGAGTCGCTGAGCATGCCGATCACCCCGGTGCGCCGCCCGCGCAGCGAACGCGCCACCTCGTCCGGACGGTAGCCGAGGGCGTCGGCCGCCTCCTTGATACGGGCCTGCGTCCGGGCCGACAGATTCCCCTCGGCGCGCCCGCTGAAGACGAACGACACGGCTGCCCGCGAGACTCCGGCGCGCTCGGCGACGTCGCGGGCGGTGGGGCGCTTCACGGCAGCGGCTCCTTCAGGGGGCGGCGGGAGTTGTCCGCTCGGGCACGCTCACGTGCCCGAGCGGACAAGAACAGTGGGCTCCAGTGTGCCTCCTCCTCCTGCGAGGGCCGTACGCGGCATCACATCGAGTGCGTCGGCACACGCCGGCACCCCGGCTCCCCGGCCCCGGTCAGGCGTCGCCTATCGGGTGTCGCCGGTGGCGGAGAGCGCCGCGGCGTACTGCTCGTCGGTGACCGGCTCGAGCCACGTGGTGCCGTCGCCCTGGCCGTCGCCGACCACGATGGCGATGTGGGACATGAACGTGGCGTCCGTCGCGCCGTGCCAGTGCTCCTCGCCCGCGGGGCACTTGACGGTGCCGCCGGCGCCGACCCGTACGACGTCTCCGTCCCGGGTGCCGACCAGGCCGACGCCCTCGGTGACGTAGAGGGTCTGGCCGTTGGCGTGCGCGTGCCAGTGGGTGCGGGCGCCGGGGGTGAACCGGACCAGGCCCACGGCCAGACGGGCCGGTTCAGCGGGCGCTTCGAGCAGGTTCAGGTAGACGTCGCCGGTGAAGCGCTCGGCCGGGGTCTTGACGGTGGGGGTCGACGTGACGAGTTCCATGAGTCCTTCTCCGTTGCTGTGGTGCGGGTCAGACGGCGTCCGCGTGGGCCAGGCCCGAACCCGAGCCGCGGGAGGCTTCGACCTGGGCGAGGAGTTCTTCGGCCTTGGCCTCGACGGCCTGGAGGCAGTCGTCGCCGGCGATGAACCGCAGCGGCGGCTCGTCGAGTTCGGCGACCTCGACGAGGGCGTCGGCGAGCTTGACCGGGTCCCCGGCCTGCTGCCCGTTCATGGACTCCCAGACCTTCTTGGTCTCCGCGGTGCGCTCGGCGTAGTCGTCGAGGGAGAGTTCCGCGTACGTGGTGGAGGAGTCCACCAGGAGTTCGGTGCGGAAGAAGCCGGGCTCGACGATGGTGGTGCGGATGCCGAACGGCTCGACGTCGTGGCGGAGGGACTCCATGAAGCCCTCCACGCCGAACTTGGCGGCCGAGTAGGCGACACAGAAGTCGACGCCGACCACGCCCGCGAGGGAGGAGACGGTGATGATGTGCCCGGAGCGCTGGGCGCGCAGGACGGGCAGGGCGGCGCGGGTGACGTTCATCGGGCCGAACAGGTTCGTCTCCAGTTGGGCGCGGACCTGCGCGTCGGAGAGCTCCTCGAAGAAGCCCGCGTAGAAATTGGCGGCGTTGTTGATCAGTACGTCGATGCGGCCGAAGCGGTCGACGGCGGCCCGGACCGCGGCCTCGGCGGCGGCCGGGTCGGTGATGTCCAGGGCGGTGGCCAGGAGGTTCTCCTGCTCGCCGCCGAGGGTTTCCAGGACGCGCTCGGGACGGCGCCCGGTGGCCACGACCTGGTGGCCGGCGGCCAGGGCCTGGCGGGCGATGTCCGCGCCCAGGCCGCGCCCGGCGCCGGTGATGAAGAAGACCTTGCTCATGCGGGGTGTGCTCCGTGCGTGAGGTGTGCTGTGGGTGTCGCGTGATGTGCGGTGGGCTCAGCCGGCGTCGCGTTCGTCGGCGATCTTCTTGAGCCGGGTGATCGCGGTCATGGCGTTGGGCCAGCCCGCGTAGAACGCCAGGTGCGTGATCGCCTCGGACAGTTCCTCGACGCTGAGTCCGTTGTCCAGGGCGACGCCCAGGTGGTACGGGAGCTGCTCGCCGCGGTACAGGGCGGCGAGCACGCTGACGGTGACCAGGCTGCGGTCGCGCGGTGACAGACCGGGCCGCTCCCACACGTCGCCGAACAGGACGTCGTCGGTGATCTCGACGAGCTTCGGCGCGATCCCGGCCAGCTCCTGGGGTGCGGACTGCTTCGGCATGACGGCTCCAGAGTGCGAAGGGGGCGTACCGGCACAGGCCACTGTGTGGCCCGGCCTGTCGTGCGGCAGCCGCCGCGGTCTGGCCCCGGATACCGTCCGGGAGGCCCCAGCTGCTGCCGATGTCCAGGAAATCGCAGGTCAAAGTGGTGGAGAAGGGTCTGGCGTTACAGGTACCGACAGGACCCCCCACAGGTGCGCCGTCCGATCTAGCCTGGAATGCGTGAGCACCGAGAGCGACATCCGCGAGTTCCTGGCCTCCCGCCGCGCCAGGATCACCCCGCAGCAGGCGGGACTGCCCGCCTACGGCGGCAACCGCCGCGTGCCGGGCCTGCGCCGCGAGGAGGTCGCCCTGCTCGCGGGCGTCAGCATCGACTACTACGTCCGCCTGGAACGCGGTCACCTCGCCGGCGCGTCGGACGAGGTCCTCGACTCCCTCGCCCACGCCCTCCAGCTCGACGACGCCGAGCGCGCGCACCTCTACGACCTCGCCCGTGCCGCCGCGAAGCGGCCCGCCCGCCGTACGAAGCGTGTGCGCGGACCGCTGCCGGACAGCGTCCTGCGGGTGCTGCACTCCATGACGGACTCCCCGGCCTTCATCCGCAACGGCCGCCTCGACGTCCTCGCCGCCAACGACCTGTGCCGCGCCCTGTACAGCCCGCTCTACGCGGAGAAGGGCCGGCATCCGGTGAACATCGCCCGTTTCCAGTTCCTCGACCCCGCCGGGCCCGACTTCTTCCCGAACTGGGAGGAGTCCGTGAACACCACCGTGTCCCTGCTGCGCACCGAGGCCGGGCGCGCCCCGGGCGACACCGAGCTGACCGGCCTGATCGGTGAACTGGTCACCCGCAACGACGAGTTCCGCACCGCCTGGGCCAGGCACAACGTGCGGCTGCACCACACCGGCCGCAAATCCTTCCGGCACCCCGTCGTCGGCGAGATCACCCTCGACTTCGACGCCATGGAACTCCCCGCCCGGCCCGGCCTGACCCTCACCGCCTACAGCGCCCCGCCGAACACCCCCGACCACGACCGGCTCCACCTCCTCGCCGCCTGGGCCGCCACCGAGAACGTGACCGCACCGCGGTAGCCGCCCGGCCGCACCACCGTCGTCCGCCGGTCCAGCCATCAGGGGCCCGGCCGACCCGCGCGCCGGAGGCGTCACCTGCCGCGGACGCGATCCGGCACCGGCAGCATCGCCAGATGGGCGATGTCCGCGGGCGGCGGCGTGGACACCGACCACAGCCGCGGGGGACACCCGTCGGCCACCGCGGCCGGGGCGTCCGTCAGGTTCATCCGCTCGCGCAGCCGGCCGTAGAAGTCCATCGGGGCGAGGCGTACCGCGCGCAGCCGGCGCGGCGCCGCGTACACCGCGATCCAGTCACCGGGGTCCAGGACGCCGCGCAGCTGGCCGTCGATGCTGACCGCGGCCTGGCCGGACCGTTCGAGGATGCGCAGGGCGACGGGTTCGTCGGCGGCGGCGACGATGGACCGGTTGAACGCCATGTGCGGAGCCACCGGCGTGAAGACGAGGGCGTCGGCGCGCGGCGAGACCACGGGGCCGCCGGCCGCGAAGCTGTACGCGGTCGAACCGGTGGGGGTGGCCACCAGGAGCGCGTCGGCGGAGTAGGCGGCCAGCAGCCTGCCGCAGAGATAGACGCCGACGGACACCTGGCGGTCGCGGGTGAGTTTCTCCACCACGATGTCGTTGAGCGCGGTGACGCTCAAGGGGGTGCCCCATTCGCCGTCGCCCTGGAGATCGGGGCGCACCGGGGGCGGCGGCATCATGCGGCCACGGCCGTACTCCACCCAGTCCGCCACATCCTTGGGGACCTCCAGACGGCGGGAGGCGCGCAGGGCGAGCAGCATGCGGCTGTCGACCTCGAACCGGCCCTCGTGCACCGCGTCCAGCGCCGCGCGCACGTCCTCGGCCGACACGTCGGTGAGGAAACCCACGCGTCCGAGGTCGACCCCGAGCACCAGCGCCTCGTCCTCCACGGCGAGTCGTGCGCCACGCAGGAAGGTGCCGTCGCCGCCGAGCGTGACGATGAGATCGGGATGGCCCGCGGCCGCGAGTTCCGCACGGTCGTCAGGCGGCCCTTCGTCGTGCCACGCGTCGATGTCGGTGCACCGCACGGCGTGCTCCTCGCACCACGCGCGGACCACCCGGGCCGCTTCCACGGCCTCGGCCCGCCCGCCGTGCACGACCAGGCCCACTCGGTTCACTGTCACTGTCGCCTCCCAGGCCGTCGCCGCTCGCGGCGGGCGGGGGACGCACGCGACCCCGCGTTCGGAGTGCGGGCCCCGGACCGACTCCGTAGCGTCAAACTATGACAAACGGCCCGTTTCCGCTGAACAACGGTGTACGGATCCCCGCCCTCGGTCTCGGTGTCCTCCAGAGCCCGCCCGAGGTCACCGCCGCCGTCACGGAGGCGCTGCGCGTCGGCTACCGCCGCGTCGACACCGCCGCCGCGTTCGGCAACGAGCCCCAGGCCGGTGAGGCCCTGCGCGACACGGACGTCGCCCGCGACGACGTGTTCCTGGAGACCAAGGTCTGGATCAACGACCACGGAGAGGACGCCACCGCGCACGCCTTCGAGAAGGCGTCCCGAGGCGTGAGCCCATGACCGGATCCGCCCCGCACGCCCCGCTCACCGTCCTGGTCGTCGGCGCCACCGGCAGCGTCGGCACCCACGCCGTGGCCGAGGCCCTGCGCCACGGCCACCACGTCAAGGCTCTGGCCCGCGACCCCGAGCGGCCCGAGCCGCCCTGCCCGCCCGCGTCCAGATCGTCGCCGGCGACCTCACCGACGCCGGCAGCCTCGGCGCCGCCGTCGAAGGCGTCGACGCCGTCGTCTTCACGCACGGCTCCCATGGCGGCCCCGGTCAGGCGGAACACATCGACCACGGGGGAGTCCGCAACACCCTGGCCGCCCTCGGCAACCATCCGGCGCGGATCGCGCTCATGACCGCGATCGGCGTCCCCGGCCGCCAGGTCCTCGTCACGGCGCTCACCTCGCCCGATGCGGACCACAAGACGCTCGAACCCGTCGCCGTCCACGCCCCGTGCCCCAGCCCTCCCCGCACCGGACGACACCGAACGCCCAAGCCCCGAACGACAACCACCACCCCTCACGGAAGGGACCCCCATGTCCGAGAAGATCACCGGCAAGGTCGTCGTCATCACCGGCGCGAGCAGCGGCCTCGGCGCCGAGACCGCCCGGCACCTGTCCACGCAGGGTGCCGAGATCGTGCTCGGCGCCCGCCGCCTGGACCGCCTTGAGCAACTGGCGGAGGAGATCTCCCTCGAACCCGCGGCCGTCGTACGGACCGACGTCACCGACCGCGAGCAGGTGAAGGAACTCGTCCAGCGGGCCGTCGACCTCCACGGCCGGGTCGACGTCATGCTCAACAACGCCGGCCTCATGCCGCTGTCCCCCTTGGAGATGGAACGCTTCGACGAGTGGGAACAGGCCATCGACGTCAACATCAAGGGTGTCCTCTGGGGCATCGCGGCGGCCCTGCCCCACTTCAAGGCACAGAGCTCCGGTCACTTCATCAACGTCTCCTCGGTGGCCGGACACGTCATCAACCCCGGCGGCGCCGTCTACTCGGCCACCAAGTACGCCGTGCGCGCCATCTCCGAGGGCCTGCGCCAAGAGGTCAAGCCGTACAACATCCGCACCACGGTCATCTCCCCGGGCGCGGTCGCCACCGAACTGCCCGCCTCGGTCAAGGCCGAGGGCGTCGCGGACGGCATCGCCGACTTCTACCGGGACACCGCCATCCCCGCCGACAGTTTCGCCCGCTGCGTCGCGTTCGCCATGAGCCAGCCGCAGGAGGTCGACATCAACGAGATCCTCTTCCGCCCGACGCGGCAGGAACGCTGACGCCCCTGTCCACCTGGATGGTTCACGTCGCGCTGCGTTCGCTGGCCTCGCGGTACTCGCGATCCGCGGCCAGTGCGTATCTCTCCTCCGGCCGCCCTGCGCGCAGGAGTTCGCGCCACTGCTCGGCGCTCCAGTCGCTGGGCGTGGTGGTGGCGATGAACTCCTCCAGGACGCGGATGAACCGGGCGGGATCGGCGTGGTGGGGGAAGTGCCCGGCGCCGCGGAAGATCTCCAGTCGGCTGCCGGGCATCGCCCGGTGCGCGGTGTGGGCGTGCGCGATGGGCAGCACGCTGTCGCGGTCACCCCAGACGAGGAGGGTGGGTACGCCCCGGGCCAGGTAGCAGCGGTCCAGCATGGTGACCACCTGGCCGCGCCAGTCGACGACGGCGCGGAGCGTACGCGTGAAGGCGTTGCGGGAGTTCTGGTCGGGCAGCGCGTCGACCACGTCGACGAGGTCGACCGCGTCCAGGCCGAGCCCGGTGTCCAGAAGCTGGAGGGCGCGGATGAACGCGGTGATCTGCCACCGCGCTCCGGGCACCTTCAACAGGCCGAGTGCGAGCCCCGCGCCGGGCAGGGTCGCCGCCCGCAGCACCGGGGTGACCTGGCGCCCGACACCACCGGTGGCGATCAGGACGAGCCGGTCCACGCGCTCGGGGAACTGATAGGCGAACTGCATCGCGACGCCACCGCCGAAGGAATGCCCGACGAGGGTGACGCGCTCGACGCCGAGCACGCCCAGGAGGTCACGCAGGCCGTTGGCGTACGCGGCGACCGAGTAATCGGCGCGCGGCTTCGCCGAGTCTCCGTGACCGAGCAGGTCGGGGGCGATGACGGTGTGCCGGCGCGCGAGGGTCTCGATGCAGTCCTCCCAGTGCGCGGAGGTCGCCCCGATCCCGTGGATGAGCAGCACGGCCGGCCCCTTGCCGGTCATCCGGTAGGCGCGGCGGTGACCATGCACGGTGGCGAAGGCGAGTGCGCTGCCGCTGTCCGGCGCACGCCCGTCGCGTACGGCACGTGCGGCAGGGCCGCGCATCGGAATGATGTTCGCCATGGCGGTCTCCCCATGAGCAGTCGTCCGCCGGCGCGTATGGGATCCCGGTGTCCAGGACTGGTACGCCGAGTGTACGAAGCGCGGTGCGGCGGGGGGTTTCCTGCCGGTTGCGGGGCGATTCCGTTTCTGGGGCGGGGCGCCGGGCGGGGTCAGTCCGGAGAGCCTGCGGAATCGTCGTTGCTCCCGGCCATCACCCTGCCGCCGACGAAGGCCACGCACAGCGCGAGCGCGCCGGCGGCGCCCACCAGCACCTTCTTGAACTGTCCGTCCAGAAACTGTTTGTTCTCGCTGTCCTTCTGGAACTGCATCCGCGCGGTCTCCTGAAGCTGCTCGTAGATGAACTTCCGCTCCTCCCAGCTCAGGTCATCCTTGTTGAGCTCGCCCCTGAGGATCTCCCTGACCTCCTGGCAGGCCCGGTGGACATGGTCCTGACTCTGATCATTGGCCGAGAGCGTCGCCGCGTGCGCGCGTTCGATGGCGCTCACAGCGTCCTTGGCGAAGTCCTTGAAGGCGGGGAACTGCTCGATGACCTTGAGGGCCACCTCGGTGTCCAGATCGGGCATCATGGCGACGAAGCTGATCATCTTGTCCCGGGAGAGATTCCTCCAGGTGTCGATGCCCAGCGCCTGCTTGATCTCGGATTCGCTCCGGTACTTCATGCCGCGGCCCCCTCACGTCGACCAGGTCGGCCACGGACTCAAGTCCCAGGTCGGCCGCCTGCCGTGCCAGTTCGTCCGAACTGATCTCTCCCTAATTTAACGGGAGTTGAGCTCAGCCTCATGCCTGTCGGTGCGGCGGCGGTGAGCGGCGTAGGCGTGGTGGGCGCAGACCCGGATGCGCAGGGGCGGCCGCAGCGCTGATGGCGCATCGCGCCCACCGGCGGCAGCGTGATGGTCGCGCACGACGAACAGGGCCGCGGCCGGGGAGCGGGCGCGCGATCGGTGCCGGCGGGCCACCGCCTCCGTGTCCCGCCGACCGCCAGTGGGTCACGCTACTTGGTGGCCCCCTGCGCGAAGCCGTTGTAGATGTAGCGCTGAAGGAACAGGAAGATCAGCAGCGTCGGCAGGATCACGAGGATCGCCCCCGCCGAGATGGCCTCCCAGTGCGCCCCGAACGGCCCCTTGAAGCGGAACAGTGCCGTGGAGATGGTCCCCTTGTCCTCGGAGGGCATGTACAGGAACGGGATGTAGAAGTCGTTGTACGTCGTGATGCCCTTGACGATGACGACGGTGGCGATCGCCGGCTTGAGCAGCGGAAAGATGATCTTGCGGTAGATGGTGAAGGTGTTGGCGCCGTCGAGGCGGGCCGCCTCGTCGAGCGACGTGGGGATGCCGCGGATGAACTGAAGGAAGATGTAGATCGACACGATGTCGGTGCCCATGTAGAGCAGGATCGGCGCCCATCGGCTGTCCACCAGGCCGAAACTGTTGACCACTTGGAAGGTGGCGACCTGCGTCGTCACACCCGGGACGAGCGTGGCGACGAGGAAGAGCGCCATGACCGTCCTCTTCAGCCGGAACTCGAAGCGGTCGATCGCGTACGCGGTCATGGAACCGATCAGCACGGTGCCGGTGATGGAGAACAGCAGGATGAACGCGGTGTTCCCGAATGCCCTCAGCATCTCGCCGTCGTGGAACGCGGTCGCGTAGTTGGAGAAGTTCAGCCAGTCGTGGGGCAGGCTCAACGCGCTGCCGCCGTCGCTGACTTCGCGGGAGGACTTCAGCGAGGTGAGGAAGACGACGACCAGGGGGACCAGCACCACGAGCGAGGCGACGAGCAGGGAGAGGTACGTCAGGGCCGTGCCGATGCGGGGTCGGTTGCGGGGCGTCGGGCGGTCGTGCGTGGTCGGCGTGGTCATACGAGGTCCACCTTGTCGTCGGGCACGAGGCGGCGCTGGATCCAGGTGATCACCAGGATGATCAGCAGCAGCACCACGGCGCAGGCCGAGGCCAGGCCCGTCTTGTTGAACTGGAAGGCGAGCTTGACCGTCTGGATGACGAAGGTCGAGGTGCCGGTCGCACCGCCGGTCATGATGTACGGGATCTCGAAGACGGCGAGTGAGCCGGAGATCGCCAGGATGACGCTCAGGCTCAGCACCGGCCGGATGCTCGGCGCGATGATGTGGCGGAACTGCTGCCGGCGGCTCGCGCCGTCGAGTTGGGCCGCCTCGTAGAGCTCGCCCGGGATCGACTGGATCGCGCCGAGGAAGAGGACGAAGTTCAGACCGGTGAAGCGCCACACCGACACCCCGGCGAGGGACGTGTTGGCCGACTCGGGATCGCCGAGCCACGCGTGGTCGCCGCCGACGCCGAACCAGGACAGGACCGAGTCGAGGGTGCCGCCGTCCTGGAAGAAGTACAGGAAGACGAAGCCGATGGCGACGCCGTTGATCAGGTAGGGGAAGAACAGGATCCCCTTGAAGAAGTTGCGGAAGCGCAGGTCGAAGCTGAGGACGGTCGCGAAGTACAACGCGATCACGATCTGCACGGCCGACGCCGCCAGGTAGTAGAAGCTCACGAAGAACACCCGGAACAACTCGGGCCGGGTGAAGAGCTGGGTGTAGTTGTCGAACCCGACGACGCTCCGGTCGGGGCTCACCCCGTCCCAGTCCGTGAAGCTGTAATAGATCATGTTGCCCACGGGCACGTAGGTGAACGTGATCAGCAGCGCCAGCGGCGCGAGCAGGAAGAGCCACGGGGTGATCCTGCGCAGCGGGTGGTCGCGCCAGGACCGGGTGGGCGGGACGCCCCGGCGCGGACGCCGGCCGACGGGGGCGGCCTGGCGTGCGGGCGTCGACGGCGCTGTGGACGTGGTGTCGGTCATGTCGAACGGGCCTTTCGTGATCCGTGTCGAGCGCGATGCAGGAAAGGGGCCCTGCCCGCGGACGGTGCGGGGCCCCGTGCTCGTGTCCGGGTCAGTTGCCGGCGGTGGCGGCCGCGTCGGCCCAGCGCTTGTCGAGGTCGTCGAAGTAGTCCTGGAGAGAGCCCTTCTGGGCGCCGCGGGCGATGTCGATCAGCTTCTGGCGGTAGTCCTGCTTGGCGAGACCGATCTCGGAGGCGTTGTCGATGGCATTGACCTGCTCGGTCTTGGCCTCGGATCGCTCGATGAGCTTGACATCGTTGTCTTCATAAGGCTTGAGGACGTCGGGGAAGCTGATGGACGTCAGGGCGGAGACGCCGCCTTCCTCGGCGGCGAAGCCCGACTTCTCGGTGAACCAGTCGATCCAGGCGCGGGCCGCGCTCTTGTTCTTGGAGTGCGTGTTCACGGCCAGTTGGTAGTCGGAGAGCATCGTGGCGCAGAATGTGCCGTCCTTCTGGACCGGGACGGGCATGAAGCCGATGTCGTCCGGGTCCTTGCCCGCCTTGGTGGCGGCGTCGCGCATCTGGTTCACGGCCCAGGACCCGAGCAGCATGCTGCCGATCCTCCCCTTGGCCAGGTCCGTCTTCGAGGTCTCCCAGTTGGTGGTCGTGGGGTCCTTCTCGGACAGCCTGTCGTGGACGATGTCGTGGAGGAGGGTGTCCAGGACGTTCAGATCGCTGCCCTCGGCCCAGGGCTTGTCGGACGTCGCGAGCGCGTCCGAGGCGTTCACGTCACAGCTGACCGAGCCGACGCTGTTGGTCCACGGGCTGCTCAGCGGCCAGCCGTCCTTGAAGTTGGTGTAGTACGGCGTGGCCCCGGTCTTCGCCTTGATCTGCTTCAGGTCGTCGAGGAACCGCGCCGGCGTGGTCGGCCAGTCGGTGATGCCGGCCTTCTTCCACACCGCCTTGTTGTAGACGAGGCCGTTGACGGTGCCGAAGTTGGCGATGCCGTACGTCTTGCCCCTGACGTCGGTCTTGCCGGTGAAGCGATACGTCTTCGCCATGTCCTTGGTGTCGCCCAGCGGGGCGAAGAACTTCGGGTAGTCGCCCTTGGCTATCACGGAGGGGATCAGCAGGACGTCACCGTAGTTCTCCGTGTTCATCCGGATCTTCACCTCGCCCTCGTAGTCGGTGATGCCCTGGAACTTCACCGTCACCTTGGGGTGTGTCTTCCTGAACTCCGCGGCGTACTTCTTCATCGTGCCGTCCTGGACCAGGTCGGTCCGGTTGGTCAGTACGGTGATGGTGCCCGACGCCTTGCCCGGGTCCGCAGGCGACGTGGCAGCCTCGCCCGTCGAGGCCCCTCCTCCGCCACATCCCGCGACGGTCACTGTCGCGGCGGCGAGCAGCGCGATGCTCAGCGGCTTCTTCCTCATGTGCCCAACTCCTTCCAAGGGTTACGGCTCAGGCCCAGCGGCTGACCGCACTATGTCAGCCATCTGTGAACCGGTAAAGCACTGATTTCCGGCGCGATGCCCAATCGTTACCAGCTCGCTAGACCACCTGCGGTAAAGAGCGGTTCCTGTCTGGGGTGTTCGCGTGCGGCCGTGATCGCTTCTGAGGACTGGACCGGTTAATCATGAGGGGGTTAGGTTGGCGGGCGTTGCGCACGACCAGGGCCTGCGCCTGTCTGAATGGAGCCGCTGATGAAGGACATCGTCCAGCTGACCGAGGGCTGGCACGTCAGCCACGAGGGGAGGCTCCTCGAAGCCCGTGTCCCCGGCTGTGTCCACACGGATCTGCTCGCCGCCGACCTCATCCCCGACCCGTTCCTCGGTGCGAACGAGCGGGAGGTGGACTGGGTGGGGCGGCGGTCGTGGACGTATACGCGCCGTCTGGACGGCCCGGCACCCGGCTCCGCCCCGCACGAGCGCACCGACCTGGTCTTCGACGGCCTCGACACCGCCGCCCATATCACGCTGGACGGGCGGGAGTTGGGGCGCACGCGCAACATGCACCGCAGCTACCGGTTCGATGTCACGGACCTCACCGGCGAGTTGAGCGTCACGTTCGCCTCCGCCTACGACGAGGCCGCGTCCGTGCGGGAGTCGACCGGAGACCGGCCGAACGTCTATCCCGAGCCGTTCCAGTACATCCGCAAGATGGCCGCGAACTTCGGCTGGGACTGGGGGCCCACGGTGGTCACCGCGGGCATGTGGCGCCCGGTCCGCCTCGAGCGCTGGTCGACGGCGCGCATCGCGCGGGTGCGTCCGCTGGTGACGGTGGAGGGCGGTCGCGGTCGCGTCGAACTCCACGTCGATCTCGAACGCACCGCCTCGGGTGCCGGCCGGCCTCTCGCCGTGCGGGCCGCGGTGGCGGGGGCCGAGGCGTGCGCCGACGTTGATGACAACGCTGTCACGCTCGTGCTCGACGTCCCGGACGTACGACTGTGGTGGCCGCGCGGATACGGCGAACAGCCCTTGTACGAGATTGAGTTGACCTTGTTCGACGGCTCCTCCCCGCTGGACGGGTGGCAGCGCCGGGTCGGGTTCAGGACCGTAGAACTGGATCGCGCCGCCGACGAGCACGGCACCGGTTTCACGTTCGTCGTCAACGGCGAGCGGATCTTCGTACGCGGTGTGAACTGGATCCCCGACGACGTGCTGCCCTCCCGCATCACACCCGAGCGCTACCGCGCCCGCCTGGAGCAGACCGCCGCCGCCAACGTCGACCTCGTACGGATCTGGGGCGGCGGCATCTACGAGGACGACGCCTTCTACGACGCCTGCGACGAACTGGGCCTGATGGTCTGGCAGGACTTCCTCTTCGCCTGCGCCGCCTACCCGGAGGAGCAGCCGCTGCGCGGCGAGGTGGAGGCCGAGGCGCGCGACAACGTCGTCCGGCTGATGCCGCATCCCAGTCTCGTGCTGTGGAACGGCAACAACGAGAACCTGTGGGGCTTTCGCGACTGGGACTGGGAGGAACCGCTCGCGGGCAACTCCTGGGGCGAGGGCTACTACCTCGGTCTGCTGCCGCGCGTGGTCGCGGAGCTGGACCCGACGCGGCACTACTCGGCCGGCAGCCCGTGGTCCGGATCGTGGGACCACCATCCGAACGACCCCGACCACGGCACCTACCACTCGTGGGAGGTGTGGAACCGGCGGGACTACACCGAGTACCTCGACAACGTGCCCCGCTTCGTCTCCGAATTCGGCTGGCAGGCACCCCCGGCGCTCGCCACGCTGCGCCGCGCCCTGCCCGGCGAGGAGCTCGCCCCGGACTCGCCCGGCATGCTCCACCACCAGAAGGCCGAGGACGGCAACGGCAAACTGAACCGCGGCGTCGAGCGTCACTTCGCCCTGCCCGAGGGCGACTTCGACCGCTGGCACTACCTCACCCAGGTCGTCCAGGCCCGCGCCGTCGCCACCGGCATCGAGCACTGGCGCGCCCACTGGCCGCGCTGCGCGGGCACCGTCGTGTGGCAGATCAACGACTGCTGGCCCGTCAGCTCCTGGTCCGCTATCGACGGCGACGGCCGCCTCAAGCCGCTCCACCACGAACTGCGCCGCGTCTACGCGGACCGGCTCCTCACCCTCCAGCCCGGCGTCGAGGGACCGGATCTCGTCCTGGTCAACCAGGCTGCCGAGCCGTGGAGCGGCGAGGTGACGCTGCGCCTGATGCGGAGCGACGGCACGCTCGCCGCCCGCGTCGACCACCCCTTCACCGTGCCCGCGCGCGAGGTCCTGAAGCTGCCCGCCCCGCCGCAGGTCCGGCCCCCGACAGGGGCCACGAAGGAGTACCTGGTGGCCGACGCCGACGGGCTGCGCGCCCTGCATCTGCCCGTGCGGGACAAGGAGTTCGCCTATCCGGCACCGCGATTCGACATCGCGGTGGAGACCGTGGGCCGGGACCGGGACACGGTCGATGTCGTGGTGACGGCGCACACCCTCGTACGCGACCTGCTGCTCCAGCCCGACCGCCTCGCCCCGCACGCCACCGCGGACCGCGGGCTGATCACGCTGCTGCCGGGCGAGCAGACGCGCATTCGGGTACGGGGGGCCCAGGGCGCGGGTGCCAACGCGTTCCGCGCGGCCCTCTTCTGCGTGGAACCGGCGTGAGCACCTCCGCCGGGCGCGTCACCATCAAGGACGTGGCGGCCGCCGCCGGGGTGTCCAAGGGCGCGGTGTCGATCGCGTTCAACCACAAGCCCGGCCTCGCGGAGCCCACACGGGAGCGCATCTTCGCCGCCGCCCGTGAACTGGGCTGGGCACCCAACTCCTCCGCCCGCAACCTGTCGACGCAGCGGACCGACACCATCGGCCTCGCCCTGTGCCGTCCTGCCCGGCTGCTCGGCCTCGAACCGTTCTACATGGAGTTCATCTCCGGCATCGAGAGCGTCCTGGCCGAGCGGTCCTGCTCCCTCCTGCTCCGACTGGTGAGCAGCCTGGACGAGGAGATCGCCCTCCAGGAGACATGGTGGCGCGAACGGCAGGTAGGGGGCTCCATCCTGGTCGACTTCCACCAGGGCGACCCGCGGATCGAGCCGCTCAAGCGGCTCGGCGTTCCGGCGGTGGCGGTCGGCCACCCGGACCTGACCGGGGGCCTCCCGTCGGTGTGGACGGACGACGCCACGGCGGTGGCCGAGGCGGTGCGCTATCTCGCCGCCCTCGGCCACCGGCGCATCGCCCGGGTCGGCGGCCCGCAGGGCCTGGGGCACAGCGCCATCCGCGAACGTGCCTTCCAGGACACCCTGCGGGACCTCGGCCTGGCCCCTGGCATCCAGGTGTCGACCGGGTTCGCCGGGGAGGAAGGGGCCCGCGCCACCCGCTCGTTGCTGCTGCGGCCCGAGCGGCCGACCGCCGTCGTCTACGACAACGACATCATGGCCGTGGCCGGGCTCGGCGTCGCCGCCGAGATGGGCATCGCGGTTCCGGACGATCTGTCGCTGCTCGCCTGGGACGACTCGCAGCTGTGCCGTCTGACGCATCCCACGCTCTCGGCGATGAGCCACGACGTGTACGGGTTCGGCGCCCAGGTCACCCGGGAACTGTTCGCCGTGATCGCCGGTCGGGAAGTGTCCCCGCTGCCGCCGCACGCCCCCGCCCTGACGCCCCGTGCCTCGACCGCCGCGCCTCGTCGTCCGCCGACGAGCTGACAGGGCGGCCCGCCCCGGCGGAACCCCCGGCGGGCGCCTTCACAGGGACCGAGGCGGGCTGGTGCTGCCCCGCGGCACCAGCCGGGCGGCCGCCACCTGGAGATGCTCGACCGGCTCCTTGTCGATGGCTGCCAGCAGCGTCCGCGCGGCACATGCGCCGTACTCGGGGATGTCCCGTGTCAGGGCGGTGAGTTGGGGACGTACGGCCTGGGTGAAGGGGGAGTCGTCCCAGGCCACGAGGGACAGATCGCGGGGCACCTCCAGGCTCAGCTCCTGGGCGACCGAGAGGCCCGCGACGGCCATGATGTCGTTGTCGTAGACGATCGCGGTGGGACGGTCCGGGGAGATGAGCAGCTTGCGGGTGGCCTGTGCTCCCTCCTCGCCGGAGTAGTCGGTGTGCACCACGACCGGCTCGGGCAGACCCGCCTCGCGGCAGCTCGCCTCGAACGCGGCATCGCGCACGGTGGTGTGCGCGAGGCGGGCGAGTCCCGCCACCCGCGCGAGGCTGCGGTGCCCCAGTGCGGCCAGATAGGCGACGGTCTCCCGGATGCCGGCCCCGTCGTCGGACCAGACGGCGGGCACGCTCCCCGCCGCGTGGGGCGGGCCGAGCGCCACCACGGGCATGTCCAGGGCGGTGAGAGCGGGGACGCGGGCGTCGTCGTCGTGCAGGTCCACCAGGAGCGCGCCGTCCACCCGGCCCTCGCCCCACCAGCGCCGGTACAGCTCCGTCTCGTCCTCGTGGCTGGTGACGGTCTGGAGCATGAGCGCGATGGAGCGCGGGGCGAGCACCGACTCGATGCCGCCGATGAGTTCCATGAAGAACGGTTCGACGCTGAGCGTGCGTGCGGGGCGGCACACGGCCAGGCCCACGGCACGGGCCTGCGCGCCGTTCAGCGCGCGGGCGGCACTGCTGGGCCGCCAGCCGACCTCCTGGGCGATCGCCTTGATCCGCGCCCGGGTCTGCGCGGAGACGCCCGGCTGGTCGTTGAGCGCGTAGGAGACCGCGACCTTGGAGACTCCCGCCTGGCGCGCGATGTCCGCGATCGTCGGCCGTTTCATGCGCCCTCCCGCTGTACCGGTTCCGTGCCTCAGCGGCCGACCTTACCGGTCGGCCGCCGGGACGCGCTCAGCCGGTCACTGAACCATGGTTCAGGCGACGGCGCAGCTCCTGCCGTCGAGCGAGAAGGACGTCGGTGTGCCGTTGCCGCCGGTCGAGGAGCCGTTGAGGCCGAAGCTCACCGACCCGCCCGCGGGGATGGGGTTCGTCCAGGACTCGGGGGTGACATGGACATCGGAACCGTTCTGGGTCGCCTTGGCGTTCCACACGGAGTTGATCTTCTGCTGCCCGGGGAAGGCGAAATCGAGCTTCCATCCGTCGAGCCGGCGGTCCGACGTGTTGCGCACGGTGATGTCGGCGCTGGGCGCTTCCTGGCGTCGCTGGTCCTGCGCTTGTGTGAATCGGATGGTCGATCATCGCGTCGGCCGCAGGCCGCTTGGCACGGTGCTCGGCGACGGTGGCGGCGTTGATCTTCGACATGGGGCGGGTTCTTCGGGGGCGCGGTCGGTTCAGACGGCCGCCGCGCGAGGACAGGAAGTTCACGTGTTCGGCGAGGCGAGAAGGGGTCGGCCTGCCGGACGACACAGCGGATGTGGCGGCGGTGCGCGTTGCCGGTGGTGACCCAGGTGCAGCGCGACGCCGGCCAACCGCTCGGCCTTGTGCTGCGGCCGCGCGCTGAGCCGGTCTGTTTCGGGGCAGGGTGAAGGCACCGACAGGTTGTGCCGAAGCCGGTGTCAGCGGCCCGGCCCGGGTCCCGACAGCCTTGTCGGTGACGTTGTCCTCGCTGGCTGCACGATCCGGACCGCGACACACGGCGGACCGGCTATCGCACCGGATCCGGGGACGAGGCATGGACGGTGGAGAGCCAGGCGTCAGCTATCAGCCGGTGCCCGAGAGGGGTCGGGTGGACACCGTCCTCGGCCAGCTCCGCCGCCGGGCGGTTCCGCGCAGCGCGGGGCAGGACGAGATCGGCGCGGACCACCTGGGCGCCGTTGTCCGCGGCGGCCCTCAGAACGGCGTCGGTGCGGGGCCCGAGATCCTCGAACCAGGCTTCCTGTCCCGGCTCGACCGGGAGGAGGAACGGGGTGATGACGACCAGCCGCGCGGAGAGTTGCTGTGCGGTGACAGCCAGCAGGCGGTCCAGACACGTACGGAACTCCGTGATGGAGCTGACCAGTCCCTGGTCGTAGCGCCGCCAGGTGTCGTTGATGCCGATCTTCACGGTCACGACGGTCGGGTTCTGGTCGATCACGTCGGCGGTCCAGCGGGGTTCGAGGTCGTACACGCGATGGCCGCTGATCCCTCGGTTGACGATCCGGGGGCCGGCGCTGCCGGCCGCTCGGTCGCGCAAGGTCCGGGCGATCTCGCTGACGTAACCGGTGCCGAGCGAGGTGGCGTCCGCGCGGTCGCGGCCCGCGTCGGTGATGGAGTCGCCGATGAACAGGAGAGTGTCGTCGTCCGTGATGTGCATGCCTGCCGTCCGGGGTCGGGGTGGAGGGAGCGGACGAACTGTTCCTCGTGGTACGTCCGCTTTCGGTCAACTACGTCTGTGGGGCGTGGGACTGACCTGCGGCATGCCTCAGGGCTGCCGCCTCGCGGGCCAATAGCGCGGGGCCGTCGCCGGGTACGAACTCCAGAAGTGCCTCCACGCCCCGGCCGCGCAGAGAACCGAGAGCAGCCGTCCACAGGGCCTTGCGTTCCGCCAGCGGACGTCGCGTGTTGCCCGGCCACCACGAGAAGGCATGGACGGCGGCGACCCGGGCGCCGAGTTCGACGAGCCCTGCCAGCGCTTCCTCGTCGGGCATGTCGAGCGGGGGCTGCCAGTAGGTGTGCACGTTGTCCGCGTCCACCTCGTCCAGCAGCCTGACGGTCGATGCGACGGTGTCGGTGAGGGTTCCGCCGTGGAACTCCGTCGCGAGCGTGAGGCCGTGGTCCGCGGCGATCCGGGCTGCCTCTCGCAGGCAGCGCACGGTCTCGTGCCGCTCATCCGGCAGGACGTGCTGTGATCCGGTGCCGCCCGCCCAGACCCGGACCCGCTGCGCCCCGAGCCGCACCGCGGCCCGGGCGATGGCGGGGAAGTCGGCCAGTTCCCCCGGGGTGGCGCGGAAGTAGGAACCGTACGAGCAGCAAGCCAGCCCGTACCGGTCGGAGACGGCCCGGACCGCGCGGACGGTGCCGGGCTCCTGCGCGGGGGCGTGCACGTCCGCCCCCCATTCGATGACCTCCAGTCCGGCATGGACGGCGTACCGCGCGACTTCGATGGCGGGCAACCGGCGGTAGGTGACGGAGCACAGGCCCAGCCTGGTCCTGTCCGTCGCCGGTGTGGCCGGTGGGCCGGGTGCTGCCGTGGCGTGGCGGTTCGTCCCGGTCATGGCGCTGCCTTCTTCCGGTGCGTCTGCGGGGTGGGTGGGGTGCGGCCGCCCGCCGGGCGGGCGGCCGGGTGTCATCGTGGGGCCGGTTCCGGCTCAGGGGCGTTCGGGCCCACGTCAGCCGTCGTGAGCGGGTGGCGCAGCGCGGCCGTCGTCGCGTACTCGTCGGCGCCGATGTCCCGGACGCTGCCACGCGGGTCCCCGTCGATGTCGTCGGTCACGGGCGCGTCGGCGAGGGTGGCCGCGCCGATCGCCGGGCTGGCCGCCGTCAGTCGCATGACCCCGTCCGCGCCCTGGGCGAGGCGAGGGTCGGCCCGGGTGAAGCCCCCGGCGGGGATGTTGCCGTTCGCCGCCGCGCCCCACAGCAGGTTGCTCTGCCAGGTGAAGCGTGTGGTGGCTCCCATCGCGACGAGGCTGCCCGCGTCGCCGACCAGCAGGTTGTCGGCGACGACGACGTCCTGAGGCGCGTACGTGCGGGTCTCGCCCTCAAGCGTTTCGGCGTTGCCGATCAGGGAGTTGTGGGCGATCAGGGCGCGGTCGACGGCGTCGTTGCCCTTCCGCTCCTCATCCGACTCGCTCGTGTTGTGGTCCCGGGTGGAACCGCTGCCGATCACCAGGGCCCGGCCGGACAGCCCGCTGATGTAGTTGTTGACGATGGTGTGGTCGTTGCCGTAGAGGCGTACACCATTGGTACCGCCGATCACGTAGTTGCCCTGGACCGTGGAGCGGTTGCCGTGGCGCAGCACGATGCCGCCGAGGCTGTCGCGAATGGTGTTGTACTGGACGGTGTTGTCCGAGGACTTCACCGAGATGGCCTCGGGGTCGCCGTCGCAGCGTTCGAAGAGGTTGTACTCGACCGTGGCGTCGGCACTGGCCAGGGCCCTCTTGCTGTAGCCGATCCGGATCGGCTCGCCGCCGTTGGTGCCGCCGTAGCTGTGGTCGGAGAAGTAGTTCCGCAGAATGTGCGTCCGCTGCGTCATGACCGACGTGTCGGAAGGACCGTCGACGACGAGGAAGATCCCTGCGGTGGTCCTGTCGTGGAAGTGGTTCCGGTCGATCTTCGAGTCGTCCGACCGCACGACGACCCAGTCGAGATCCGTGGTGTCGGCGAGCTGGAAGTCGTTGCGGGTCAGGCGTATCCCCGAGCAGCTGACCGGGAGTTCCAGCGTCGTGCTCTGCCGGAAGGCGAAGCCGCTGAGCACGATGTTGGTCGAGTCGCTCAGTACGAAGCTGCGCTCGCCCTTCAGCACGGCGCCGCCGCGGCTCTGCGCGACGATGGTGATCGGTGCGGCCTCGGTGCCGTGCTTGCCCGAGATGGTGAGGGCGCCCCCCGACGGGACGGTGTAGGTGCCGTTGGCGACGACTATGCGATCCCCGGGACCCGCGCTGTTGATGGCGCTCTGGAGCGCGGCCAGGGAGGCGACGGGGATGTCGGCCGCCGAGGCGCTCGTGGTGAGGGTGGTGCCGAGGGGGACGGCGGCGATCGCGGCCACCGCGGTGCTTCTGAGGAACGTGCGTCGTTGCATGATGCCTCCTACGTCGATGGGGACAGGGGGTGTTCAGGCGGCCTCGGGGCCGACGTCTGCGGGCGTCAGCGGGCCGCGCCGCGGCGTGCGGGAGGAGTGCTCGTCCGCGCCCACGTCGCGCAGCCGACCGCGCGGTTGACCGTCGATGTCGTGGGTGACAGGCGGCCACCGGAGCGTGCCGGCGTCGATCGCCGGGCTGTCGGCGGCCGGCCGAGCGATGCCGTGCGCGTCCGTCACCAGTCTCGGGTCGGTCCGGACGCCGCCCGCGGTGGGCATGTTGCCGTCGGCCGCGGCGCCCCACAGGATGTTGCCCGACCAGGTGAAGCGCACGGTGGCGGCCATGGCGACCAGTTGACCGGTGTCCGCGACGAACAGGTTGTCGGCGACGGTGACATCGCGCGGTTCGTGCGGGCGCTGGCTCTCGCCGGAGAGCGTGCCGGCGTTGTTGACCAGGGTGTTGTAGGCGATCAGGACACGGTCGGGGGCGTCGTTGCCGCGCCGCGTCTCGGGCGATTCGCCGGGCAGGTGGTCGCGCTCCGATCCACTGCCGATCACCATGGCGCGGCCGGACAGGCCGGCGAGGTAGTTGTTGACGATCACGTGGTCGTTGCCGTAGATCCGGAGCCCTTCCGTGCCGTCGACGAGATGGTTGGCTTCCACCCGGTTGCGGTTGCCGTGTCGAAGGACGATGCCGCCGAAGCTGTCGTGGATCGTGTTGTGCCGGATGGTGTTGTCCGAGGACTTCACCGAAATGGCTTCGGGGTCGCCGTTGCAGCGCTCGAAGAGGTTGTACTCGACGACGGCCCGGGCGCTCGACAGGGCTCGGGGGCTGACGCCCAGGCGGATCGGCTCTCCGCCGTTGGACCCGGTGAAGGTGTGGTCGGAGAAATGGTTGCGATAGATGTGGACGCGCTGCGCCATCTCCTCCGTGCCCGCGCCCTCGACGCCGAGATAGATGCCGAGGGTGCTCTTGCCGTGGAAGTGGTTGTGGTCGATGACGCTGTCGTCGGCGCGCACCATCACCCAGTGCAGGCCCTCGATGTCGGCCAGTTGGAAGTCGTTGCGGGTGAGTCGGATGTGGGAGCAGTCCGGGGGGACGTCCAGGGTGGTGGTCTGCCGGAAGGAGAAGCCGCTGAGGGTGATGTGGCTGGAGGCTTCCAGGACGAAGCTCCGCTCGCCCTCGAGGACGACGCCGCCGCGGGTCTGGGCGGCGATGGTCACCGGGGCGCGTTCGGTGCCGTTCGTGCCCCTGATGAGGAGAGGGGTGTCGGCCGGGACGGTGTAGGTGCCGTCGGCGACGACGATCCGGTCACCCGGGCCCGCGCCGTTGATGGCGGCCCGGAGCTCGTCCAGGGTGCGGACCATGGCAGGGGCCGTGGTGGCGCTCGCGGTCGACAGGGTGCCGACGGGGGCGGCGGCCAGTGCCACCCCGGCCGCGGTGCTGATGAGGAAGGTGCGACGCTGCATGGTTCCTCCGTGACGGTGCGGTGAACAAACGTGTCCGGGACTTGCGGTCAGCGGGCGGGGCTGTCCAGGAACAGTTCGATGACGGGGACGGGTGTGTCGGGGCGGCGTACCGGAAGTTGGAGCGTGAGCGTTCCGGCGGGCTGTCCGCCCATCTCGGTGTTGACCGCGGGCCGGTCCGGCGCGATGTGGACCGGGACGATCTCGGACGCGTCGTTGAGTAGCTGGGCGTACCGCACCCGGCCGGCCAGGCCCGGCAGATGCAGGTGGCGCAGCGGCCAGGCGAGCAGATGGACGTAGAGCCGGTCGCCGCGCTGGGTGTAGCGGCATTCGGCGGGGGCGGTGAAGGGGGAGGGGCCGCAGCCGCGGATCGCCCGGTCGTGCAGCCGCATCCAGCGGCCGATCTCGGCCAGCACCTCGGTGTCGCGCGGGTCCAGATCGCCGCGGCCGGTGGGGCCCACGTTGAGCAGCAGATTGCCGCCCTTGGACACCCCGTCGACGAGCATGCGGATGAGCAGGTCCGCGCTCTTGCGGTCGAGGTTGTCACGGTCGTAGCCCCAACTGCCGTTGAGCGTCTGGCAGGCCTCCCAGAGCACGGGCCGCCCGTTCTCGGTCATCGGTCCTGAGGGCTGGTACTGCTCGGGGGTCACGAAGTCGCCCGGCAGCCCGGTCCGGTCGTTGACGAGGACGTGCGGCTGGAGTTCGCGGATCGTCTCCAGAAGCTTCGGGGAGTCCCAGTCGTCGGGCCCCTTGCCGCCCCACCAGGTGCGTCCGGCGTACGAGAAGTCGAAGAACAGGTAGTCGATGCGCCCGAAGGAGGTCAGCAGCTCACGGACCTGCCCGTGCAGATACCGCTGGTAGTCACGGATGTCCCGGTCCGCGTGGGTGGCCTTGAACTCCTCGTCGTCACGCTGCGGATGGGTGCCGTCCACGGGGAAGGACGGGTGGTGCCAGTCGATCAGCGAGTAGTAGAGCCCGACCTTGAGCCCCTCGGCCCGGCACGCCTCGACGAAGGGCCCGACGAGGTCAAGACCGTGCGGGGTGTTGGTGACCTTGTACTCCGTGAGGGCGCTGTCCCACAGACAGAATCCGTCATGGTGCTTGGTGGTGAGCACGACGTAGCGCATGCCGGCGGCCTTGGCCGCCTTGGCCCACTCGACGGGGTCGTAGCGGTCGGGGTCGAAGTGGTCGAAGTACACCTGGTACTGCTCGTCGGTCAGCCGCTCCCGGTTCTTCACCCACTCGTGTCGGGCGGCAAGGGAGTACAGGCCCCAGTGGACGAACATGCCGAACCGGGCGGTGGTGAACCAGGCCGTCTCCGGGGCCGCTCGGGGAGCCGGTGGCGCGGACAGGTGAGCTTCGGCGGCAGAGGGCATGGGGCATCGTTCTTTCTCGTGCACGGGCGGGGGCGGAGCGGTCGGGGTCAGCCCTTCAACGCGCCGGAGGACAGGCCGCTCACGAAGGAGCGCTGGAAGAACAGGAAGACGATCACGGAAGGCAGCAGCGCGAGCAGGGAGGCCGCCATGACCACTCCGGGCGTGACGGCCGGGTCGATCCGCAGGGTCCGCAGCGCGAGCGGGAGCGTGTACGAGGAGGAGTCGGTGGAGACGAGCAGGGGCAGCAGGTACTGGTCCCAGATCATGGTGAAGCCGAACACCCCGATGACACCCAGCGCGGGCTTGCACATCGGCAGGATGATCTGGGCGAAGATCCGCAGGTCTCCCGCGCCGTCGATGCGTGCGGCCTCTTCGAGTTCGCGGGGCACGTCCTTCATGAACTCGGTCATCACCAGGATGGAGAATCCCCAGGCGCCCAGCGGCACGATCATTCCGGCCAGGGTGCCGATGAGGTTGAAGTGGACGACCGGCAGATCGGACAGGATCAGCGAAAGGGGCAGTGCGAGGATCTCCTCGGGCAGCATCAGCGTCGCCAGGATGGCGACGAGCACGAGTGTCATCCCGGGGAACTTCTTGCGCGCCAGCGCGTACCCGGCCAGCACGGAGACGGCGACCTGGAGCAGCAGCCCGAAGCCGACCACGAGGAACGAGTTCAGCAGATACGCGAGCACCCCCTGGTCGAAAGCGATCCTGAAGTTGTCCAGCGTGAGGCCCGAGGGGACGATGCTCAGCTGGGTCGGGTCCTTGACATGGCCGAAGGCACTGACGAGCAGGGCCAGCAGGGGGCCCGCGAAGATGATCAGAACCAGGAGGTGGACGACGGCCTTCAGGATCCGCCCGCCGGTGCTGCGGCTCTCGGTCAGGCCAAGCGCGGTCTCGGTCTGCGCACTCACTTGCTCTCCCTGCGTCGCAGCAGCTGGACGACGACGGTCAGGATCAGCGTCGCGACGAACAGCAGGACGGCACCTGCGGCTCCGACGCCGAGCCGGCTCTGTTCGAGTCCGAGCTTGTAGATGAGGGTCATGACGACCTCGGTGGAGCCGTCGGGTCCGCCGTTGGTCAGCAGGAACACCTCGGTGAACACCCGAAGTCCACGGATCGCGGCGAGGATGAACAGGATCGAGAACACCGACCGCAGTCCGGGCACGGTCACGTACCACACCCGCTGCCACCTCGATGCGCCGTCAACCTTCGCCGCCTCGTACAGGCCGCGGTCCACGCTCGTCAGACCGGCGAGGATGATCATCATGTCGTAGGGAGCGCCCCGCCAGATGCCGGTGAGCATGATCGAGGCCATCGACGTGTCCGGATCGTTGATGAACCCCGACGGCCCAAGACCCACCAGACCGAGCAGGGAGTTGAGCATGCCGTCCCCGGTCGGGTGGTACATGATCCGCCACAGCTCGGCGACGACCGCGATCGGCACCACCACCGGAAGGAACGCGGCGGAGCGCACGAATCTGAGCCGGCGGCCCTGCCCCTCCATCAGCAGGGCGAGGACGAGGCCGAGCGCCATCGAACCGGCCGTCTGTCCGGCGGCGAGGACGACCGTGTGCCAGGCGGCCTCGCGGAACCCGTGGGACTGCAGCACCGTGGAGTAGTTCTCGGTGCCGACCCACTTGTTTCCCAGATAGGGCTGAACCTCCTGGAAGGACATGGTCAGCGCGTTGGCCATGGGGATGAACTTGAAGTACAGGAAGAGGATCAGCGCGGGGGCCAGGAACAGCCAGGGCGTCCACCACCGGCCCGATCTGCGGCTGCGCCCTTGTCGGGCGGTGGCCGCGGCGCGACCGCGGCCCGGTGCGCGGGGACCGGGCGCGGCTGCCGGAGCGGCCACCGGCTCCGCCTGGTCGAGGCTCATGACGCGTCGATCCCCTGCTCCTTGAGGATGTCGGCGAGCTGCTTGTCGAGGTCACCGAGCTTGGCCTCGGTGTTCAGGCTGCAGTCGGCCATGAGCGCGTTCAGGGTGTCAGCCGTCGCCTGCCGCACCGGCGTCCAGTTCGGAATGGACGGCGCGTACCGACCGGAGTCCTGGTACGCCTGGGAGTAGGTCTTCCAACGGGGGTCGGGGCGTACTTGGGAGACGTCCACGGCCTTGTTGACGGGGAGTTGCACGGTGTAGGCGGTGTCGCCCTCCATCCCCGTCTTCTGACCCTCGACGGAGACGGCGAAGGAGGCGAAAGCGTCCTGGCCGGCCTCATTGTCGGAGCCGGCCATCAGATAGACGGAGCCGCCCTCGGCCAGGACGGTGGCGTCCTTCGGGCCCTTGGGCATCGGCACGACCTCGTACTTGTCCTTGCCGAGAGTCTCGTCGAAGCGGGGCAGCAGGTAGGGACCGACGACGAACATGCCGGTCTTGCCTGACTCGAACGTCTCGTTCGTCGGGGGAGTGTCCATGGTCACGGCGCCGGGCTGGATGGCCTTGTCCTTGCAGCCCAGGTCGCGGAACCACTGCACCGCCTTGACCGAAGCCGTGCTGGTCATCGCCGGCTTGTACGTTCCCTTCCCGGCCTCGGTGATGAAGTCGCCGCCGGCGGCCCAGAGGAAGTTGGAGAAGTACCAGGAGGCGTAGCCGCGCTTGGTGGACAGCGGCGCGGCGAGGCCGGAGGTGTCCTTCTTCCCGTTGCCGTCGGGGTCCTTGGTGGTGAAGGCCTTGGCCATGGCGGCGAAGTCGTCCCAGGTCGTCGGGGTGTCGAGCTTCAGCTTCTGCCGCCAGTCCTTGCGGATGAGCAGCGCGGAAGCCTGCGCCGAGTACGGCAGCCCGTACTGCTTGCCGTCCACGCTCTTGCCGGAGTCGAGGCCCTGACCGATGATCTGCTCGCTGTCCTTGATCTTGTCCAGGTCGATCTCCCGCAGCAGCCCCTGACTGTGCATGGCCCCGAGCTGCGTCACGTCGTTCATGACGATGTCGGGGAGCTTCTTCTGGGCCGCCCGCTGCTGCAGCTTGGTCTCGAAGTCGTCGAAGATGGCTGTGACCTTGACTTTGTAGCCCGTGGCCTTGGTGAAGGCGGCGGCGAGCTTGAGTGCGCCCTGCTCGCCGGGCCCGCCCGGTGTCGTCCGGGTCCAGAGCTCCAAAGTGGCCTTCGAGTTCTGCTTGGCGGCCACTCCCGCAGGCCCGGACGAACAGCCGGTGAGCACCAGGGCCGAGGCGAGAACACCGGCACCTACCCATCGCGATCTCTGCATGACAACTCCCGATTTCCCACATGACAGTTAGCTGAGAAAGCGCTTGCCAGGAGCGCCTGCCAGGAAGGTAGCGGGGCCGGAATCGGCGGTCAATACTCCGATGAATACAAAAAAGTCCTCCCCGCTCGCCGTGCCCGCTTAGCCCTCTCCGGAAGCATGGCCTTCGCGGGCGGAGGCGTGCTAAGAGTGTCTACCGCCGGGAAAGTGGCCTGGTGTAGGCGTAGTTGGAGTGTTTGCGCATGATCGTCCAGGAGCAGGTAGGCGGGAATTCTGGCTCCACCTCGTCGAGTAGGGTGCGACAGAACATCCGAGGTGTGCATAGGGCCTTTCATAGGTCCGATGTATGGTCCCGGCGGGCGTCCAGCTGACGCACTAAACAAGCCACATCGATTTGCCTCACGTAGTCCCACGTTTTCCAACACGTCCGAACCCGGGGGGAGTGATCGTCCGGCCCCCGCCCGGGTGCGGATCCACCTGAGGAGACCCGTCCCACATGAGCGCAATGGCCACCGCACCCACAGCCCTGCTGGTCATGGAGGAGGAACGCCGGGCGGACGTCTACGCGCCCGAGGTGCTCACGGGGATCAGCCGACTCGTGCACTGGCAGGCGCCGCCGCGTACCCGAGAGGAACTCGCCGCGGCCCCCGAGGTGTTGAGGGACGTCGACCTCCTGCTCACCGGCTGGGGCGCACCCGTACTGGACGCCCCGCTTCTCGAGCAGGCACCCAGACTGCAGGCCGTGTTCGTGGCAGCGGGGTCCGTCCGGCACCTGACCACGCCCGCCTTCTGGGCGCGCGGCATTCCGATCGTCTCGGCCGCCGCGGCCAATGCCGTCCCGGTGGCGGAATTCACCCTCGCCCAGGTCCTGCTCGGGCTGAAGCAGACGTACCGCATCGCCCGGGACGTCGCGAGCAGCCGCCGATTCCCGCGCGACCCCGATGTCCCCGGCGCGTACCGGGCACGGGTCGGCCTGTGGGGGCTCGGCCACATCGGCAGACTCGTCGCCGCCCACCTCTCCCGCTTCGACGTCGAGGTCGTCGCCACCGACCCCGTGGCCTCGTCGGACATTGCCCGGCAGGCCGACGTCCGGCTGGTCGACATGGAGGAACTCTTCGCCACCTGTCATGTCGTCAGCCTCCACGCGCCCCTCCTGCCCGCGACCCAAGGCGCCGTCGGGGCAGTGCTGCTGAATTCCCTCCGACCAGGCGCGACTCTGATCAACACCGCGCGAGGCGCGCTGATCGACGAGCAGGCCGCCGTGCAGGTCCTGCGCGCCAGGCCGGATCTCACCGCCGTACTCGACGTCACGCATCCCGAGCCCCCGGCTCCCGAATCGCCCTTGTTCACGCTTCCGAACGTTGTCCTGACCCCACATCTCGCCGGCGCCCTGGGCGCCGAACGCCACCGCCTTGGACAACTCGTGCTCGACGAACTCGGGCGGTTCACCCGCTCCGAGGCGCTCCGCCACGCCCTCGACCCGGCCCGCGCCGCGTCGCTCGCCTGACCTCGCCCGGCACTGCGGCCGAGGCCCGTGGACCGTGCCCAACACGCGTGGTGAGGGCGGCGCACAGGGAAGCGGCCCGAGCCGAGCCGTCACACCCTCCGGCCGGTGTCCGCTCACGTGGGCTCAATCGCCGAAGGAAGTGACCGGGTTCCCCGTGTGGACCTCGATGCCGTCGTCCACGTTGCCGGGGTGCTCGCCGGTCTCTTCGGCCCCGGTGTCCCGGGTGACGCCGGCGAGGAGGGGACGCTGCCGACGGCCGGCTCGGTCAGGGGGCGGGCGCGATGCTTGTCGTCCTTGGCGTGCGGGGCGTCGCCACCTGCGTCATCAGGGGGGACGGCCGGATGCCCCCGGACGGTGCAGGCGGCGCCGGACGTGCTGATCCCGGTGAGCCGCAGGTGGTCGCCCTGCTGCTCCGGGTTCCCGCGCCGGGGCGCCTGGCCGGGCCAGTTGATGGTGCGGGCGGTGAGGGTGACGCCGAGGGCCGCGGGCACAGCGGTGAGGGCGGTCGTGCGGGCGATGGAGCGGGTCATGATGATGCACCCCAGGTTTGCGTAGCGGCCCCTGAGCCGGCGGACTCCTTGTGGTCATCACCTTGCCGGGGGCCGTCGCCGTGCCGTCGCCTCCCCGCTATCGCTCGGGCGCTGTTTCGCTGCCGCTCCAATCACGTGACCGCCGGACTGGTTCGGCGGTCAACCTTGTGCGGTACAGCCCGAACAGAGGTGGACTGGCCGGGTCCCTGTGCAGAATCAACAAGCTGCACCTCCCCGGTGATTTGTGGGAACCGTGCAGCTGGCTCCTGTAGTCAGCATCGTTCCCGAGAGGAGGCCGATCCGCCGCGCCGGGGCTACTGAGCCTTGGGGGCGATCGCGTTGGAGGGAAGTCAGGCGAGTCGACTTCGCTGCTCGCCCGACTTCACGTGGCCTACGCCGAGAACAGTCCGTTCAGCGCACTCGACCTCGCGGCTTGAGCGGAACAGGCGGCAGCTCAGGCGCATCCAACCGCCCCCCGTCGTACCCCTTCACATCCCCAAATCGCGACCCTGTCATCCAGTCCTCCCGCGCCTGAGTGATCTCGTCCTGGTTCCGCCCGATGAAGTTCCACCACATGACGAGCTCCTCCTCGAACGGCTCGCCGCCCAGGAGCATCACGCTCGCGTCCGACCCCGCGCGCAGCGGGAGTTCGGTGCGGCCGCAGCCGAGGTAGAGCATCGAGCCGGGGACGAGCGGGACGTCGTCGACGTGGGTTTCGCCGGACATCGACAGGACCGCGTACTCGAAGTCGGGGTCGAGCGGGACGCGGACGTCCGCGCCCGCCGTCAGGGTCAGGTCCGCGCCGACGAGCGGGGTGTACGTCGTGCCGGGGGACGTCGCTCCGTCGAGCGTGCCCAGGACGACCGTTCCCGTGAGGCCGGGTGCCGTGACCGTCGGCAGGGTCGCGTGGTGCTCGAAGCGCGGGTCCGTGTGGCGGTGCGCGTCGGGCAGGGCGACCCAGAGCTGGGCGCCGTGCAGGAAGCGGGCGTGCGGGCGCGGGCTCTCCTCCGAGTGGGAGATCGCGCGGCCCGACGTCATGAGGCCGAGTTCGCGGGGGCGGATCGTCTGGAGGCTGCCGGTCGAGTCGCGGTGCAGCACCTCGCCGTCGTGCAGCCAGGACACCGTCTGGAGCCCCATGTGCGGGTGCGGCGGCACCTGCATGCCGGGCTCGTCCGCGATGTCGTCCGGGCCGTAGTGGTCCACGAACGCCCAGGCGCCCACCATGCGGCGGCCCAGGTTCGGCAGCAGCCGGCGTACTTCCGTGGACTCGCCCAGCCGCACCCGGCGCGGGCTGAGGAGTTCACGGACCGGTTCCGCCACGACGAACCCGCGTCCGCCGCACACGGAAGGGACCGCCTGACGATCAAGATTGCTCATGCCCGACAACCTAGCCGCGCCACCGTCGCGCGTCAGTCCCGCGGCGGGATGTCGCCCCGTCGGGGGGCGCGCGGGGCGCCCGTCCGCCGCCCGTACGGGTCACCCAGCGCGCCACGCGCCGCTTCGGCCACTGGAATGGGCGGGTGCCCCTCGTGACAGCGGTACCGCAAGCACCGCCACCGGACGACTGCCTCGCCCGCAACGAATGGATCTGCGGCGAGTACCTGAGCACGCGCCGGCACATCCTCGTCGACGCCGTGGTGCAGCACCTGGAGATCACGTGCGTCGCCGTCGCGATCGCCCTGGTCATCGCCGTGCCGCTGGCCGTCGTCGCGCGGCGGTGGGGGTGGGCCGCAGGTCCCGTCCTCGGCCTCACCACGGTGCTGTACACGATTCCGTCGCTCGCGATGTTCTCGCTGCTGCTGCCCGCGTACGGACTGTCCGCGACGCTCGTCGTCGCGGGGCTCGTGCTGTACTCGCTGACCCTGCTCGTACGGAACATCCTCGCCGGGCTGCGCGCCGTCCCCCAGGAGACCCGGCAGGCCGCCCGCGGCATGGGGTACGGGCCGATCCGGCTGCTGCTCACCGTCGAACTCCCGCTCGCGCTGCCCGCCGCCATGGCCGGGCTGCGCATCGCCACCGTGTCCGCCGTCTCCCTGGTGACGGTCGGCGCGATCGTCGGCTACGGCGGCCTCGGCAACCTCATCTACGCGGGGATGAACACCTACTTCAAGGCGCAGGTGCTGACCGCCTCCGTGCTGTGCGTCGTCATCGCCGTCGCCGCCGACGTGCTGCTCCTCGGCGTGGGCCGGCTCCTCACGCCCTGGGCGAGAGCGAGCCACGCGTGAAGACCCTCACCGACACCTGGGACTGGCTCACCGACGCGGCGCACTGGTCCGGCGACGACGGCATCTGGCACCGGCTCGCCCAGCACCTCTTCCTGACGATCGTGTGTCTCGTCATCAGCTGCCTCATCGCCCTGCCCGTCGCCCTCGTGCTCGGGCACCTCGGCAAGGGTGGCGCCCTCGCCGTCAACATCTCCAACATCGGCCGCGCCGTGCCGACCTTCGCCGTCCTCGTCCTGCTGCTGCTTACACCCCTCGGGCAGTACGGCGAAGGGCCCACCGTCGTCGCCCTGGTGCTGTTCGCCGTACCGCCGCTGCTCACCAACGCGTACGTGGGCATGCGCGGCGTCGACCGCGGTGTCGTGCAGGCCGCGCGGGGGATGGGCATGACCGGGCGGCAGATGCTGACGAGGGTCGAAGTGCCGCTCGCCCTGCCGATGATCATGAACGGGGTGCGGATCGCCGCCGTGCAGCTCGTCGCCACCGCGACCATCGCGGCTCTCGCCGGCGGCGGCGGGCTCGGGCGCATCATCACCGCCGGGTTCAACCTCGCCAGCACTCCGCAGGTCGTCGCGGGCGCCGTACTGGTCGCCGTGTTCGCGCTCCTCGTCGAAGGGATCTTCGAGATCGCCGAGCGGCTCGCTCCGGCCTGGGCGCGGGGGAGGGTCGGGTGACCCGCGCGATGATGCGGAGACTGGCCGGCGCGGTCGGGCTGCTGCTGCTCGTCGGCGGCTGTTCCGGCGGGCCGTCGCTGGAGAACCAGGGCGAGGTGACCGCGCCGCCCGGTGACAGCAAGCACCTCGTCATCGGATCCGCCGGATTCACCGAGAGCGACCTGCTCGCCACGATGTACGCGCTTCTGCTGAAGGACGCCGGATACGGCACCGAGATCCTGTCCGTCGCCAATCGCGAGCTGTACGAACCCGCCCTGGAGTCGGGCCAGATCGACGTCGTCCCCGAGTACGCAGCCACCTTCGCCGACTGGCTCAACGCCAAGACCAACGGCGCCGACGCCGCGCCCGTCGGCTCGCCCGACCTCGACGCCACCATGAAAGCGCTGCGCGAACTCGCCCGGCCCCGTGGCCTCGTCGTTCTCGACCCCGGCAAGGCCGTCGACCAGAACGCCTTCGCGGTGGCCTCCTCGTACGCGAAGAAGCACCGACTCAGGACGCTCAGCGACCTCGGCGCCTCCGGTCTCGAGGTGCGGCTCGCCGCCGGCGACGAGTGTGTCCAACGCCCCTACTGCGCACCGGGGCTGAAGAAGGTCTACGGCATCGACATCACCGGCGTCGACCCGAAGGGCGTCGGCACCACCCAGTCCAAGAAGGCCGTGCAGAACGGGCAGGACCAGATGGTGCTGACGACGACCACCGACGCCACGCTGGGCGACTTCGGGCTCGTCCTGCTCGACGACGACCGGCACCTCCAGAACGCCGACTACCTCGTGCCCGTCGTCAACCGGTCCCGAGCGGGCAGCGCGAAGGTCGCCGAGGCGCTCGGCGCCCTCAACTCCGTCCTCACCACCGCCGACCTGGCCTCGATGAACCAGCAGGTCGACAGCTGGCGGCGGCTCCCCGAGGACGTGGCCCGCGCCTACCTCCAGGACAAAGGGCTGTTGCGGTAGGGCTCCTTGAAACGAAGCGCCCTCAGGGGGTACACGCACGCCTATGAGCCGAGTCCTAGTCGTCGGCGCGGGCGTACTCGGCGCCTGCGTCAGCTACCACCTCGCCCGCGCGGGCGCCCAGGTCGTCGTCGTGGAAGAGGCGCGACCGGCCGCCGGTACCTCCGGCGCCTCCTTCTCCGCCGACGTGACCCACCTCAAGACCCCGTACGCCTACTACCGGCTGAACCGGCAGGGCTCCGACGAGCACGTCCGGCTCGCCGGTGAACTGGGCGGGCCGCGCTGGCGGCATCCGCTGCCGCACGTCCAGTGGGCCGAGAACGAGGCGGACCGACGGGCGCTGCGCGAGCGCGCCGAACGCGCCCGCGGCTGGGGACACACCTGCCGCGTCGCCCCGGCCGCCGTGCTCCGCGATCTCGCGCCCGCCGTCGACCCGGCCGCCTGCCGTGCCGCCGAGGTCGTCGTGCACGAGCGCAGCGCCTGGTACGACGCGCCCCGCTTCGTACGGGCCCTGCTCGACGCCGCCGTGCGGCACGGCGCCGAGACGCACTTCGGCGCCCGCGTCACCGGACTGCTGCGCGACGGCGAACGGGTCACCGGGGTGGTCGCGGGGAGCGGCGCACGGCCGCCGACACCGTCGTCAACTGCGCGGGTCCCGGCGCCGACCGCCTGGCCGCGCTCGCCGGGGTGCGGCTCCCGCTGCGCCGGGTACCGGGACTCGTCGCCGAGAGCCGTCCGCTGCCCGGTGGGCCCCTCACCGCCATCCTCACCGCGCCCGGCATCGACCTGCGGCCCACACCCGACGGCGGAGTCCTCAGCCTGTCCTGGGAAGTGGACGCCCGGCTCGACGGGACGGCGCTCGACGGGCTGCCGCAGGAACTCCACGAGCGGGCGACCACCATCGTCCCCGCCCTGCGCGCGGCGCCCGTCGCCGACGCGCGGATCGGCGTACGGCCGGTGCCGGTGGACGGGCTGCCGCTGATCGGCGAGGCACTCGGCGCTCCCGGCCTCTACCACCTGGTCTCGCACAGCGGGGTGACGCTCGCCCCGGTGCTCGGCCGGCTCGCCGCCCAGGAGATCACCACCGGCGGGACCGCCCCGGAACTCGCCGCGTACCGGCCCGACCGGCGGCTGCCCGGCGACGTGCACGACGAGAACCTGCGCGCGATGAATGCGCGCGGACCGAACGGGCAGGTGCCCGATCACGGCCCCGGAACGTCCACCGCGAACCCCAAGTCTCAGGGTCAGGTCTAGGGTGAGGGTTCATCGGTGGAGGTCGGTGGAGGTCGGTGGAGACAGGTAGAGGTCGGTGGAGATCGGTGGACGTCGGCCGGGACCGGCACGCTCACGCGTCGGCCACCGAGTCGAACTCCACCTCGGCACGGGCGATCCCCTGCGCGTCCGCGTCGACCGAGCGGCGCAGCGCCTCATGGAGTTTCGCCGGGGTGAGGACGCCCAGGAAGCGCGAGCCGTCGAGGACCGCCACCCAGCCCGCGTCGTGCTGAAGCATCACGCCGAACGCCTGCTTCAGCGGAGCGCCGACCGGGACCCACGCGTTCATCCGGTGCGCGAGATCCCGGACCCGGCCGTCCTGCCCGGCGAGGGCCGCCTCGTCGAGGCCGATCCAGCCGTGCAGATCGCCTCCCCCGTCGAGGACCACCGCCCAGCGCGCCGCCTCCGCGCGCATCCGGGACGCGGCCTGCGCCGCGGACTCGTCGAGCCGGGCCACCGCGGGCTGTTCGAGGTCGTACGGCTCGATCTCCGTGACCGACAGACGCTTCAGCCCCCGGTCCGCGCCGACGAACTCGGCGACGTACGGCGTCGCGGGCGTGCCGAGGACCGCGCCCGGCGTGTCGAACTGCTCGATGCGGCCCTGCCCGTACACGGCGATCCGGTCGCCGAGCCGCACAGCCTCCTCGATGTCGTGCGTGACGAGGAGGACCGTCTTGCGCACGGCGGCCTGCATCCGCAGGAACTCGTCCTGGAGCTGTTCGCGCACCACCGGGTCGACGGCGCCGAACGGCTCGTCCATCAGGAGCACCGGCGGGTCGGCCGCGAGCGCGCGGGCGACCCCGACCCGCTGGCGCTGGCCGCCGGAGAGCTGTTCCGGATAGCGGCCGCCGTACGTCTTGGGGTCCAGGCCCACCAGGTCGAGCAGCTCGGCGGCGCGCGCCCTGGCCTTCGCCTTCTTCCACCCGACGAGGGCCGGGACGGTCGCCGTGTTGTCGAGGATCGTGCGGTGCGGGAAGAGGCCGACCTGCTGGATGACGTAGCCGATCCGGCGGCGCAGCTTGACCGGGTCGACCGTCGCGATGTCCTCGCCGTCGACGTAGATCCGGCCCGACGTGGGCTCGATGAGCCGGTTGACCATCATCATCGTCGTGGTCTTGCCGCAGCCGGACGGGCCGACGAGCGTGACCAGTTCGCCCTCGGCGACCTCGAAGGACAGATCGTCCACCGCCGTGGTGCCGTCCGCGTACCGCTTGGTGACTTGGTCGAACCGGATCATGGCCTCACGCTAACCGCGCCGCTCAGTCCTCGCTCACCAGTACCACCTCCAGGGTGCGCGGTCCGTGCACCCCCTCGACCCGGTCCAGCTCGATGTCGCTGGTCGCGGACGGGCCCGAGATCCAGGTGAGCGGGCGTGCCGGGTCGAGCCGTTCGAGGGCCTGCGGCACGGAGGAGACGACCTGGCCGGGGACGCGCACGACGCAGATGTGGTGGTCGGGGACGAGGGTGATGCGGCGGCGGCCCTGGTCGGGGGAGCCGTCGAGGACGATCGTGCCCGTCTCGGCGACCGCGACCGCGCAGGCCGTGACGACGCTGTCGGCCCGGTCGAGTTCGGCGGCGGTGTTCGCGGCCCTGTCGTGGATGCGGACCGGGTCGGCCTCCGCCAGCCAGGAGGCGGGCAGCTCCGGCGGGACGACCACGGACTGCGCCCCGTGCTCGGCCAGCAGCCTCATGAGTGTCCTCGGCAGCTCCCCTGCGGAACACCGGTGCACGATCGCCCGGTAGTCCGCCAGGTTCTCCGCCAGGAGTTCGACCGTCTCCTCGGTCGTACGGGAACCGTGCTCACGCAGATAGCTCCGGTCGATGTCCGTCGCGTACGTCGACGGAGCGCCCGCCGGGCCGCCGAGCGCCCGTCGCACCCGGCCCAGGATCACGTCCCTGCTGCTCACTTCTGGCCTTCCTTTCCGCCGTCGGTCCGCTGCCACCAGTCGCGGAACGATTCCGCGGGCACCTGCGGCAGGTCCCGGGTCGCCGTCCACGCCCTGCCGGGACCGGGCACCGTGCGCGGGTGGAAGCGCCGGGTGCGCGAGGCCATGCGCTGGCCGGTGGCGAGGACGGCCGGGTGGGTGAACGCCCAGCGGGCCGCGCGCATCGCGGCGCGCTCCGCCGCGTGCCCCTTCGCCGGCTTGAGCGTCACCTTCGTGCCGCGCAGGGTCACCTCGCCGCCCTCCACCACCCGCTCGCGCAGATGGACGAGGACCTCGGGGATGTCGATGGCGACCGGGCACACCTCGTAGCAGGCGCCGCACAGCGACGACGCGTACGGCAGTGAGGCGTCGATCTCGCTCGCCGTGCCCCGGAGCTGGGGGCTGAGGATGGCGCCGATCGGGCCCGGGTAGACCGAGCCGTACGCGTGCCCGCCGGCCCGTTCGTAGACGGGGCAGACGTTCAGGCACGCGGAGCAGCGGATGCAGCGCAGCGCCTGGCGGCCGACCTCGTCGGCGAGGGTGTCGGTGCGGCCGTTGTCGATCAGGACCAGGTGGAAGGTCCGCGGTCCGTCGCCGTCGGTGGTCCCCGTCCAGGTCGACGTGTACGGGTTCATCCGCTCCGCCGTCGAGGAGCGCGGCAGCGTCTGGAGGAAGACCTCCAGGTCCTGCCAGGTCGGGACGATCTTCTCGATGCCGACGACCGAGATCAGCGTCTCGGGGAGGGTGAGGCACATCCGGCCGTTGCCCTCGGACTCGACGACGACGAGGGTGCCGGTCTCGGCGACCATGAAGTTGGCCCCGGAGACGCCGACCTTGGCGCGCAGGAACTTCTCGCGCAGGTGCAGCCGGGCCGCCTCGGCGAGTTCGGCGGGCGTGTCGGTCAGGCCCTCGGGGGCCGGGCGGCCCCAACGGCCCATCTCCTGAGCGAAGATGTCGCGGATCTCGCCGCGGTTGCGGTGGATGGCGGGGACCAGGATGTGCGAGGGCCGGTCGTCGCCGAGCTGCACGATGAGTTCGGCGAGGTCGGTCTCGTAGGCGCGGATGCCCTCGGCCTCCAGGTGTTCGTTGAGACCGATCTCCTGCGTGGCCATCGACTTGACCTTGACGACCTCCGACTCGCCGGTCTCCCGGACCAGCCGGGTGACGATGCGGTTGGCCTCGTCGGCGTCGCGCGCCCAGTGCACGGTGCCGCCCGCGGCCGTGACCGACTCCTCCAACTGGACCAGATAGTGGTCGAGATGGCGGAGCGTGTGGTCCTTGATCTGCTTGCCGGCCTCCCGCAGCGCCGCCCAGTCGTCGAGTTCGGCGACGGCGCGGGCGCGCTTGTCACGGATGGTGTGGGTGGCGTGCTTCAGGTTGGCGCGCAGGGTCGTGTTCCGTACGGCGTCGTGCGCGGCCTTCGGGAAGGCCGGCATGCCGACGAAGGTGCCGCTCATACGTGGGGCTCCTCTTCTGTGCTCGCCAGGATCTCCGCGATGTGGACCGGCCGCATGCCGACCTTCAGCCGGGACATCGTGCCGCCGATGTGCATCAGGCACGAGTTGTCGGCGGCGCACAGCACGTCGGCGCCGGTCGACTCGGCGTTGCGCACCTTGTCGGCGCCCATCGCCGAGGAGACATCGGAGTTCTTCACCGCGAACGTGCCGCCGAAGCCGCAGCACTCCTGCGCGCCGGGCAGCTCCGCCAGCTCAAGTCCCTTGACGGCCCGCAGGAGTTGGAGGGGGCGGTCGCCGAGGCCGAGCGAGCGCAGGCCGTGGCAGGTCGGGTGGTACGTCACCTTGTGCGGGTAGGAGGCGCCGACATCGGTCACCTTCAGCACGTCGACGAGGAACTCGGTGAGCTCGTACGTCTTCGGGATCACCGGCGCGAGCGTCGTCGCGAGCCGGTCGCCCCGGCCCTCCGCGCGCGCCCGCTCGCCCATCCGCGGGTACAGCTCGCGCACCATCGCCGCGCACGAGCCGGACGGCGTGATGATTGCGTCGTAATCACCCGACGCGAGGCCCGGCCCGAAGACATCGGAGTAATGACGGGCCAGCGGTTCCGCCTGGCGGCGGTAGCCGGTGTTGTAGTGAGGCTGCCCGCAACAGGTCTGGGCGGCCGGGAAGTCCACGTCGACGCCCAGCCTGGTCAGGAGTTTCACCACGGCCCGGCCCGTGTCCGGGTAGAGCGTGTCGTTGACACAGGTCAGGAAGAGCGCGACACGCATGGTGGCCCCTTCGTTGATAGATGCGGCTCGGTCATCGGATGGGTGCAGCGTACGTGGTACCGGCGCGCGGGTCACGAGGTCGCGACACGAGCAGCCGCCGCGTCCCACTCGGAGCGTCGGCCGCGCGGCTCGTACCGGGTCAAGCGCTGCGTACGGGCGATCAGTTGGCGCATGGCGGCCCGGTCTCCGACGTCGCCGTGGGCGCGGGCCTGCACGAGGACGTTGCCGAGCGCCGCGGCCTCCGCCGGGCCCGCCACGACCGGCAGCCCGCAGGCGTCGGCGGTGAGCCGGCACAGCAGGGCGTTGCGGGCGCCGCCGCCGACGATGTGCACGACGTCCACCGGTCGGTCCGCGAGGCGGGCCGCGTCCGCGATGGCGCGGCGGTGCGCCAGGGCGAGCGAGTCGAGGATGCAGCGCGTGGTCTCGGCGCGGGTCCGGGGCTCCGGCTGGCCCGTGGCGCGGCAGGCGGCGGCGATCCGGTCCGGCATGCCGCCCGGTGCCAGGAACGCGGGGTCGCCCGCGTCGACGACCGAGCGCAGCGGGGCGCACCGGGCCGCCCCGTCGAGCAGTTCGGTCAGGTCGGCGTCCCGCCAGGTGCGTTGGCACTCCTGGAGCAGCCACAGGCCCATGATGTTGCGGAGGTACCGGACGGTGCCGTCGATGCCGAGCTCGTTCGTGAAGTTCGCGGCGCGGCTCTCCTCGGTCAGGACCGGGGCGTCGAGTTCGAGGCCGGCCAGGGACCAGGTGCCGGTGCAGATGTACGCGAAGTGCTCCTCCGTCGCCGGGACCGCCGCCACTGCCGACGCCGTGTCGTGCGAGGCGACCGTCGTCACCGGGACGGGCCCGGTCAGCCCGGCCTCGTCGAGGACGTGCGGGAGCAGCTCGCCCGCCGGGTCGCCGGGGCGCCGCAGCGGGGCGAACAGGGTCAGGTCGACGCCGGTGCGGGCCGCGACGTCGTGCGCCCAGTCGCCGGTGCGCGGGTCGATGAGCTGGGTCGTGGAGGCGTTGGTCAGCTCGGTGCCCTGCTGTCCCGTCAGCCAGTACGTCAGCAGGTCGGGGATCATCAACAGGCTTCGAGCCGCGTCGAGTTGGGCGGTGCCGCGGGCGGCGGCGAGCTGGTACAGGGTGTTGAACGGGGCGTACTGGATGCCGGTCGCCGCGTACAGGTCGGCCGGCGGGACGCTCTCCCAGACCTTCTCGGCGACCTGGTCCGTGCGGCTGTCGCGGTAGTGGAACGGGTTGCCGAGCAGCGCGCCGTCCGCGTCGAGCAGGCCGTGGTCGACGGCCCAGCTGTCGATGCCGACGGAGCGGACCGGTCCTGCCGCGCGCAGGCCGTCGAGGATGCCCGCGTACAGGGCGAGGATGTCCCAGTGGAGGCCGTCCGGGGTGCGCACCGGTCGGTTCGCGAAGCGGTGCGACTCCGTCAGGGTGAGGGTGTCCGGGGTGACCTGGGCGGCCATGACCCGGCCGCTGGAGGCGCCCAGGTCGATCGCGGCATAGGGGATGTGGGGCATGAGGTTCGTTCGCCTTTGGGCCGGTGCGGTCGGGGTGTGGCTGGCGGGTGTGGGGCGTGGGGTGGCTGGTCGCGCGGTTCCCCGCGCCGCGGAAGGGCGCCGGGAACCGCGCGGGGACCGGTCGCGGCCCGCGGGCGTCCGGCGGACGCGGGCGGGCCGATCACCGGATCAGCCACCCTCGCCGGTCACCTCAGGAACGCCGCCGCGACCCCCGCGTCCACCGGAACGTGCAGCCCCGTCGTGTGCGTCAACTCCCCGCCCGTCAGCGCGAACACCGCGTTCGCCACGTGCTCCGGCAGCACCTCGCGCTTCAGCAGGGTCCGCTGCGCGTAGAACTCGCCCAGCTTCTCCTCCTCGATGCCGTACGTCGCCGCGCGCTGCGCGCCCCAGCCGCCCGCGAAGATGCCCGAGCCGCGCACCACACCGTCCGGGTTGACGCCGTTGACGCGGATGCCGTCGGCGCCCAGCTCGGCGGCGAGCAGGCGGACCTGATGGGCCTGGTCGGCCTTGGTCGCGGAGTAGGCGACGTTGTTGGGGCCGGCGAAGACCGCGTTCTTGGAGGCGATGTAGACGATGTCGCCGCCCATGCCCTGTGCCTTCATCACGCGGGCCGCCTCGCGCGAGACGAGGAAGGAGCCGCGCGCCATGATGTCGTGCTGGAGGTCCCAGTCCTTCGCCGTGGTCTCCAGGAGCGGCTTGGAGATGGAGATGCCGGCGTTGTTGACGACCAGGTCGACACCGCCGAAGGCGAGAGCGGCCGCACGGAACGCGTCCGCGATCTGCTCCTCCGACGTCACGTCGACCTCGACCGCGACCGCCTTGTCGGCGCCGCCCAGCTCCTCGGCGACCGCCGCCGCGCCGTCCGCGTTCAGGTCGGCGACGACGACGCACGCGCCCTCGGCGACGAGGCGGTGCGCGATGGCCTTCCCGATGCCGCTGCCCGCGCCGGTCACCAGCGCGACCCGGGTGGCGAGCGCCTTCGGCTTCGGCATCCGCTGGAGTTTGGCCTCTTCGAGGGACCAGTACTCGATGCGGAACTTCTCCGACTCCTCGATCGGGGCGTACGTGGACACCGCTTCGGCGCCGCGCATGACGTTGATCGCGTTGAGGTAGAACTCGCCCGCGACGCGTGCCGTCTGCTTGTCCTTGCCGAAGGAGAACATGCCGATGCCGGGGACGAGGACGATCGCCGGGTCCGCGCCGCGCATCGCGGGGGAGTCGGGGGTGGCGTGCCGCCGGTAGTAGGCGGCGTACTCCTCGCGGTAGGCGGCGTGCAGCTCCGTCAACCGGTCTACCACGGTGGTGAGTTCGGCGGTCGGCGGGAGGTCGAGGACGAGCGGGCGGACCTTCGTGCGCAGGAAGTGGTCCGGGCAGGACGTGCCGAGCGCGGCGAGGCGCGGGTGCTCGGCGGACGCCAGGAAGTCGAGGACCGTGCCGGAGTCGTCGAAGTGCCCGACCTGCGGACGGTCGCTGGACGCGAGCCCCCGGATGTACGGGGCGAGTGCGGCGGCCCGCGCCCGGCGCTCGGCCGCGTCGAGAGCCGCGTACCCCTCAAGGGCGGGTCCGAAGGGCTCGGCCCTGCCGCGCTCGGCGAGGAACGTCTCGGCGGTGCGGATGATGAAGAGGCTGTTCCGCTCGCACTCCTCGGCCGTGTCGCCCCACGCGGTGATGCCGTGGCCGCCGAGGACGCAGCCGATGGCCTGCGGGTTGGCGGCCTTGATCGCGGCGATGTCGAGGCCGAGCTGGAAGCCGGGACGGCGCCACGGCACCCACACGACCTGCTCGCCGAAGCACGCGGCGGTCAGCTTCTCGCCGTCCGCCGCGCAGGCCAGCGCGATACCGGAGTCGGGGTGCAGGTGGTCGACGTGGGCCGCGTCCACCAGGCCGTGCATGGCCGTGTCGATGGACGGGGCCGCGCCGCCCTTGCCGTGCAGGCAGTAGTCGAACGCGGCGACCATCTCGTCCTCGCGCTCCACCCCCGGGTACACCGCGGTGAGCGCCTTGAGCCGGTCGGTGCGCAGGACGGCGAGGCCGCCCTCCTTGAGGGTGCCCAGGTCGCCGCCGGAGCCCTTGACCCACATCAGCTCGATGTCGGAGCCGGTGACGGGATCGGTCTCGGTGCCCTTGGCGGACGTGTTGCCGCCGGCGTAGTTCGTGTTGCGGGGGTCGGCGCCGAGCCGGTTCGAGCGCGCGAGGAGCGCGGCGACCTCAGGATGCGTAGACATGCGAATTCCTTGGGAAGTTGGGGTGTCGTGGGCGGCGAACGCGGGTGGGCTCAGGCCCCCCACCCGGCCTGCTCGCCGCCGACCCGCTCGGCCACGATCCGCTCCTGCCACCCGGACGCCGCGTACCCGGCGACCGGGTCCGGGTTCAGGCCCCGCTCCTCGCGCCACTCGGCGAGCAGCGGCCGCACGTCGGTGTTGTAGGCGTCCATCACCACGGCGTTCGCGGCCAGCACGTCGCCCGCGGCCTGCGCCGCGCTCAGCGCCTCGCGGTCCACCAGCAGCGCCTTGGCGGTGGCCTCCTGCACGTTCATCACGGAGCGGATGACCGCCGGGATCTTCGCCTCGATGTTGTGGCACTGGTCGAGCATGAACGCCACGTTCGTCTCCGGCTCGAAGCCGCCGTTCTTGGCGACCTCGTGCAGGATGCGGAAGAGCTGGAAGGGGTCGGCCGAGCCGACCATCAGGTCGTCGTCGGCGTAGAAGCGGGAGTTGAAGTCGAAGCCGCCGAGCTTCTTCTCACGCAGCAGCAGCGCCACGATGAACTCGATGTTGGTGCCCGGCGCGTGGTGTCCGGTGTCGACGACGACCTGCGCCTTGTCACCGAGCTTCAGGCACTGGAGGTACGACGTGCCCCAGTCGGGGACGTCCGTCGAGTAGAAGGCGGGCTCGAAGAACTTGTACTCCAGGAGCAGCCGCTGGTCGTCGCCGAGGCGCTCGTAGACGGTGGCGAGGGACTCGGCGAGCCGGTCCTGGCGGGCCACGATGTCGTCCTGGCCGGGGTAGTTCGTCCCGTCGGCGAACCACAGCTTCAGGTCCTTGGAGCCCGTCGCGTCCATGATGTCGACGCATTCCAGAAGGTGCTCGACCGCCTTGCGGCGCACCGCCGGGTCCGGGTGGCAGACGCTGCCGAGCTTGAAGTCGTCGTCCTGGAAGGTGTTGGAGTTGATGGCTCCCAGTTCCAGGCCGCGCTCCTTCGCGTGCGCTCCGAGCGCCGCGTAGTCGTCGACCTTGTCCCACGGAATGTGCAGCGACACCTTCGGGGCGATGCCGGTGAACTCGTGCACCTTCGCCGCGTCGTCGAGCTTCTCCTGCGGGGTGCGGGGCACACCGGCCTGGGCGAACACCTTGAACCGGGTGCCGGAGTTGCCGTAGCCCCACGACGGCGTCTCGATCCGCTGGCTGGAGAGTGCGGCCTTCACGGCAGCGATGTCAGGCATGTCCACCTCTGGGTGCGGGTCTGGGCACGAATCGAGTGAATCGATTCATTCGGAGGGGAAGTTAGCCCCGCTCGCCGAGGCCGTCAAGGGGTCGCGCACAAGGTCAACCGTGTTACTCAATCGTGTTGTACGTCGAAGGATCGGGATGGACTCGACCTCTTGACCTGTCCGGACGGACGGAGCTAGCTTCCGGGCAACTTCACTGAAACATTTCACGCCGCAGGGAAAGCCCCGAGCGGCCCCGGTGCCCACAGCCGCCGCTCGTGCCTCCCGCACGACCCCGCCCGCCGTCAGCACACCCATGGAGACATGCCATGACGCATCCTGAACCGGAGACGACTCCGGTGCTCGCGCTGGAGGGGGTGAGCAAGTCCTTCGGCGCCGTGCGCGCCCTGCGCGGCGTCTCGCTGCGCCTGTACGCGGGCGAGGCGCACGCCCTGGCCGGTGAGAACGGTGCGGGGAAGTCGACGCTCATCAAGGCCCTCGCCGGCGTGCACCGGCCCGACACCGGGACGGTGCTGCTCGACGGCGCGCCCGTGGAGTTCCACGGCCCCGCCGACGCCCGGGACGCCGGCGTCGCCGTCATCTACCAGGAGCCGACGCTCTTCCCCGACCTGTCGATCGCCGAGAACATCTTCATGGGGCGCCAGCCGCGCCGCTCCCTCGGCCGCGTCGACCACCGCGCCGTCAAGGACGCCACCGCCGCCCTCTTCCAGCGCCTCGGCGTCGACCTCGACCCCGACCAGCCCGCCCGCGGCCTGTCCATCGCCGACCAGCAGCTCGTCGAGATCGCCAAGGCCCTCTCGTTCGACGCCCGCGTCCTGATCATGGACGAGCCGACCGCCGCGCTGACCGGCAGCGAAGTGGCCCGCCTGTTCGGCGTCGTGAAGGCACTGCGCGCGCAGGGTGCGGCCGTGCTGTTCATCTCGCACCGCCTGGAGGAGATCTTCGAGCTGTGCCAGCGCGTCACCACGCTGCGCGACGGCGCCTGGGTGGCGAGCGAACCCCTCGACGGGCTGACCGAGGACGACCTCGTACGCCGCATGGTCGGCCGCGACCTCGACGAGCTCTACCCCAAGCAGGACACCGAACTCGGCGAAGTGGCGCTGAGCGTGCGCCGGCTGACCCGCGAGGGCGTCTTCACCGACGTCTCCTTCGAGGTGCGCCGCGGCGAGATCGTCGGCCTCGCCGGACTCGTCGGCGCCGGACGCAGCGAGGTGGCCCGCGCCGTGTTCGGCGTCGACCGGTTCGACGGCGGCGAGGTCGAGGTGCTCGGTCGGCGGCTCGAACCCGGCGCGCCGAGCCTCGCCATGCACGCGGGCCTCGCGCTCGTCCCCGAGGACCGCCGCGCCCAGGGCCTGGTGATGGACATGTCCATCGAGCGCAACATCGGCCTCACCGGATTCGCCGACACCAGCCGCGCCGGCCTGATGAACCGCCGGGCGGAGCGCAGCCGTTCGCTCGACTGGGCCGTGAAGCTCCAGGTCAAGTACGCGCGGCTCGCCGATGTCGTCGGCACCCTGTCGGGCGGCAACCAGCAGAAGGTCGTCCTCGCCAAGTGGCTCGCCACCGGGCCGCAGGTCCTCATCGTCGACGAGCCGACGCGCGGCATCGACGTCGGCACCAAGGCCGAGGTGCACCGCCTGCTGTCGTCGCTGGCCGCCGAGGGCGTCGCCGTCCTGATGATCTCCTCCGACCTGCCGGAGATCCTCGGCATGGCCGACCGCGTCCTCGTCATGCACGAGGGCCGCCTGACCGCCGAACTCACCCGGACCGAGGCCACCGAGGAGACCGTGATGGCCGCCGCCACCGGACGGACGACCCAGGGGAGGGCGGCATGACCGTCACCGCTCAGCCGGTGCGCGAGGACGCCGCACCCGAACCGGCCGCCGGACGGCGCCTGCTCGACAAGGTGTTCAAGGCCCGCGAACTCGCCGTCGCCGGCGTGCTCGTCCTGATGCTGCTCGCCACCCAGATCTCCAACACGGAGTTCCTGTCCGAGCAGGGCGTCAAGGACCTGCTCCTCAACGCCACGATCCTGGTCCTCGTCGCCACCGGCCAGGCCGTCGTCGTCATCACCCGCAACGTCGACCTCTCGGTCGGCTCGGTGCTCGGCATCTCCGCCTTCGCCGCGGGCAACTACCTCCAGGGCGGCGGCAGTTCACTCGTCGCCGTGCTGTACGCCGTCGCCCTCGGCGCCCTCTTCGGCGCCCTGAACGGCGCGCTCGTCAGCCTCGGCAAGGTGCCCGCGCTCGTCGTCACTCTCGGCACCCTCTACGTGATCCGCGGCATCGACTCGATCTGGGTCGGCTCCGAGCAGATCGTCGCCTCCGACCTGCCGGACGGTTTCGTCGACTTCGGCCACGACGGTCTGTGGATCGTGCCCTACCTGGCGCTGCTGGCCGTCGCCGTCCTGCTCTGCGTCGGCTTCTACCTGCGCAGCTACCGCAGCGGCCGCGACCTGTACGCGCTCGGCTCCAGCCCGGAGGCCGCGACCCTCGCCGGTGTCCCCGTCCGCAAGCGCGTCATGACCGCCTACATCCTGTGCGGGGCGCTCGCCGGCCTGGCCGGCGCCCTGTACCTGGCGCGCTTCGGCAACGTCGACTCCGCCACCGGCAACGGCTACGAACTCACCGTCGTCAGCGCCGTCGTCGTCGGCGGCGTCGCCTTCACCGGTGGCTCCGGCACCGTCTACGGAGCCGCCCTCGGCGCGCTGCTGCTGACCTCCATCAACAGCGTCCTGCCCGCCATCGGCGTCAGCTCCGTGTGGGTCACCGCCATCAACGGAATCCTGCTGCTGCTCGCCATCGCCGTCGACCGGATCCTGGCGCTGCGCGTCGCCGCAGTGCTGCGCAAGCAGGCCGCACAGATGAGGAGCGCCCGCCATGCCTGAGAACCTCAAGGCCGATTCCCTGAGGAGCGTGGTGCGCTGGGACACCGCCGTCGGCGCCCTGCTGATCGTGCTGCTGCTCTGCTCGTTCTCGTTCGTCGACAACTTCGGCAACGCGCTGAACGTGTCCTTCCTCATCGGCAACACCCTGCCGATCGCGCTCATCGCCCTGCCGATGACGATGCTCGTCGTCTCCGGTGAGGTCGACCTGTCGGTCGGCTCGACGGCCGGACTGTCCGGCGCCGTCATGGGCGCGCTGTGGAACGAGGGCATGGCCATCGAGACGATCATCCCGGTCTGCCTCGTGCTCGGCCTCGTCTGCGGACTGGTCAACGGACTGCTCGTGACCCGTCTCGGCCTGCCCTCCCTCGCCGTCACCATCGGCACCATGGCCGCCTACCGCGGCATCGCGCAGATCGTCCTCGGCTCCGACTCGGTCACCGACTTCCCCTCCTCGTACCTGGACTTCGGCGCCGGCCACATCGGCGACACGTTCGTCCCGTACGCCTTCCTGCCCTTCCTCGTCCTCCTCGGGATCGCGGTCGTCGTGCTGCACGCCACCCGCGTGGGCCGCTCGCTGTTCGCGATCGGCGCGAGCGAGGAAGCCGCCCGCTTCTCCGGTGTCCGCGTCAAGCGGCTCAAGCTGTCGATGTTCGTGACGACCGGCCTGCTCGCCGCGCTCACCGGCGTCTTCTGGGCCCTGCACTACGCCAGCGCCCGCTACGACAACGCCACCGGCCTCGAACTGTCGGTCATCGCGGCCGTCCTGCTCGGCGGCATCGACTTCGACGGCGGCAAGGGCACCCTCGGCGGCGCGATCGCGGGTGTGTTCCTGCTCGGCACGCTCCAGAACGTGATGAGCCTGCTCAACGTCTCCGCCCAGTCCCAGATCGTCGTCACCGGCGTCCTCCTCGTGATCTCCGTGCTCGCGCCGCGCGTCGGCCGCCGGATCGCCCAGGCCAGGGCCCGCAGGAAGACCGCCGCCGCACCTCCACCGGTACCGGCCGCGCCCTGAACTCCGTTCCCGTGTCTCCCCTCCCTTCGACCCGTGAGGAACCGCCATGTCCGCAACCGCCCGAACCCGCCGCCTCTCCACCGCGCTCGCCGTCACCACCGCCCTCGTCCTCGGCGCCACCGCCTGCAGCGGCACGACGAAGGACGACGCGAACAAGGAGGACGCGAAGTCCGCGGCCGCCGGCAAGGCCGACCCGAACGCCGCCACCAAGAAGGGCCTCACGGTCGCCTTCCTGCCCAAGCAGGTCAACAACCCGTACTTCACCACCTCCGACAACGGCGGCAAGAAGGCGCTCGCGGAGCTCGGTTCGACGTACAAGGAGGTCGGGACGTCCAGCGGCACCGACACCTCCGGCCAGGTCTCCTACGTCAACACCCTCACCCAGCAGCAGGTCGACGGCATCGCCGTCTCCGCGCAGGACCCGGGCGCCCTGTGCACCGCCCTGAAGCAGGCGATGAAGAACGGCGTCAGCGTCGTCACGTACGACTCCGACACCAAGGCCGACTGCCGCAACGTCTTCGTCTCGCAGGCCAGCGCCGAGGACCTCGGCCGCACCCAGGTCCAGCAGATCGCGCGGCAGATCGGCGGCAAGGGCGAGATCGCGATCCTCTCGGCGGCCCAGACGGCCACCAACCAGAACACGTGGATCGACTACATGAAGGACGAGCTGAAGAAGCCCGCGTACAAGGACATCAAGCTCGTCACGACCGCCTACGGGGACGACGACGCCCAGAAGTCGTTCCAGCAGACCCAGGGCCTCCTCCAGGAGCACCCGAAGCTGAAGGGGATCATCTCCCCGACCACCGTCGGCATCAAGGCCGCCGCCCAGTACCTGTCGGGCTCCAAGTACAAGGGCAAGGTCAAGCTGACCGGCCTCGGCACCCCCAACGACATGCGCGCCTACGTCAAGAACGGCACCGTCGAGGCGTTCGAGCTGTGGGACCCGGCGAAGCTCGGCGCGCTCGCCGCGCACACCGCCGTCGCGCTGGAGTCCGGGCAGATCTCCGGCAAGGAGGGCGAGACCTTCAAGGCCGGTGACCTCGGCGAGTTCACCGTCGGGAAGGACGGCGTCGTCTCCCTCGGCAAGCCGACCGTCTTCGACAAGAAGAACATCGACCAGTTCACGTTCTGAGCGAGGGACCACCCATATGCAGCGCGTCTGTTTTCTGCTCAAGGTCAAGGCCGACCGGATCGACGAGTACCGCGCCCGCCACGCGGACGTGTGGCAGGAGATGCGGGAGGCCCTGACCGCCACCGGCTGGCACAACTACTCCCTCTTCCTCAGGGACGACGGACTGCTCGTCGGCTATCTGGAGACGGAGGACTTCCACGCGGCCCGCGCCGCCATGGACGCCACGGAGGTGAACGCCCGCTGGCAGGCCGAGATGGGCGCCTTCTTCGAGGAGCTGGACGGACAGGCCCCGGACGCCGCGATGCGGCCGCTCACCGAGGTCTTCCACCTTGCCTGAACGCTCGACGGTCGGCATCAAGGACGTGGCCCACGAGGCGGGAGTCTCCGTGGGCACCGTCTCCAACGTCCTCAACCAGCCGCACCGCGTCTCCGAACCCACCCGCCGCCACGTCCAGCAGGTCATCGCCCGGCTCGGCTACGTCCGCAGCGAGTACGCGCGTCAGCTGCGGGCCGGACACAGCCGCATCGTGGCGCTGCTCGTCCTCGACATGGGGAACCCGTTCTTCGTGGACGTCGCGCGCGGCGCCGAACGCGCCGCGCGCGACGCGGGCCTCGGCGTCATGGTCTGCAACAGCGCCCAGAACCCGTCGGAGGAGGCCGAGTACCTCTCGCTCTTCGCCGAACAGCGGGTGCGCGGCGCCCTGATCACCCCCGCCGACCCGAGCGGCGCGACCCTGCGCGACTTCCGGCGGCACGGCATCCCGTACGTCGTCGTGGACCGGGTCGCCGGTGACGAACCGGGCTGCTCGGTCGCCGTCGACGACGTGTCGGGCGGCGCCCTGGCCCTCCGCCACCTCGTCGGCGGCGGCCACCGCAAGCTCGCCTTCGTCAGCGGCCCGCCGCACCTCAAACAGGTCCAGGACCGCAGGGAGGGCGCCCTCAAGGCACTCGCCGAGGCGGGCCTGCCCGAGACCCTCCTGTGCGAACTGCCCACCGCCCGCCTCGACGTGGCCGCGGGCCGCGACGCGGGCGCCCGCCTCCTCGGCCTCGCCGACCGCCCCACCGCCGTCTTCTGCGCCAACGACCTGCTGGCCCTCGGCGTCCTCCAGGCGCTGTACGCGGCCGGGGTGCGGGTCCCCGACGACATCTCGATCGTCGGCTACGACGACATCGAGTTCGCGGCGGCGGCCACCGTCCCGCTCACCTCGGTCCGCCGGCCCGCCCTCACCCTCGGCATGATCGCGGCGGAACTGCTGCTCCAGGAGACGGGCGAGCGGGCCTCCGCGCACCGGCACCAACATGTGCTGATGCGACCGGAGTTGGTGGTACGGGGGTCGAGCCGGGCGCTTCGGTGAGCGGGCGGGGAGCCGCCCCGTCCGCTCACCGAAGGCCGATACGCGGCGCGGGGTCAGCGCACCGTGCTCGTCAGTCGGTACCGGCCCGCCGGCAGCGAGAACGTCGCCGTGCCGTCCGCGAACCCGCGCGCTCGGACGCCGGCCACCTTCGCCAGTGGTGTGCGTCCCTCGCGGACCGCCGACGCCGACACCGCGGGCAGGCTCAGCGTCGCCTCGGTGTTGGCCGGGACGACCGCCTCATACGTGAGCGTGCCGTCCTTGGCCAGGGACCACTCGCTGGTGATCTCGCCGTAGGGGGACAGGTGGCGGGCCGACACCCGTGTGATGCGGCCGGTCGGGTCGAGGTGCGGCTGGAGGCGGAAGCGCCGGAAGCCGGGGTGCTCCGGGTCCCGTGCGATACCCGCCATGTACGCGTACATCCACTCCATGATCGCGCCGTACGAGTAGTGGTTGAAGGAGTTCATCTCGACGGGGCCGAACCCGTCCTCCTGGGAGTACGAGTTCCAGCGCTCCCACACCGTCGTCGCGCCGTTCTTCACCGAGTACAGCCAGGAGGGCATGGCGTCCTGGTGCAGCAGCTCGTACGCGAGATCGGCGCGGCCCTCGTCGGTCAGGACCGGCGCGAGGACGTTCACTCCGAGGAAGCCGACGGAGAGGGTGTTCCGCGCGTACCGCACCCGGGCACTGTCCGGATGAGCCGCCTTGTACGCGGCGTCGTTGCCGATGTTGTCCGCCAACAGCCCCACCAGGGAGCGGCGTTGGGCCTCGGTGTCGTAGAAGCCGAGCTTGAGGACCCACAGCAGTGCGGACTGGCTGTCGTCCTCGGGGTCACCGCCCATGAGCGGCTTGCCGCCCTTGCTCGACAGCACGGTGATCCGGTCACCGTCCGTCCTGATGTACGTGGCCAGGAACGCGCGCCGGATGCGGGCCAGGAGGTCGTCGTACGCCGTGGCCTCGGCGGTGCGTCCGGTGGCCCGCGCCATCTGCGCCATCAGAAGCACGCTGTAGGCGTAGTAGACGTCGCTCATCAGCTGGGTGCCGGTGTTCTGGAACGCCAGCCAGTCGGCGAAGATCGCGCCCTGGCCCGCGTAGGTGTCGCCGCCCTTGCGCCGGATCCAGTCGATGTAGCGGACCATCGCCTCCCAGCTGCGGTCGATGATCGTGGCGTCGCCGCTCATCTGCCACACCGTCCACGGCACGATGACGCCGCAGTCCGCCCAACCGCTGCACGGCGCGGCCGCGTTGTACCGGTTGCCCGGCGCCACCGCGGTGAACTGGGCGCCGTCGACCCCGTACGTCTTCTGCGACTCGATGAGGATGTCCTCGAAGTGGCTGAGGAACGCGACCGCGTCGGTGTTGTACAGGCCGGTGTTCGAGAAGACCTGGGTGTCGCCGGTCCAGCCGAGCCGCTCGTCGCGCTGCGGGCAGTCGGTCGGTACCCACAGGTAGTTGCCGCGCTGGCCCCAACGGACGTTGCTGATCAGCTGGTTGACGGCGTCGTCGTCCGTGGTGACGTCGCCGATCTCGCGGATCGCGGACGTGCCGACCTTGCCGGTGAGGTCCGAGACGGTGACCTCGGCGCCGGGCGTCGTCACCTCCACCGAGACGTAGCGGAAGCCGTAGAAGGTGAGCGAGTCCTGGTGGGTCTCGCCGGCCTTCGCGCCCTTGAGGACGTACGTGCTCGTCGCCTTCGCCGAGCGGAGGTTGGCGCGGTAGAGGGAGCCGACCGGGCCGTCGGCGCCCTCGCTGTCGTCGTTGAGCATCTCGGCGCATCTGACGACGACCTCGGCGCCGGACGGACCGCGCAGGGTGTAGCGGGGGACACCGACCATGTTCTGGCCGAGGTCGAAGACGGCCGTGTCACCGGGGCGCAGGGTGACCGGGCCGGGCCTGCCGGTGGTCGTGCGGTCCGGGTCGGGGACGATCTCGCCCTTGCCGTTGGCGCTCGACGACGCGCCGGTCACCGTGTCGTAGACGGTGAGCGACCGGGGGTGGCGGTCCCACTTCGGGATCAGGCGTGCCGTCTCGCCGGGGTACGCGGTGAGCTTCGCGCCGGGGAACCTGGCCGCGTAGCCGACCTGTTCGACGTCGGCCCAGCCCGCGGTGTCGAAGCCGGCGGACGTCCAGCCGTCGAGTTCCTTCCGCGCGTCGTACGTCTGCCCGTCGTAGATGTCGTCCGCGCGGTAGGGGCCGGTGTCGGTGGCCTTCCAGCCGGCGTCCGGGCGGGTCACGACCGACTGTGTGCTGCCGTCGGCGTACCGGACGAGGAGCTTGGCCTTCAGCGCGAGCGCGTTCCCGTCCTTGGACCAGTACGTGCTGCCCTCGGAGACGCGGGCGTTGTACCAGCCGTTGCCGAGGACCGCCGCGAGCGTCACGGAGCGGCCTCCGCGCGCCACCGCGTCCGTGACGTCGTACGTCAGGTAGTTCACCGTGGTGTCGTAGTTCGTCCAGCCCGGCGTGAGGAGCTCCGTCGCCCGGCCGCCGTCCTGCGGCGCGGTGACGCGCTCGCCGTTGACGTACGCCTCGTACACCCCGAGGGCCGTGATGTACAGGCGGGCCTCGGCGATCCCGCCCTCGCCGAGCGGTGTCTCGCTGCGGAGCAGGGGCGCGCCCGCCGAGTCGGGGGCCTTGCCCTTCATGCCGAGCCACTGGGCGCCGTCCCAGTCGGCGACGCCGTCCGTGCTCATGAGGCTCGTCTCGAACCAGGCGGCCGATGCCGTGCCCAGGCCGCGGCCCGTGGCGTCCCAGGCCGTCACGTCCCAGAAGTACCGGGTGGACGGCTTGAGTCGGGGCCCGTCGTACCGCACGGCGACCGAGTCGGAGCCCTGCACCGTGCCGCTGTCCCACACGTCGGGCCGGCCCGCGGTCAGCCGCTGGGGGGAGGTCGCGACGCGGAGGCGGTACGCGCCCTGCGCGAGGCCGCGCGCCGTCGAACCGAGCCGCCAGCCGAAGCGGGGGCGGGCCGCGTCGGTGCCGAGCGGCAGGACGCGGTGCTCGACGGTCAGGCCGGTGACGGTGGGGGTGGCGTCCGGTGCGGCGGACGCCGACGGGGCCGCCTGTGCCGGTGCCGCCGTGCCCACGGCGGCGAGCCCGGTGATCACGGGCACGGCGCCCGCGGTCGCGGCCAGCACGGTCCTGCGGTGGATGTCGCTGCTCATCTGCGAGGTTTCCCTTCGTCCTTGAAGGCGCTCGGTGAAGGCGCTCGGTGAAGGAGCTGGGTGAAGGCGCCCGGCGAGGGCGCTCTGCGGAGGTCTCTGCCGGAAGGCCTCTGCCGGAAGGTCTCTGTCGATGGGTGGGGGGGAGGAGCGAGATCGTGGGTTGAACGATTTCAAACGATTCAATGTGGGGTGGAGGAACCTATGCGCAGCCTGAGGCGGAGACAAGGGGCTTGCGTGCACAAAAGACACTCGTGCAAGCGGATTGACAGAGGATGCCGGTGGGCGCACAGTGGCCGACGGTGTGGTAAGAAACGATTCAAGTCATCGGGCTGCCGCCGTCTCGGCGTGGCGACGAGCGGCTCGGTCCGGGGACCCGGCACCGACCTCCGTCGTCCGGTTGTCCGACTGGCCGAACATTTCGGGGTGCGCCCCACGTACACTCCCCCTGCCGCACCCGCTCACCTGGAGGTCCGTACCCGATGGGACAGTCCGTGGGGATCAAGGACGTAGCCCGCGCCGCCGGGGTGTCCGTGGGCACGGTCTCGAACGTGATCAACCGGCCCGAGACCGTCGCCGACGAGACGCGGTCCCGCGTCCTCGCGGTCATCGACCGGCTCGGCTACGTCCGCAGCGAGTCCGCCCGCCAGTTGCGCGCCGGCCGCAGCCGCATCATGGGCCTGCTCGTCCTCGACATGGGCAACCCGTTCTTCGTGGACGTCGCGCGCGGCGCCGAGCGTGCCGCGCGCGAGGCCGGGCTCGGCGTGATGGTCTGCAACAGCGCGCAGAGCGCGAGCGAGGAGGCCGAGTACCTGTCCCTCTTCGCCGAGCAGCGGGTGCGCGGCGTCCTGCTCACCCCGGCCGAGGCGACCGGCCGCACCGTCGAGCAGTTCCGCCGGCACGACATCCCGTTCGTCCTCGTCGACCGGGTCGCCGAGGGCGCCACCGAGTGCTCCGTATCCGTCGACGACGTCAACGGCGGCGCGCTCGCGGTCAGTCACCTCGTCGACGCGGGTCACCGACGCATCGCGTACGTGAGCGGCCCGCCCGCCCTCAACCAGGTCGAGGACCGCCGGCAGGGCGCGCTCCGCGCCCTCGACGAGGCCGGACTGCCCGCCACCGCGCTGCGCGAACTGCCCACCGACCGGCTCGACGTGGCCGCGGGCCGCGACGCGGGCGCCCGCCTCCTCGGCCTCTCCGCCCGCCCCACCGCCGTCTTCTGCGCCAACGACCTGCTGGCCCTCGGCGTCCTCCAGTCCCTGTACGCGGCCGGGGTGCGGGTCCCCGAGGACGTCGCGATCGTCGGCTACGACGACATCGAGTTCGCGGCCGCCGCCGCCGTCCCCCTCACGTCCGTGCGGCAGCCCGCCGTCACCATGGGCGCCCTCGCCGCCGAGCTGCTCCTCGACGAGATCGACGCCGCCGACCACCCCGGGCGCCGGCACGAGCACCGCCGGGTCGTCCTCCAGCCGGAGCTCGTCGTCCGCGGCTCCAGCCTGGGCCCGCGCTGAACCCGCCCGCGACCATGTGCTGAACTGGGCGGACGGCCCGCTTGTCCGCAGTTCGGGCCGCCCGCACCGCCATCCGTACAGGAGTTGCCTTGAGCGCCGCCCGTTACCGTCAGGCCGGAGTCGTCCTGGCCGACCGTCGCTTCTCCGTCCCTCTGGACCACGCCGACCCCGACGGCGAGCGCATCGAGCTGTACGCGCGCGAGGCCGTCGCCGCCGGCCGGGAGAACGACGAACTGCCCTGGCTCGTCTACCTCCAGGGCGGCCCCGGGTTCGGCGCGAACCGCTTCAGCGGCAAGCAGGCGTGGCTCGGCCGCGCCCTCCAGGACTACCGCGTCCTCCTGCTCGACCAGCGCGGCACCGGCGCCTCCGCGACCGTGAACCGCCAGACGCTCCCGCTGCGCGGCGACGCGCGGGCCCAGGCCGAGTACCTCACGCACTTCCGCGCCGACTCGATCGTCCGCGACTGCGAGCTGGTCCGCCACGAGGTCACCGGGGGCGCCCCGTGGACCGTCCTCGGCCAGAGCTTCGGCGGCTTCTGCGCCGTGCGCTACCTGTCGTCCGCGCCCGAGGGCCTCGCGGCGGCGCTCATCACGGGCGGCCTGCCCACGCTCGACGGCCACGCCGACGACGTCTACCGCGCCGCGTACCCGCGCGTCGAGCGCAAGGTCCGCGCGCACTACGCCCGCTATCCGATGGACGTCGAGCGGGCCCGGGAGATCGCCGCGTACGTCCAGGACCGGCAGCCGGTCCTGCCCAACGGCTACCGCCTCACCCTGGAGGCGTTCCAGTCGCTCGGCATCTGGCTCGGCGGGAGCGACGGCAGCGACCGACTGCACCACCTCCTGGAGGACGCGTTCGTCCGCACCCCCGCCGGACGCGAACTCTCCGACGCGTTCCAGGAGCAGGTCGCCGGCGCGCTGTCCTACGCGAGCCACCCGCTCTACGCGGTCCTGCACGAGGCGATCTACGCGCAGGGCGGGCGCGCCACCGACTGGTCCGCCGAACGGGTGCGCGCCGAGTTCCCCCAGTTCGACGGCGAGAAGACGCTGGCCTCGGGCTCGGCGCTGCTCTTCACCGGGGAGTCGGTGCACCCCTGGCAGTTCGACACCGACCCGGCGCTGCGCCCGCTGCGGGAGGCCGCGCACGCGGTGGCCGCGCGCACGGACTGGGCTCCGCTCTACGACCCGGCGCGACTCGCGGCGAACGAGGTGCCGGTGGTCGCAGCCGTCTACCACGACGACATGTACGTCGACACGGAGCACGCGCTGCACACGGCCCGCTCGATCCGAGGGCTGCGGCCCTGGGTGACGAACGAGTTCGAGCACGACGGCCTCCGGGCGGGCGGACCGCGCGTCCTCGACCGTCTGCTGGCCATGGTGCGCGGCGACGTGTAGCCCCGTACGGGGTTCTGTGGCTTCGGCGTGCGGTCGCGGGTGCGCCGTGGTTCCCCGAGTCCCCTGGAACAGCGGCGAGGCCGCTTGCTTGAGGGGGCCACGGGGACGAGGCGGCCCGTGCCGTGGGGCGGGACGACGAGGCCACCGGATGGGGCGTGTGCTGGTCCGGGGAGACATCTGGCGCGCGCCCCTTCGTTGTGGTCGCGGGGGCGGGGGTATCCGGTCCGAATGAATCTTTCGAGGAGAACGCGGTACGTCCTGAGCGCGGTAGCGATCTACGTCGTCATGGTCTTGATCTGGCGCTTCAGCGGCATCGGTTGGTGGATGGCGCTAGGGATGGGGATGGTCGCGACCCCCTTGGTGTTGTGGATGACGTGGCTGCGTCGGCGGCTCAATGACCGGTCGAGGGAGTTCGGCCGGCGCCACGGTCCCTTCGCGTGGCCGGAGGATCGCAGGCGCTGAGGGCGGCGATCCTCGGCGCGGTCGTACAGGGCGTCGAGGTGATCGCTGGTCATCTCGTCCAGCGGATGCGGTCGGTCATGCGGCGTTGCTCCTCGTCATGCGGGTGGGGCAGGCCGAGTCATGGGTGGTGCCGCGGGAGACGAACCCGTCGGCGCAGCACGCGGCGTGCAGTTCTTCGTCCGGGTCCCGAGGGCGCAGGCAGTCGGAACCATGCGCGCTGCCGTCGGCGTGGGTGGAGAGGTCGCAGCACGGCACGACCTCGAACACGGCCTCGAAGATGGGGATGCCGCGGGCTTTGCGTTCGGCGAGCTGCGCCCGGAGCCTTGCCCGGCGGGCGATGGCGTACTCGCGGGACGCGCACCAGGCGAGGAGGCCGGCCGCATAGACGACCCCGGCGGCGGACCTGTACCAGCCGGTGGCGGTGAGGTAGGCGGCGGTGGCGCTGCTGAGGGCGGCGGCCGCGGTGAGCCAGCGGGCGGTGCGGAGGGCGGGTGTCATTGGCGTTCCGATCATGGTGGCGTGGGGTGTCGTGGTGGGTGCGGTCGCGGGCTGGGTGTTCAGCGCGGACGATCCAGTGCGGATCGGGGTCGTGGAGGTCGCGGTTGTGGTTGGCCCCCTGGGGCTGCTGCTTCGGGGTCGGTACAGGAAGACTTAAGTGGTGAACGGGGCGAGGACGATGCCGACCCGCGAGGGCGCGGCCCCTTTCTGATGCCCCGAGACAGGAGAGCCAGCCGCCTCGATCACGGTCTCTGTAGGAGACGGTCTCCGTCTGGCTTGTTGGCGGTCTGCTCCGGGAGGTGTTCATGCATGTCGCCGTCGATTGGCCATGGTCGGTAGCGGTGGTCGGGGGGATGGGGTCGAGCTGGTGTCGGGGGTGTTGTTCCTGCTGTAGGCGCGGTGCCCGGCGCAGCCGCGGCGGTAGAGGCCGAGCCCTGCCCACCGGAGGGTGAGCACGAGCGCGGAGGCGACAGGCCAGACGGCTCCGCATTCCCAGCGGCCCCGCGAGGCTGACCCCGGTGAATCCGGATGAGGCGCCCCGCGCCGTGGGCGCCTACCCTGCCCTTCATGAGCCTGCCCGAACCGAAGAGCGAACCCGCGCTCCAGCCCATGCCGGAGGACTGGCAGCGGGCCCTCGCGGTCGTCGCCCACCCCGACGACCTGGAATACGGCTGCGCCGCGGCCATCGCCGCCTGGACCGACGCCGGCAAGGAGGTCACGTATGTCCTCGCCACGCGCGGAGAGGCCGGCATCGACACCCTCGCCCCGGACAAGTGCGGTCCGCTGCGCGAACAGGAGCAGCGGGCGAGCGCGGCCGTCGTCGGCGTCGACACCGTCGAGTTCCTCGACCACAAGGACGGAGTCATCGAGTACGGCGTCGCGCTGCGCCGCGACATCGCCGCCGCGATCCGCCGGCACCGCCCCGAACTCGTCATCACCCTCAACCACCGCGACACGTGGGGAGGCGTGTACTGGAACACCCCCGACCACGTCGCCGTCGGCCGCGCCACGCTCGACGCCGCGGCGGACGCGGGCAACCGGTGGATCTTCCCCGAGCTGACGGAGGAGGGGCTGGAGCCGTGGAACGGCGTGAAATGGGTCGCCGTCGCCGGTTCCGCGCAGCCCACGCACGCCGCCGACGCCACGGCGGGCCTCGAACGCGCCGTCCGCTCGCTGCTCGAACACCGTACGTACATCGAAGTGTTGACCGACGAGGACCCGGAGACCTACTGCCGCACCTTCCTCACCGGAAACGTGCAGGCCGCGGCCGAGCGGTTCGGCGGGAAGCCGGCCGTGCCGTTCGAAGTGTTCAACCGCTGAGGCCGCGGTCCCCTATCGTTGCGGGATGGCTGCCGAGCTGATCCGTATCGTCTCCCGTTCCTCTCCGATGGCCCTGGCGCAGGTGGAGCGCGTCCGCGAGGAACTCGCCGCGCTCCACCCCGAGGTGCGCACCGAGGTCGTCCCCGTCACCACCAGCGGCGACAAGTGGATGGGTGACCTGGCGAAACTCGGCGGCAAGGGCGCCTTCACCAAAGAGGTCGACCAGGCACTCCTCGACGGGCGCGCCGACCTCGCCGTGCACTGCCTCAAGGACATCCCCGCCGACCGCCCGCTGCCCGAAGGGTGCACGTTCGGCGCCTACTTGAAGCGGGACGACGTCCGCGACGCGCTCATCGACCCGCACGGCCGCACCCTCGACGAGCTGCCCGAGGGCACCAGGATCGGCACGTCCTCGGTCCGCCGGGTCGCTCAACTCGCCGCCAGCCACCCGCACGTGATGTGTGTGCCGATGCGCGGCAACGCCAACAGGCGGCTGGAGAAGCTCGCGGCGGGCGACGCCGACGTGCTGCTGCTCGCCCTGTCGGGGCTGGAGCGGATCGGCCGCACGGACGTGGTCACCGACGTGCTCGCGCCCGAGCTGATGTGCCCGCCGATCGGCGCCGGCATCCTCGCGCTCCAGTGCCGCGCCGACGACACGGTCACCCTGGACACGGTGAGCGGGCTCGGCCACCGCGACACCTGGCGGGAGGCGACGGCGGAGCGCATGTTCCTGCACGTCCTCCAAGGCCACTGCAACTCGCCGGTCGCCGGGTACGCGCGGGCCGAGCGCAGCGGCGATCTGTCGCTGCGCGCCTGCGTGTTCACGCCCGACGGCAAGCGGGTGCTCAACGCCCAGGAATGGGCGGGTCCGCTGGACCCGGCGACGCTGGGGATGTCCGTGGCGGTGGCGCTGCTGCGTCAGGGGGCGCGGGAACTGATCGACGGGATCCCGCACTGACGGCTTCCGTCTCCCGTGCCGGCAGCAGGCGCGCCGCCACGGCGGCCGCGCACGTCAGGGCCGCCAGGACGGTCAGCGTCGTGCGCATCGAGCCGACGAAGTCCGCGCCGGACGCCAGCAGTGTCGTGGCCGTCGCCACGCCCAGCGTCGGCCCCACGTTCATCGCTGTCTGCTGCAACCCGCCCGCGACCCCGGCGTGCGCCTCGGACGCCCGGCGCACCAGGACCTCCGTCGCGCTCACCATGACCGTGCCGAAGCCCGCGCCCATCGCCACCGCGCAAGCGCCGATGGCGAGTTGAGCGGCGCCTTCGTCCAGCCGGCCGAAGCCGAGGACGCCCGCCGTCAGCAGGAGCATCCCGGCCGCCGTCGTCGCCCTCGCGCCGTGCCGACGCAGCAGCACCGCGCTCAGCGGCGCCGCGAGGACCATGCACAGCGCGGCGGGCAGCATCCGCAGGGCCGTCGCCAGGGCGTCGAGGCCCAGCACGTCCTGGAGGAAGTACGTCGCCGCGAACAGCGACCCGAACAGGGCCGCCGACGACGTGAGCAGGATGCCCAGCGCCGCCGCGGACACCGGCGACGCGACGATCGCGGGGGTGAGCAGCGGGCTGGAGGTGCGGCGCTCGTGCCGGACGAGGAGCGCCGTCGCCGCGGCGGCCCCGGCGAGCGCCGGTGTCGCACCTGCCCCCGGGAGTGCGACAAGTCCCGTGACGAGGCAGGCCAGCGCGGTGCCGAGAAGCAGCGCCCCGAGCGGATCGAGCCCCACGGGCGTCGTCGTCGGTGCTACCCGCGGCTCCCGTACGAAGAGGACGAGCAGCGCGATCACCACCGCCGGGAGCACGCCGAGGAAGAACACGGAGCGCCAGCCGAGATGCGCCGTCAGGACACCGCCGACCAGCGGACCCGCGGCCGCCGCGAGCCCGATGGCACTGGTCCGCAGCGCGATCGGCATGCCCAGTTCGTCCGGCGGGTACGCGGCCCGCAGCATGCCGAGCGTCGCCGGTTGCAGCAGCGCCCCGCACACGCCCTGGACGACGCGCAGCGCGATCACCCAGCCGATGCCCGGGACGAGCCCGATGCCCGCCGACGTCGCCGCGAACCCGAGCATCCCGTACGCGAACAGCCGCCGGTGTCCGAACCGGTCGCCGAGCCGCCCCGCGAAGACCAGCAGGCTCGCCACCGCGATCAGATAAGCGGTGCTCGTCCACTGGACCTGCGACAGCGAGGCACCCAGATCGCGCTGGAGCGCGGGCTGGGCGATCGTCAGGACCGTGCCGTCGAGCGCCACCAGCACCGCGCCGACGACGCTCCCGGCGAGCATGACCCGCCGCTGCGCCGGGGCGCTCATCGCGCCACCGGACCCAGGTGAGCGTCCAGTACGGAAGCGAGCAGCGGCTCGATCTCGTCGCCGCCCACGGCCAGTTGGAGACTGCCCCAGCCCCACAACTGCGCGACCCCGTGCAGATTGGCCCACAACGCGCCCGCCACGACAGCGGGCTCGACGTCGGGACGGGCCGCCGCGACCAGCTCCACCAGCACCTCGAAGAGCGGCAGGCTCGTGTCGCGCAGCCCCAACTCGTTGCTCTCCAGCAGATCGTGACGGAACATCAGCTCATACATGCCGCGATGGTCCGCCGCGAAGTCCAGATACGTACGGGCCAGGGTGGCGAGCCGTGCCCGCGCGCTCTCGTCCCCGGCCGCCCGTACGGCCTCGTCCGCCTGTGCGCCCAGCTCCGCGAAGCCACGCCGGGCGATCGCCGACAGCAGTTCCAGGTGCGTGGGGAAGTGGCGCCTGGGTGCTCCGTGCGAGACACCCGCCCTGCGGGCGATCTCCCGCAGTGACAGGGCCGCCGCCCCTTCCGCGTCCACGAGCGCGACACCCGTGTCGACGAGTCGATCCCTGAGTGAGCCGATACCGCCGCTGTCCGCGCCGTCCATGCGTTCCCTCCGCAGTCCCTGCCGGTCCTCGTGCAGAGACACTGTCTACCCGACGGAGGTAGACAGTGTCTACTCGCGTCGGTCGTCGTGCATCCCTTCAAGGTCGTACGCGGACGCGTTACGCTGCGCGCCGCCCGCACCCGCCGACGAGCCGGCCGGAGACCACATGATCGACACCCTCGACACCGAGATCCCCGACGGCGACGCGCGGCGGCTGCGCCTGGACGTCGAGAAGGACGGCATCGGCGTCCTCACCCTGTGCCGCCCGGCCAAGCTCAACGCCTGGAGTTGGGAGTCGAGCCGTCAGCTCGGCGTGCTCACCGACCGGATCCGCTTCGACGACCGCATCCGCGTCGTCCTGCTGCGGGCCGAGGGACGGGCCTTCTGCGCGGGCATCGACGTGACCGCGCCCGGCGGCGGCATCGAGGGCGAGAGCGGATCGGCGCGCAGCCGCGCCTACTACGAGGGCATCCGCTGGGTGCACGAGCGGTTCGCCGCGTTCGCCCGCTTGCCGCAGCCCGTGGTCGCCGCCGTGCGGGGGTACTGCCTGGGCTTCGGGTTCGAGCTGGCCCTGATGGCTGACGTGCGGATCGCGGCGGACGACGCCGTGTTCGCGCTGCCCGAGGCGCGGCTCGGCGTCGCCGTCGACGCGGGCGGTGATCTGCGCATCGCGCGGGAGGCGGGCGCGGGCTGGGCCAAGTTCCTCGCGCTCACCGGACGACGCATCGACGCGGTCACGGCCAGGGAACTGCGACTGCTCCAACACGTCGTCCCGGAAGCGGAGTTGGAGGAGGCCGCCCGGGACGTCGCCGCCGAGATCGCGGCCAACGCGCCCCTGGCCGTGCAGTCCGTCAAGCGCGACATCGACGCGTACGCCGACGCCGGGCTCGACGCGGCGTTGGACCGGGTGGCGATGAGCGCCGCCCTCACCCTGACCTCGAACGACGCGCGCGAGGGCTTCGCCGCGAAGGGGGAGCGACGGCCACCGGAGTTCCGCGGGGCGTGAGCGTGCCGGGGCCGGGCGGAATCAACGACGCGCCGGGTCCGTTGCGCTCGGTATGACTACCGCAGACACGTACGGCACGGCCGCCACGGACTTCGACCCCCGCACCCTCCTCGCCGAGAGCCGCCTCGGTGTCCTCGCCACGATCAAGTCCGGGGGCCTGCCCCAGCTCTCACCCGTCATGCCCTTCTACGACCGCGCGAACGAGACCCTCTACGTATCCATGACCGAGGGGCGGGCCAAGACCGCGAACCTGCGCCGCGACCCGCGGGCGGCACTGGAGGTCACCGGCTCCAGCGGCCGCGCGTGGGCCACCGCCGAGGGCAAGGTCACGCTCATCGGCCCCGGTACCGATCCGCACGGCCCGGAGGTCGAGGCGCTGGTCGACTACTACCGCGCGGCCGCCGGCGAGCACCCCGACTGGGACGAGTACCGGACGGTCATGGTCGCCGACCGGCGCGTCCTGATGATCATGGCCGTCGACCACGTCTACGGGCAGCGGATCGGCTGAGGGCCGGGTGCGGAACGCCTGTCAGCAGCCTGCCGCACGGCACGTACGCCGCTCAGCGTGGGTCGAACGGTCCGCGGCCGAGCTGGTCGCGCACGGTTGTCACTGGTGCGTTGACCAGGCCGCGTCGTTGCCAGTTCGCGCCGTCCACCACCAGGGTGTGCCCGCTGATGAACCGTGCGTACGGCGAGGCGAGGAAGGTCGCCGCCCAGCCCAACTCCCTGGGCGCGCCCACCCGGAGAGCGGGCTGGCGGGCGGCCGGATCATCGGCCCGGTCGAGGTTCTCGCGGATGTCGGGCGTCATGTCGTCGTGCGGCATCAGGCCCGGCACCAGCCCGTTGACCTGGATGCCGTACGGGCCCCACTCGACCGCGAGGGTCTCCACCAGGTTCTTCACGCCCGCCTTGGCCGCCGCGCTGTGCGCGAATCCGGGGCCGCCGGTCCACGCGTACGAGGCACCCACCGCGATCACCGAACCCGGGGTGCCCGCGGCGAGGTGCCTGCGGCCGAACTCGCGGGTCATCAGGAACGTCCCGTTGAGCGTGATGTCGACCACCGAGCGCCAGCCGTTCGGCGTCAACTCCTCAGCGGGTACGGGGAAGTTGGCGGCGGCGTTGTTCACCAGGACGTCCGGGATGCGGCGGTGCGCCGCCTCGGCCGCGTCGAAGACCTCGGCGATCCGCGCGGCGTCCCGTATGTCGCAGGTCGCCGCCGTGACCGTGCCCGCGCCCTCGATACGGGCCAACTCCTCTCGCGCGGGCGCCAGATGCTCCGCCTTCCGGCTGACGATCATCACCGAGGCGCCGAGCCGTACGAACTCGGCGGCGACGGCCCGCCCGAGCCCGGTGCCGCCCCCGGTCACCAGGACCAGCCTGCCGTCGTACGTGTCCGGGGGCAGCGCCGACGCACCGAGCGGGGGAGGGGCGGGCAGGCCGGGTACGGAGGAGGGATTCATGCGGGCATGGATACCGCTTGAGCGCTCAACCCTCCATGCCTGGAGCGAACTTCACGCCGGTTCGGACACCTGGGACACCTGGCGCGCCCGTGCGACCGCCTGCTCGCCCTCCGGCGAGAACACCCCGGACCGCCGCAGCGCGACCTTTCGTTCCAGGTCGGCGTGGAGCAGGTCCGTGTTGATGAAGGTGCCGGCCCGGTACCCGGCGCTCGCCGCGTTGACCACCTGCTCCGCGGGCCCCGCCGCGTTCCCGACCGCCCACACGCCCGGCACGCTGGTCAGACCCGTCGGGTCGATGTCGGCGAAGGGACCGGCCGGGGTCTCCTTCGTGCGGGCGCCCAGGGCGGCCAGCAGCGCGTCGCGGGGCACCATGCGGGTCGGCACGACGAACACCGAGCGTGCGACCGTCCGTCCGTCGGTGAGCCGTGCACCGGTCAGTCGGTCGTCCTCGACGACGAGTTCGGCGACCGCGCCGGTCACGACGCTCACTCCCGCCGCCGCGAGCATCTGCCAGTCCGCGTCCGGGAGTGCGTCCGCGTCGACGTCGTGCAGGAAGAGCGTCACGTCGTTCGAGAGCTGACTGAAGAGCAGCGCCTGGTGCGTGCCGAACGCCTTGCCGTACAGGACACCGATCGGCTCGTCCCGCCCCTCGTACCCGTGGCAGTACGGGCAGTGGATCACGTCCCGGCCCCAGCGTTCGGCGACGCCGGGGATGTCCGGAAGCTCGTCGACCAGGCCGGTCGCGACCACGAGCCGACGTGCGTGCACCTGGCCGCCGCCCGCGAGAGCCACGTCGAACTCCCCAGCCGCGTCCGGGTCGGCCGCCGTCACCCGGTCCCGTACGAGCTCGACCCCGTACCCGGCGACCTCGCGGCGCACCTCGGCGAGGAACTCCGCCGGCGGCATGCCGTCCCGCGACGGGTAGCCCTGCATGTGCGCGGCCGGCGCGTTGCGCGGCTCGCCCGCGTCGACCACGAGCACGGAGCGGCGCGAGCGGCCGAGGATCAGCGCCGCCGACAGGCCCGCCGCGCCGCCGCCGACCACCACGACCTCGTACGTCTCCTTCTCGGTCCCGTTCATGTGCCCACCTCGTCGTCCGTGCGTCTCTGTGTGTGTACCTGCACTCATGAAGGTGCATCTGAGCCGACCGTATTGACAAATGCATTTGCCGAAACTGCAATGGATGCATGAACCAGCACACGCACGAGCACGACGACGAGCCGTCCGGGGCGAGCATGGACGCCGTGCTGTCCGGGGTCGGCCCCCGGCTGCGCGCGCTGCGCAAGGAGCGCGGCGCCACGCTGTCGGGTCTCTCCGAGACGACCGGCATCTCGGTCAGCACGCTCTCCCGCCTGGAGTCCGGGCTGCGCAAGCCCAGCCTGGAGCTGCTGCTGCCCATCGCCCGCGCCCACCAGGTGCCCTTGGACGAGCTGGTGGGTGCCCCGCCCGTGGAGGATCCACGGGTGCGCGCGAAGCCGATCAAGATGGGCGGCCGGACCCTGATCCCGCTGACCCGGCAGCCCGGCGGCCTCCAGGCGTACAAGGTGATCGAGCCGCAGCGCCTGATGGAGCCCGACCCCCGCACCCACGAGGGGTACGAGTGGCTGTACATGCTCTCCGGCAAGCTGCGCCTCGTCCTCGGCGAGCACGACGTGGTGCTCGGCCCCGGCGAGGCCGTCGAGTTCGACACGCGCGTGCCGCACTGGTTCGGCTCGACCGGCGAGGGTCCCGCCGAGTTCCTCAGCCTCTTCGGGCCGCAGGGGGAGCGGATGCACGTACGGGCACGGCCCGCGCGAACGGCCCGCTCCGAGGAGTGAGCGGAGCGACCCGGCAGGGGCATTCACAGAAGGGCAAGCGACCGCTTAGTATGCAGCGGAACCCGGTGTGACGACGCAGTCCCGTGGAGGCTCCGCATGCAGGCATGGCAAGTGCACGAGATCGGCGAGCCGAGCGAGGTGATGCGCCTCGAAGAGGTCGAGCGCCCCGTGCCCGGCGAGGGGCAGGTCCTGCTCAAGGTGCGCGCCGCCAACATCAACTTCCCCGACGCGCTGATGTGCCGCGGTCAGTACCAGGTCAGGCCGCCGCTGCCGTTCACCCCCGGCGTGGAGATCTGCGGCGAGACCGAGGACGGTCGCCGCGTCATCGCCAACCCGGTCCTGCCGTACGGCGGCTTCGCCGAGTACGCCGTCGCCGACGCGCGCGGCCTGCTGCCCGCGCCCGACGCGCTGGACGACGCCGAGACGGCCGCGCTGCACATCGGCTACCAGACCGGCTGGTTCGGCCTGCACCAGCGCGCCCGCCTCCAGGACGGCGAGACGCTGCTCGTGCACGCCGCCGCCGGTGGCGTCGGCAGCGCCGCCGTCCAGCTCGGCAAGGCCGCGGGCGCCAAGGTCATCGGTGTCGTCGGCGGCCCGGAGAAGGCGAAGGTCGCCGCCGAGCTCGGCTGCGACGTCGTCATCGACCGCCGCTCCGAGGACGTCATCGCCGCCGTGAAGGAGGCCACCGGCGGCCGCGGCGCCGACGTGATCTACGACCCGGTCGGCGGCGACGCGTACACGCAGTCCGCGAAGACCGTCGCCTTCGAGGGCCGGATCGTCGTCGTCGGCTTCGCCAGCGGCACCATCCCGAGCCCCGCGCTCAACCACGCCCTCGTCAAGAACTACTCGATCATGGGTCTGCACTGGGGGCTGTACGCCAGCAAGAACCCCAAGCTCATCCCGCACTGCCACGAGCGGCTCACCGAACTCGCCACGCGCGGCGCGATCAAGCCCCTCGTCAGCGAGCGGGTCGACCTGACCGGTGCCGCGGCCGCCGTGCAGCGCGTCGCCGACGGCGTGACCACGGGCCGCGTCGCCGTGATCCCCGGCCTGACCGCCGACAAGGAAGGTGCCGCCGCATGACCGTCGACGCCGCTCGACTGCGCTCGCTCACCCAGGAGTTCCTGGCCGCGCACCCGCCCGCCACCACCCCGCGCGCCGACTTCCTCAGCGCCCGCTTCGACGCGGGCCTGGCCTGGGTGCACTACCCCGAGGGCCTCGGCGGGCTCGACGCCCCGCGCTCCCTCCAGGCCGTCGTGGACGCCGAACTGGAGGCCGCCGGCGCCCCCGACAACGCCCCGAGGCGCAACGGCATCGGGCTCGGCATGGCCGCCCCCACCATCCTCGCCTTCGGCACCGACGAGCAGAAGCGGCGGTTCCTCAAGCCGCTGTGGACCGGCCAGGAGATCTGGTGCCAGCTGTTCAGCGAGCCCGGCGCCGGATCCGACCTCGCCGCGCTCGGCACCCGAGCCGTCCGTGAGGGCGACGAGTGGACGGTCAACGGCCAGAAGGTGTGGACGTCCGGCGCGCACAACGCCCGGTTCGCCATCCTCATCGCCCGCACCGACCCGGACGTGCCCAAGCACAAGGGCATCACGTACTTCGTGTGCGACATGACCGACCCGGGTGTCGACGTGCGGCCGCTGCGCCAGATCACCGGCGAGGCCGAGTTCAACGAGGTGTTCCTCACCGACGTCCGCATCCCCGACGCCCACCGCCTCGGCGATGTCGGCAACGGCTGGAAGGTCGCCCAGACCACCCTCAACAACGAGCGCGTCGCCATCGGCGGCGCCCGCATCCCGCGCGAGGGCGGCCTCATCGGCATCGTCGCCGGTACGTGGCGCGAGCGCCCCGAGCTGCGCACCCACGACCTGCACCAGCGCCTCGTGAAGTTGTGGGTCGACGCCGAGGTCGCCCGCCTCACCGGCGAGCGGCTGCGCCAGCAGCTCGTCGCCGGACATCCCGGCCCCGAGGGCGCCGGCATGAAGCTCGGCTTCGCCCGCCTCAACCAGGAGATCAGCGGCCTGGAGGTGGAACTCCTCGGCGAGGAGGGCCTGTTGTACGACGACTGGACGCTGCGCCGCCCCGAGATCGTCGACTTCGCGGGCCGCGAGGCCGGCTACCGCTACCTGCGCGCCAAGGGCAACAGCATCGAGGGCGGGACGAGCGAGGTCCTGCTGAACATCGTCGCCGAGCGCGTCCTGGGCCTGCCGCCCGAGCCCCGCACCGACAAGGACGTCGCCTGGAAGGACCTCGCCCGATGAACACGACGCCCACCCAGCCCGACCTCCTCTACTCCGAGGAGGAGGAAGCGCTCCGCTCGGCGGTCCGCGACCTGCTCGCCGACCACTGCGACGCCACCGCCGTCCTCGCCCGCATCGAGTCGGACGAGCCGCACGACCGCGCCCTGTGGAAGAACCTCGCCGAGAGCATGGGCCTCGCGGGTCTCCTCGTACCGGAGGAGCGCGGCGGCCAGGGTGCCTCGCACCGCGAAGCCGCCGTCGTCCTGGAGGAGTTGGGGCGCGCTGTCGCCCCCGTGCCGTACCTGACCAGTGCCGTCATCGCCACCGAGGCGCTGCTTGCCTGTGACACGGACGCCGCCGCCACCCTGCTGGCGTCCCTCGCCTCGGGCCGCACCGTCGGCGCACTCGCCGTGCCGTCGGCGGCGACGTCCGGGCGCGCCCTCGACGACGTACGAGAAGCGGACGGCGCCCTCACCGGGCAGGTGACCGGTGTCGCCGACGCGGCCGCCGCCGACGTGTTCCTCGTGCCCACGGCGGACGGTCTCTTCGCCGTCGACGCCACGGCCCAGGGCGTCACGGTCGAGGCGCAGATCTCCTTCGACCGCACCCGCCCACTGGCCACCGTCACCCTGTCCGGCGCCTCCGGACGGCTGCTCGCCCGGGACGCCGCACCGGCCGTGCGCCGTGCCCTGCGCGCCGGAGCCGGTCTCCTGGCCTCCGAGCAACTCGGCCTCGCCGAGTGGCTGTTGGCCGAGACGGTGCGCTACACCCGCGAGCGCCACCAGTTCAACCGGCCCATCGCCTCGTTCCAGTCGCTCAAGCACCGGCTCGCGCAGCTGTGGCTGGAAACCGTCAACACCCGTGCCGCCGCACGGAACGCGGCCGACGCGCTCGCCACCGGCAGCGCGGACGCCGACATCGCGGTGGCCGTCGCCCAGGCCTACGCGGCGCCCGTCGCGGTGCACGCCGCCGAAGAAGCCCTCCAGTTGCACGCGGGCATCGGCATGACCTGGGAACACCCGATCCACCTCTACCTCAAGCGGGCCAAGGCCGACTCGATCGCCCTCGGCACGGCGGGCCGCCACCGCGAGGAACTGGCCGAACTGATCGACCTCCGGGCGCCCTGAGCGTCCCCGCGGGCCGACGGCCACCGCCGACGCGGTGGCCGTCGGCCCGTGCGGCATCGCCCCTCCGCGCCCGTGTGATCATGACCGTATGACGCCTGGCCGGATCATCTTCCTCAACGGCACGTCCAGTTCGGGCAAGTCGAGCATCGCCCGCGAACTCCTCGACGTCCTCGACGACGGCGTCCACTTCCATCTGGCGGTGGACGCCTTCAACGCCATGCGCACCCGGCGCGACCTGGGCCCCGAGGAACTCGACGCCTCTCTGCGCCGCACCCGCAGGGGCTTCCACCGCGCGATCGCGGCCATGGCCGAGGTCGGCAACGACCTCGTCGTCGACCACGTGCTCAGCGAGCCCTGGCGGCTGCGCGACTGCCTGAGCGTGCTGCGCCCCGAGGACGTCGTCTTCGTCGGCGTCCGCTGCCCGCTCGACGAACTCACCCGCCGCGAACGCGCCCGCGGCGACCGCCCGCCCGGACTCGCGGCCCTCCAGTACGACCAGGTCCACCGCTACGGCGACGCCGACATCGACTACGACATCGAGTGCGACACCGGCCTGTCGAGCCCGCGGGACTGCGCCGAACAGATCAAGGCGTTCCTGCCCCACCGGCCGACCCCCACCGCGTTCGGCCGCCTGCGCGAGCGACTGTCCGCGGGGGAGCCGGCGCGCCAGGTCCCGGCGCGATGACCCGGCGGTGAACCAGGGGCGGCAGTCCGGCCAACTCCCGTCACGGCACTGCCCTTCGGCGTCCCCCGCCCCGCATACTCACCCGTGTCCCCACCCGCCCACCACGGGAGGCACACATGGCCCTGACCACTCGCCGCAGAGCGCTCGGCACCCTCGCCGCCGCACTCGCCACCGGGATCGCCGCACCCGGTCTCGCGCACGCCGGGGCAGGGCGGCGCGGCCCCGCCCGCTCCCGCGCGCGCACGCCCACAACGACTACGAGCACCCGCGGCCCCTGTTCGACGCGCTCGACCACCGGTTCAACAGCGTCGAGGCCGACATCTACCTCGTGAACGGCGAGCTCCTCGTCGCCCACGACCCGATCGACCTCGACCCCGCGCGCACCCTCGACTCGCTCTACCTCGCCCCGCTCGCCGCCCGCGTCAGGGCCAACCACGGCTCCGTGTACCGGGGGTGGCGCACCCCGCTGCACCTGCTCGTCGACATCAAGACCGAGGGCGCCGCGACGTACCTCGAACTCGACCGGCAACTGCGCCGCTACCGCGGCCTGTTCACCACGTACGCCCACGGGCGGGTGCGCAACGGACCCGTCACAGCCGTCGTCTCGGGCGACCGAGCCGCCCGCGTCCCGATGGAGGCGCAGCGCAGCCGCAGCGCGTTCTACGACGGCCGCCTCGCCGACCTCGGCACTGCGGCGCCCGCCTCCTTCATCCCGCTCATCAGCGACAACTGGGCGAACAACTTCACCTGGCTGGGCACCGGCCCGATCCCTGCGGCCGAGCGCGCCAAGCTGCGCGGCATCGTCGACGCGGCTCACGCGCGCGGACAGCGCGTCCGGTTCTGGGCGACGCCTGATCTCGCCGGGCCCGAACGCGACGCGGTCTGGGCCGAGTTGATCGCTGCCGACGTCGACCACCTGAACACCGACGATCTCGCCGGGCTCGAAGCCTTCCTCGAGGCCCACGACCGGTGACCGTGGGACGGTGACCCGCTGTTAACACCCGTTCGGGGGACAGGTCATGCCCCGGTGGGCGTCCTCCGCTGCGTCACACTTGCGGCCGAAAGCCACGGTGTTGACGTGGCGGAGGAGGTTCGACGATGTCGCTGTCCATTTCCATCGTGCTGTTGCTCCTGATCGTCGCGGTGATCTTCCTGCGCAGCGGTTCCATGAAGCTCTCGCACGCCCTCGTGTGCGTCTTCCTGGGGTTCCTGCTCGCGGGGACCAGCGCGGCCCCGACCATCCACAACGGCATCAGTGCCACCGCAGGGCTCGTCAGCAGCCTCAACCCGTAGCCGCGCCCCGCGCCCCGCGTGATCGTTTCGGGTTCGTGAACAACTCCCGTATATGCATGGACACTTCAAGGGTGGCGACCTAGCTTCGGCGCATGCCGCCTCGCAGACATCTCGCCCGTGCCGCAGCCTTCACCCTGACCCTCGCGGCGGCCTGTGCCGTGCAGCCCCAGGTCGCGTCGGCCGACGAGATCCCCAAGGCCCCGGGCCACCGCCTCGTCACGCAGTACGAGGGCGCGCCCGCCGCCCCGCAGCCCGTCCCCGGCAAGGCCCCCGACCAGCACCCGTACCTCGCCGCCAACGGCCGCAGCGGGATGCACGCGGACGCCTGGGGCAGTGGCACGTACCCCTGGAGCGGCCCCAGCGGGAAGAGTCCGACGGTCAGCAGCGAGCAGATGGCGGCGCTCGGCGGCGAGTGCGCCACCGTCACGTTCGACCGGGCCGGCCGCATCGTCACCGTCTGCGGCACCTTCACCGGGTTCCTCGTCAAACTCCTCGACCCGCACAGCCTCGCCACGCTCGCCGAGTACCAGCTCCCGCAGCGGCCCTCCACCGTCGAGGCGATCACCCGGCTCGACTTCGCGAAGATCTTCAAGGACACGTCGGGCGGCGCCTACTCCTACCTGGACGACCAGGACCGCCTCGTCCTCGCCGACTCCCGGCAGCACATCGTCCGCCTCGCGCACGAACAGGCGGCGGACGGGAGCTGGCGGTTCGTCGTCACCGACGACTGGGACCTCACCGGGCAGGTCCCCCACGACTGCGTCAGCTGGACGAACCTCTACCCCAGCGGCGAGTGCGACCCCGTCACCGCCGTGATGCCCGACTGGGAAGGCCGGATCTGGTGGGTGACCCGCCAGGGACGTGTCGGCACCGTCGACCCCGCCACCGGCACCATCCGCTCGATCCGCCTGCAAGGCGAGGAGATCCAGAACTCGTTCTCCGTCGCGAAGGACGGCGTCTCGATCGTCACCGACCACGCCCTGTACGGGTTCACGGCCGCCCCCGACGGCACCCCGAAGTCGGTCTGGCGGCAGACCTACGACCGGGGCACCGGCACCAAACCCGGCTCCGTGAACCAGGGTTCGGGCACCACCCCCGACCTGTTCGGCGAGGGGGAGGACTACGTGGCCATCACCGACAACGCCGACGACCGCATGAACGTCCTCGTCTACCGCCGCGGCGCCGACGTCCCCGACGACGAACGGCTCGTCTGCAAGGTGCCGGTCTTCGGCTCCGGCGCCTCCACGACCGACAACTCCCTCATCTCCCACGGGAACAGCCTCGTCGTCGAGAACAACTACGGCTACGAGAACATCACGTCCCTCACCTTCGGCCGCAGCGTCGTCGGCGGCGTCACCCGCATCGACGTACGCGCCGACGGCAGCGGCTGCGACACGGTGTGGGAGAGCGGCGTGCGCGCCCCCTCCACCGTGCCGAAGCTCTCCACCGCCAACGGGCTGCTGTACTTCTACACGAAGGAGCCCAACTCCCTCGGCGTCGACGCCTGGTACCTCACGGCCGTCGACTTCCGCAGCGGTGAGACCCGGTGGAAGCGCCTCGCGGGGACCGGCGTCGCGTACGACAACAACTGGGCGCCCGTGACGCTCGGCCCCGACGGGACGGCCTACGTCGGTGTCTTCAACGGGCTGGTGGCCGTGCGGGACAACTGACCGGCTACGGGCGGGAGTAGACGCCTATGCCGTTCGCGACGGCGCGCTCCGGGGGATCCGTGGGATGGTTGCGGACCGTCACCGTGGCCGCCCCCGGGTCCCGCGACACCAGCGTCGAGGAACCGCCGCCGTCGAGGCTGAACGCGTCGGTCGAACCCAACGACCGCATCGTGTCGGCGACTTCGGCGATCGACAGACCGGTGCGGTACGCGGGCGCCCCGTCCAGGGCGAGCAGGATCAGGGTCCGGCCGTCGTCGGCGATCCCGGCGGCGGTCCGCACGGCCGAGGTCCTCGCGTCCAGGCCGGGCAGCGGCGCGCCGTCGCGCAGCACCGGATAGCCGCCGACCGCGAAGCCGTACGGGACGCGGGAGCCGGCCGCGACCAGCCGGTGCGTGACCCGCACCGGATCGCCCGCGGACAGCTTCCGCAGCCACTGGGCGCCCGCCTCCCGCCCGACCAGAACCGTGTCGGCGTCCGCGATCGGACCGCCGCCCGGGGTGTCGGCCGATGCCACGACCCGGCCGTGGCGCACCGTGACCTCGTACGTGTCCGTACTGCACGGAGCCGCCCGCTGGGTGTCCGTGCCGCAGGTGGCGCGCACCCGGGACACGCCGCCCCAGTCCGCCGTGAACGCGCCGACCGAACCGACCGGCAGCGCGTACTGGTTGAGCCCGCCGAGCGGGACCGCGTCGTCGCGCGTGCGGACCGACCCGTCGAGCGCCAGGCTGTCGAGCCGGGCCCGCCGGTCGACCCCCACTCCCAGCACGTCGCGCGTCGAGGTGCCCGGCGGCAGGGCGGGCCCGAACCGCTGCCCGTCCGGGACGGCCGCCTTCAGCGGGTGTCCGTTCGCGATCGCGGGCCCGACCGCCGCGCCGGTCGCCTCGACGCCCGGGTGCTGGGTCTCCGTGATGTTGAAGAAGTCCCCGTTCACCCCCGCGACCGCGCCGCTCGCGTCGGCCATCGACGACACGGTGGCCCGCGCGCCGACCACGCCCGGGTGCAGCAGCCCCACCCGTATGTGCGGGTCGCGCAGATCGACCGTGACCACATGGGCGTGCGCCGTGCCCTGGTCGCCGGTATGTCGAACTCCGTGTACGTGACGCCCGCCGCCACCCGGGCCGCGCCCGGATCGGCGGCGGCCGGCGCCGCCCCGCCCAGCACGGTCCCCGCCAGTACGCCCGCGACCGCGAGGGCCGCCAGAACACTTCTGCGTCTCTTGCCAACTCTCGTCTGCATCAAGGGAGTTCAGCAGACGTCCGGAGCCCCGTCGATGGCTATGTACCGACCAGCCGGGAACGGATCAGGAAACGTACGCCCTCCGGCGCCTCCAGCGAGAAGCCGCTGCCCCGGCCCTCGACCACGTCCACGATCAGACGCGTATGACTCCACACCTCGTACTGGCTCTTCGACATCCAGAACGACACCGGCTCCGCCATCCCCTCCACCGCCAGCTCCGCGAGCAGCACGTCCGAGGCACCGGTGCGGAACTCGCCCTCCGGGTAGCACATCGGCGCGCTGCCGTCACAGCAGCCGCCGGACTGGTGGAACATCAGCGGACCGTGGGCGTCCCGCAGCCGCCGCAGCAGGTCGGCGGCCTCGGGCGTCAGCTCCACGCGGGGTACGTCGGTCATGACGGGCAGTGAAGCCCCAGGGACGTTGCGACCACGTTGCACGTCTGGAGGCCCTTCGCGCATAGGCTCCTCGCATGGAACAGAGGGAGATCATCCTGCGGGCGATCGGCGTACTGACCGAGACGCAGGAGATGGTGCGCAGACTGGGGACGGGTGAGGCACTCGACACCGACGTCAATCAACTCGGCAAGCTGGTCTCGGAGGTGTTCCCGACCATCGAGATCCCGGCCGGAGCCACCGCCGAGGAGGCGGCCGAGCTGACGATCGCGGCCCTGATGCCGGCGAGCGTCTCGCTCGTCGAGGCGTTCGCGTTCGTGTTCATGCAGCTCGCGAAGGTGCACGACGAAGGACGCGGCGACGTCACGTCCTCCGAGCTGCTCCAGGAGATCGCGCTGCGGATGTCCGAGCCCGGCCCGCAGGAGTGACGCGGGATCGCGCTACTTCCCCGGATCCCGGAACCGGCCGAACGCCTTCGTGAGGGCGCTCAGCGGGGAGGCCTCGCCCTTGCCGGGCGAGGCCGTCGAGGGGCGCGGCAACCCGTCGCCGCCGGTCGCCTCGGCCAGCGCCGCCTGCGCCGCCTCGGCCGCCTCCCGGTACAGATCACGGGACCGGGTCATCGCGTCGAGTGCCTCCGCGTACCGGCCGACCATGTCCTGCGCGTGGGCCAGCTCCTCGTCCGGCGTGAGCAGGTGCCAGCCCTTGCGCAGCCGCGTGAGGGCCTGCTCCGCCTCGGCGGACAGGGGCCGCGGGATCGCCGCGAACTCCGCGATCCTGGCGAGGAGTTCGGTCTGCTCGGAGCCGTCGAGGAAGACATTGCGCACCGTGAAGTGGTCCGCGTCGTAGCCCGGCGGCGGGGGAGACGTGGGCAGGACGACGGCGCCGCCGCGCGGCATCCCCGACTTCAGCTCGCGGCGCAGCGCGAAGTCCGCGATCTGCGCCTGCTCCGGCGTCGCCCGGTGCTCGATCACCCGGTGTCGCAGGCTCGGCGGCAGATACGCGGTGACCGGCCGCTGACCGCGCGCGTCCGGCGTCATCGCCTCGTGCACCACCACGTGCACGTACCAGCTCTGCTTCGCGCAGTCCCGCAGCAGGTGACGCAGTTCGTCGTCGTCCTTGGGCAGCGGGTTCGGTGCCCGCAGGCGCAGCCCCGCCACCGTGTCGTGGTCCCACGGGATGCTGTCGCTGTCCGGCCAGAACATGGTCAGCGGCGACGGCCACCGCGGGTCCCAGGCCTGCTCCGCCTCGGCGGCCAGCACCCAGCCGACACCGGGCGCACCGTCCTTGCGGCGCGCCTCGACGTCGTACGTGGTCAGCTGTGCGCGGACCGTGACGCCGTCGACCGGGCGCCAGCGCGCCTCGAACAGGCGGCGGGTCGCGGGTCCGGGCACGGAGTCCTCGTCCCGCGGGTGCAGGGCGGTGGAGCGGGCCGCCTCCACGGGATCGAGATCGAGGAAGCCGTCGAGCACACCGGCCGCCTCGAGGGCGATCAGGTTGCGCCGGACGTCCTGCTCGGGTTCGGGCCCGAGATGGCGCCCGCGTCCCAGCCACGCGGTGTCGGGGACGAGGGGCGAGGGGGTGCTGGTCTTAGACATGGAGTCGTTCTGTGAGCGGACGGGGTGGGACCCAGTATGGGCCGCCTTCGCCCCGGACGGTGCAGGCAGGGGGTGCCCGGCGCGCCATGTCCGGTGCTTCCTGTCACGGTTCGCCAGGTGTGAGAGGAATCTTCGTGGAACCCGTGTGCACAGAGGTCTCAGAAGTGATGCACATGATGTGGCCGCTCCGGGCAAGGCGTCCTCGGGAGTGCGACAGGTCGGTAAGGAAGGACAGCGGTGATGGATGATGGCTGACGGTGAGGGGCGGACGAGCGCCGACGACCTGGCGGCGACCGTGGTGAACGGGTACGACCCACGGGGAGTGACCGACGCCCGGTTGTTCGCGGCGGACTTTCTGGACACGCTCGCCCGCCGGGTCCCACCCGACGAGCCCGACAGTCGTGACGACGCGCTGCTCATCGTGGACGAGCTCGTCGCCAACGCGGTGCAGTACGCACCGGGGCCGGTCACCGTCACCCTGCGCCGTACCTTCGACGGCCTGCACCTGACCGTCGGCGACAGCAATCCGGTGCCGCCCACGCCGCGCCCCGCCGATCCGCGTCGCGGGCCGGGACACATCGGCTGGCATCTGGTGCGCGCGCTCGCCCGTCAGGTGCATGTCGTGGCGGGCGCCGGCGGCAAGGAGATCCACGTGTTCCTCCCCTGGTGACGCGGACACCTGCCGAAAAGGCCCGCGAAGTCGTTGCGAGAACGACTTGTTTGCGGTGCGGGGGCCGGGGCAAACGGGAGTCGTGCTTCGGACAGGAGGCGCGTTCGCGGGAGAGGTGTGTCCTTTCCCGGTGGACGGCCGCTTCGTCGGTCGTTCCCGGCTCCCGCGGTGACCTGCCAGCAGTTATCCGTGGAGGAGCGAATCTTCATGATGACCCAGACCGCCGCACACCCCGCCCCGCGCACGACCGCCCCGGGGCGACACCCGCATGACGACGCGCCCGACACCGCCGTGCTCTTCGCCCGGCTGAACAGCCTCGACGCGGGGCCCGAGTACGACCTCGTCTGCGAGCAACTCGCCTCGGCCTGGCTGCCGATGGCCCACCGCATCGCCGGCCGTTACCGTGACCGCGGCGAGAGCCTGGACGACCTCAAGCAGGTCGCCGCCGTGGGCCTGCTCAAGGCGATCAAGCGCTTCGACCCCGAGCGCGGGGCTTTCGAGAGTTACGCCGTGCCCACCATCACCGGCGAGCTGCGCCGCCACTTCCGGGACCGCACCTGGGACCTGCGGGTACCCCGTCGTGTCCAGGATCTGCGGAACAAGGTGCGCGCCGCGCGCCGTGACATCGCCGACGCCCCCGGCGCCGGCGAGCCCGGCATCGCCGAGATAGCCGAGCACACCGGGCTGACCGAGCAGGAGGTCCGTGACGGTCTGGAGGCCCTGGAGAGCTACACCGCGCTCTCCCTCGACGCCGAACTCGCCACCTCGGACGACGGGTACAGCCTGGCCGACGTCCTGGGCACCGCCGACCCCGGCTTCGACCTCGTCACCGACCGGGAGGCCGCTCGGCAGGGCCTGCGCGAGCTGCCGGAGCGCGAACGCGCCATCCTCTACATGCGGTTCTTCGAGGACATGACGCAGAGCCGGATCGCCGAGCAGCTCGGCATCTCCCAGATGCACGTCTCGCGGCTGATCAACCGCAGCTGCGACCGCGTGCGCCGCAGTGCCACGGGAGAGGCGGCCTGATGCTGGTCCCGCACCCCACGGTGCTGCGCAGACTCCTCGCCGAGTACCAGGAGTTGAGCGAGAGCGCGGCGCCGGGCGCCGCGCCGGTGGACGCCGTCACGCGGCAGCGCGTGGAGGACCTCGGCTACACGCTGTGCGTGGTCACCGGAACCCGTCACGTCGGCGCCGCCGTGCGGACCGCCACCCGGCTCCTCGCCTCGTCGGGCCCGGCCCGCGCGGTCGCCGAACCGGCCGGGGAGTGAGGCGTCGCGCCCCGGCCCGGTTCACTCCGCATGCACCGGGCCGGACCGCGGGTGATCCCGTACGCTCGGCGGATGGCCAGGTATTTCGACGTGCACCCCGAGAATCCGCAGACGCGCATCATCTCCGCGGTCGCCGACAGCATCCGCGACAGCGCCCTCGTCGCCTACCCGACGGACTCCTGCTACGCCCTGGGGTGCCGACTCGGCAACCGTGACGGCGTCGAGCGGATCCGCTCGATCCGGCACCTCGACGACAAGCACCACTTCACCCTGGTCTGCCAGGACTTCGCGCAGCTCGGCAAGTTCGTGCAGATCGACAACGACGTGTTCCGCGCGATCAAGGCGGCGACCCCCGGCAGCTATACGTTCATCCTCCCCGCGAGCCGGGAGGTGCCGCGCCAGTTGCAGCACCCGAAGAAGCGGACCGTCGGCGTACGCATCCCCGACCACGTGGTGACCCAGGCGCTCCTCGCCGAGCTGGGCGAGCCGCTCCTGTCGAGCACCCTGCTGCTGCCCGGCGAGGAGGAGCCGCTGACGCAGGGCTGGGAGATCAAGGAGCGGCTCGACCACGCGGTGGACGCCGTGCTCGACTCCGGTGACTGCGGCACCGAACCCACCACCGTCATCGACTTCTCCGGCGGAGAGGCCGAGATCGTGCGGCGCGGAGCCGGGGACGTCGACCGCTTCGAGTGACACGGGGTCCGGTCTCAGCGGCCGACCGTGCCCAGGAACCGGATGTGCGGACGGTCCGCGGGGCCCGGCCGACTGACCTCGGCGCGTACGCCGTAGACCTCGGCGATGAGCTCCGTGGTCAGGATGTCGCCCGGGGCGCCCGCGGCCACCACCCGGCCCCGGCACAGGACGACGACCTGGTCGCAGTACGCGGCGGCCAGGTTCAGATCGTGCAGGGCGACGACGCTGGTCAGGTCGAGCCCGCCGATCAGGTCCAGCAGGTCCAACTGGTGCTGGATGTCGAGGTGGTTCGTCGGCTCGTCGAGCAGCAGCTCGCGCGGCTCCTGCGCCAGGGCGCGGGCGATCTGCACGCGCTGCCGCTCCCCGCCCGACAGCGTGTGCCACAGCCGGTGGGCCCGGTCGGCGAGCCCACTGCGCTCCAGGGCGGCCCGGACCGCCGCCTCGTCCCCGCCGACGCGGCCGACCAGGCGCGGCGGTGCGGCACCCGGCCGAGACGTACGACATCGGCGACCGTCAATTCGACCTGGGTGTCGGCCTGTTGCTCCACCATCGCGATGCGCCGGGCGGCCGTCCTGCGGCGCACCGAGGCGAGCGGGTCGCCGTCGAGGGTGACGACACCGCCGCTCGGGGCCAGCACACCGGCGAGCAGCCGCAGCAGGGTCGACTTGCCCGAGCCGTTCGGACCGAGGAGTCCGGTGACGGTGCCGGGGCGCGGGGCGAGGCTCACCCCGTCGAGGACGAGCGCCCCGCCGGGCGACCAGGACACGCGCTCCGCGCTCAGCCCCTTCCCGGAGACAGTCACCGCACGGCCCTGCCGCGGTAGAGGACGAGCACGAACGCGGGCACGCCGATCAAGGACGTCACCACCCCCACCGGAACCTCCTGGGGTTCGAGGACCGTGCGGGCCGCCGTGTCCACCCACACCAGGAACACCGCCCCGGCCAGCGCCGTCACCGGCAGCAGCCGGGTGTGCCCGGGACCCACCAGGGCGCGGGCCGCGTGCGGCAGCACCAGACCGACGAAGCCGATGGCGCCCGCCGCGCTCACCAGGGCCGCCGTCAACAGGGCCGTCACACACAGCAGGACCAGGCGGGTGCGGGCGACATGGACGCCGAGCGCCGCCGCCGCCTCCGGGCCGAACGCGAACGCGTCGAGCGTGCGCCCGTACCCGAGACAGACCGCGAGGGCGACGACGAGGACCGCGAGGCAGAGCCACACCTCGGTCCAGCCGACGCCGCCGAGCGAGCCGAGCAGCCAGAACAGGACGCCGCGCGTCGTCTCCGCGTCGGCCGCCGTCAGCACCACGAACGACGTCAGCGCGGAGAAGAGCTGCATCGCGGCCACCCCGCACAGCACCACCCGGTCCGTGCTGCCGCCGAGGCTGTGGCTGAGCAGCAGGACGAGCGCGAACGAGCAGACCGCGCCCGCGAACGCGCCGCCCGACACGGACAGGGCGCCCCCGCCCACCCCGAGCACCACGACGAGCACGGCGCCGGTCGACGCTCCGGACGACACCCCGAGCACGAACGGGTCGGCGAGCGGATTGCGCAGCAGCGCCTGGAGCACCGTGCCGCACACCGCGAGGCCCGCGCCGCACACGGCCGCGAGCAGCGTGCGCGGCAGCCGCAGGTTCCACACGATGCCGTCGCGGATCGGCGAGAGATCGGAGGTGCCCCAGCCGAGCCGTGCCCCGACCGCGGCCCACACGTCGGCGACCTCGATGTGCGCGGGCCCGATGGTGATGGCCACGGCGACGGAGGCGCACAGCGCGGCGAGGCCCGCGGCCCCGTAGAGTCCCGGCCGCAGGACGCTCACCTGGTGAGGCCGTACGTGCGCAGCGCCGCCGCCACCTTCTCCACGCCGTCCACGGTCCGGATCGTGGGATTCATGTCCTGCCCGCTGAGCAGCACGTACCGCTTCTTCCGTACGGCCGTCATGTTCTTGGTGACCGGGTCGGACTCCAGGAACCGGATCTTCTGCGCGGCCGACTCGGCGGACTGCGAGCGGCGCGTCAGATCGCCGATGACGAGGACGTCGGGGTCGCGGTCGGCGACCGTCTCCCAGTTGATCTGCGGCCACTCCTCGCGCGTGTCGTCGAACACGTTGCGCAGGCCGAGTTCCTTCGTGATGACGCCGGGCGCGCCGCAACACCCCGCCATATAGGGCGAGTCGGAGTTGGCGAACCAGTACAGGACGTCCACGCCGCTCGCGTCGAGCCCCGAAGTGGCCGCGCCGACACGGGACTTCAGACCGGTGATCAACTTCTCGCCGCGTTCCTCGACGCCGAAGACGCGCGCGAGGTCACGTATCTCCCCGTACACGGTGTCCAGGGTGAGGGCCTCGGTGCGCACCCCGTCGCCGTCGCCACTGTTGTCCTTGTCCGCGCAGTCGGTGGGGGAGAGGTAGGTGGGCACGCCGAGCTTCTCGAACTCCTCGCGCGGGGCCACACCGCCCTTGCCGAGGGTGTACGTGAAGGAGGCCGCGGCGAAGTCCGGTTCGGTGTCGAGGACCTTCTCGAAGGACGGGTAGCGGTCGGCCAGACGCGGCACCTTCGCGTTCGCCTTCGCCAGGCCCTTGAGGACCGGATCGGTCCAGGTGGCCGTGCCCACCATCCGGTCCGCGAGTCCGAGGGACAGCATGATCTCGGCCGACCCCTGATCGAGGGCGACGGCCCGGCGCGGCGCGTGGGCGACGCGGACCTTCGTACCGCAGTTGTCGAGCGTCACGGCGCGTGCGTCGCCGTCCGGCGCGCCGTCGGCCGGTTCCGCTGTCGCGCATCCGGTGAGCAGCAGCAGGGTTCCCGCCAACAGGGGCGCGGCAAGGCGGAGTTGACGTGCGAGGGGCACGGGGAGTCCTTAGCGTCCAGGGCTCATACGCGGAGCCGGCCTACGGTTCACCCCCGCCCGCTGGTCGCCGCCGGAGGCTGCCAGCAGGTCTTCGGACTCGGGGTCGTCCGCGCGAAGCGCCTTCCCGGGCCGGTGGCCCAGTGGCAGTTGCTCCGCCCGTCACCCTCACCGCTGCGCGTCAGTTCCGGGTTCCCACCGGATTCCCTGACCCGTGTGCGTCGTTGAACGCACAAAGGTACGACTGGCTCGGCGAAATTATCACAGGCCGGACGTCTCGGGCCGAGCGGACCCAGGGCCTGCCCGGCGGATCAGGTCGCGGCTCGGGTGGCCCGTGCCCTGCTGCGCCGGCGTGCCGGACCCCGCGTCCACGACACGATCGGCCGGGCAGGCCCTAGGGGGCCGGTGTCCGGCGCTCCGCGTTGAGCACGGCCACCGCACCCCGCGCGTCGCCGATCGTCGCGTAGTCGACGGCGACGAAGGTCACCGGTCGGCCGCGTTCGCGCTCGCAGCGGCGGGCCCGGTCGAGCACGAACCTGCGGGTGTTGACCGTACCGGCGTCCAGGCGGCTGCCGCCGTCGATCGTGATGAAGTGGTTCAGCAGGAAGAGCCGCTTGTCGTCGCCGCCGCGGTGCGCCACGCAGTTCATGTCGCCGGGGGAGCGGAAGGCGAACGGGGTCTCCATGCCGTACCGGTAGAAGTTCCGGTACCAGGGAGCGGGGCCGTCGGCCTGTTCGGCGAAGACGACGAGCCGGCGACCGCTGTCGATCATGTCGCCGAGCGTCGGCCAGGGCCGTGCGGGATCCGGGTCGGGCGTGTGGACCAGATCGTCGAGACCGGCCTCGGCGAACGCCTTCGCGGTGTCCTCACCACTGATCGCGTCCTGCACGATGAACGTGACCACATCGGTGGGATGGGCCCGCATCCAGTCACCGATCCCGCGCAGCGCCGCCACCAGCTCGACCGCCCCGGCCCGGCACACCGCGTGGCACAGCCACAGCCCGTCGCGCGGCGGGTTGATCGCGTTGACCGCCGACCTGACCAGGGCCTGCTGCGCGGGGGTGAAATCCGAGTCGGAGAGCCGCCCGGCGATCTCGTCGGGCCGCTCCCACCGGTACGTGTCGATCTGGAGGGCCCGCACCCCGTCGTCCAACTGCGCGGTGATCCCCGGGTCCTGGAGCGGCCCGATGAACCGGTCGACCGTCGTCGACATGGCGTTGTGCGAGGTCAGGTACGCCACCTCGTCGTAGCGCCGGTCGCACAGCTTGGCGCTGCCCTGGCACACGCGCGGCCCACCGGGACTGATCAGCGGCGGCAGCGCGACCATCCCGGCCACCGCCACGGCGGCCGCGCCCAGCCCCGCCCCGAGGAATCGCCGCGACGGCGCCGTCCGCGCCCGCTCCGCGCGCAGCCGCAGCCCCGCCGCCACCAGCAGCACCCCGACGGCGACGGGCACCAGCGCCGCGACGACCGCGGTGGCGGTGAGCCGGTCGACGGCGGTGCCCTGCACGTCGTCGACCAGCCGGGCCAGGCTCGGCGGCCACGAGGCGGGCGGGTCGACCAGGCGCCCGTCGGCCGACAGCCGCGCCGCGCCCACGGCCAGCAGCGTGAGGAGACCACCTGCGACGAGCGGCACGCCGAGCCGCGTCAACCGCCGTCCGGGCTGCGGCGATCCGGCCCACCACAGCACGGCGAGGGACGCCACGAGCAGCGCGGCCGCGAGTCCCTCGACCAGACCGAGCCCGACCGCCGTGTACGGACGCACGTCGTGCAGCGTGTCGAGGTCGTTGCCCGACTCCCGCAGCGCCGCGCCCAGGTCCCAGGTGCCGTCGTCCACGAGCTGCCGGAGCTGGGCGACCGCGCCCCGCGTGTGCTCCGACAGGGCGGCGGGCGCCACGGCGGCCAGCGCGGTCGCGACGTCCCCGTCGGCCAGCGCCGTCTCCACCTCGGGTCGCAGCGCCCCGCGCTCGTTCTCCGCGACCGCGGACAGCAGCGCGTCCGCGACCCGGTCGGCCTGCTCCTCGGTGAGCGGGAGCGCCGGTATCCCCTCGGGGGCCCGCCCCGCGGACAACTCCCGCAGGGCGTCCGACAGATCGGCGGTGAACCGCTCGAAGTCCGGCTCCGGGCTGCGCTGCACCCCGGCCACGAGGTCACCGAAGTACGTCTGCGCGAGATCGTCGAGGTGGGCGAGGACCGGCCGCAGATCGACGGTGAGGTCGAGGGAGCCGCGCGTGCCGTTGAGATAGCCGACCACGGCCTGGATCTGCTCCAGCGTGAGGTCGCGCACCGTTTCCGGCGGCAGCACCAGCTTGATGTTGGAGGTCACCTGGGCCTCCGGCACGGCGAGGCCGGCGAGCAGATCACGCGTGAGCGGGGCCGCCCGGGGATCCACCAGGACCTCGTTGTACAGCCGGTCGTAGGCGTGCTCCTCGTCGAGGACGGACGCGTGGAAACCCGGGTCGAGGACGGTGCCGCGCACCGTCGCCGTCGTGAGGACGGTCAGCGTGGCGAGCGCCGCCACCACGCAGGCGACGGCACGCGCCGCGAACCGGGCGTCCACGCGGACTCAGAAGTCCACGGGGTCGCGCACGATCGGGCACGTCATGCAGTGCCCGCCGCCGCGCCCGCGGCCGAGCTCGGCGCCGACGATCGTGATCACCTCGACGCCGGCCTTGCGCAGCAGCGTGTTGGTCTGGGTGTTGCGGTCGTACGTGAACACGACGCCCGGCTCGACGGCGACGGCGTTGTTGCCGCTGTCCCACTGCTGCCGCTCGGACGCGTACACGTCGCCACCGGTCTCGATGACCCGCAGCCCGCCGCTCAGGCCCAGGGCCGAGGCGACGACGTCGACGAACGGCGTCGTGCCCTCGTCGGTGATGTGCAGGCCGGGCGCCTTGTCGCTCGGACGCAGCGAGAACGTGTGCACCGAGTCCATGATCCGCGGGTACAGCGTGACGATGTCCCGGTCGGCGAACGTGAAGACGGTGTCCAGGTGCATCGCCGAGCGGAGCTTGGGCATCCCGGCGACGATGACGTGCTCGGCCGCGCCGTTCTCGAACAGGGCCGCCGCGACCTGGGTGACGGCCTGCCGCGAGGTGCGCTCGCTCATGCCCATCAGGACGACGCCCTTGCCGACCGGCATGATGTCGCCGCCCTCGAACGTGGCCTGCCCCCAGCTCCGCTCGGGGTCCCCCCACCACACCGTCGACCCCACGAAGTCCGGGTGGAACCCGTACACGGCCTTCATCAGGAGCGTCTCGTCGTGCCGCGCCGGCCAGGACAGCGGGTTGAGCGTGAGCCCCCCGTACAGCCAGCAGGTGGTGTCACGGGTGTAGAGCGTGTTGGGCAGCGGTGGCATCAAGTACTCGCGTACGCCGGTGGATTCCCGCGCGAGCGACACATAGGCGGAGCGGTGGTCGTCGGGCAGGTCCGTGGTCGCGAGACCGCCGATGAGGTACTCCGCGAGCTGCCGCGGCTCCTGCGCCTCCAGGAAGGCACGGGTGTCGTCGATGAGACCGACCCCGACCTGGTTGGCGACGATCTTGCGGTCCAGGAGCCAGGACTTCGCCTCGGGGATCGCCATCGTCTGCGCGAGCACCTCGTGGAGCTCCACGACGTCGACGCCGCGCCCGCGCAGCTTGTTGACGAAGTCGGCGTGGTCGCGCTGCGCGTTCTCCACCCACATGACGTCGTCGAAGAGCAGGTCGTCGGAGTTGGTCGGGGTGAGTCTGCGGTGCGCGAGCCCGGGTGCGCAGACGAGGACCTTGCGCAGCTTGCCCACCTCGGAGTGGACGCCGTAGGACGCGGAAGCGGGGGTGTCGGTCACGGAGTGCCTTCCAGGGGGTGCGGGGCTCGGGTGAGCGGCTCAGAGGCTGATCCAGCCGGCGGCCAGGGCCACGACGCCGAGCACGGCGCCGACGACGGAGACGACGAGGATGACCAGCTCCCGCGGGGAGAACAGGCGTCGGCCCTGCTCCCTGCGGGCCATCACGAACAAGATCGTGGCGGGGGCGTAGAAGATGAACGACACCAGGACGAACTTCAGCCCGGCCGCGACGAGCATGAACAGCGTGTAGAGCGCGGCGACGGCCGCGATGGTCAGCTCACGGTTCGAGGTGCGGCCGCCGTCGGTGAGCGGATCGGAGCGGGTCCCGAGCTTGACGGCGAACCCGGCCGCCAGCAGATACGGGATGAGCGAGAGCGCACTGGTCAGATCGAGCGCGAAGTTGAACGCGTCGTCCGAGAACGCGGTGATGATCAGGACCACCTGCGACAGGGCCGTCGTCAGCATCAGCGCGGGCACCGGCACGTCGGCGCGGTTCGCGCTGCGCAGGAAGCGCGGCATGTCGTCGTCCTTGGCGGCGACGAACAGTACCTCGGCCGCCATCAGCGTCCAGGCCAGATAGGCGCCCAGCACCGACACGATCAGGCCGACGCTGATGAACACCTTGCCCCAGGTGCCGACCGCCTCCTCCAGGACGCCGGCCATGGACGGCTGGCGCAGTTCGGCGATCTGTTCCATGGGCATGATCCCGTAGGACACGATGACCACGGAGGCGAAGACGGCGAAGACGCTGAGGAAACCGAGGACGGTCGCCTTGCCGACGTCGGAGCGCTTCTTGGCGTGCCGCGAGTACACGCTCGCGCCCTCGACGCCGAGGAAGACGAAGACGGTGGCGAGCATCGTGCCGCGAACCTGGCTGAACAGCGAGCCCGCGTAGTCGGCGCCGCCCCAGTTGTCGGCGAAGACGTCGGCCTTGAAGCAGAACAGCGCCAGCAGGACGAAGACGAGGATCGGGACGACCTTGGCCACGGTGACGATCTTGTTGATCGCCGCGGCCTCCTTCACGCCGCGCCGGATCATCAGGAAGAACGCCCACAGGCCGGCCGAGGAGATCACGATCGCGAGCGCCGTGTCGCCCTCGCCGAGCGCCGGCCAGATCGCGCCCACCGTGGACATGATCAGCACCCAGTACGTCACGTTGCCGACGCAGGCGCTGGCCCAGTAGCCGAACGCGGAGAAGAAGCCGAGGTACTCGCCGAACCCGGCCTTCGCGTACGCGTAGACACCCGCGTCCAGATCGGGCCTGCGCACGGCCAGGGACTGGAAGACGAAGGCGAGCATCAGCATGCCGGTGCCGGCGATGGCCCACGCGATGAGCGCGCCCGCCACGCCGGTCTCCTCGGCGAAGCGCCGGGGGAGCGAGAACACGCCCGCGCCGACCATCGAACCCACGACCATGGTGGTCAGCGTGAACAGCGGCAGTTTGGCCGTGGTGGGGGTGGTGGTGGCCTTCTCCATGTCTTCCTCACGGTCGCGCTGCGGAGCCAACGGAACGCTCGGGCACACAGTCTTCTCTGAGTGCCCGACCGAACGCATCTTTTAGTGGTGTATCCGTACAAATGGCGGGACTCGTGACATATAGGCAGCATGGGGCGTGCCGCTGACGGATGTACGGAAGTACGGAAGAAGGTCCCCAGGCATGCCACGCACCCTGCGCTCCGCCACCCTGGCCCTGTGCGCGCTCACCAGCGCCCTGGCGCTCGCGGCCTGCAGCACCGAATCGGGCAGCGACGCGGACGCGAGCGTCACCCCGCGCGCCACCGCCCCCGACGCGTCGAACTTCACCGGCGAGCCGCCGTCCGCGCTGGCGTCGAGCGCAGCGTCCAAGAAGGCGGAGGTGAAGAAGTCGGCCTCCGCCGCGGCGGAGTCGGCGTCCCAGCGCGCCCACGACTTCGAGGCGTCCGTCTCCGCCGACGTGGAGCGCAACCGCCAGGAGTTCACCAAGGCACTCGACGCGGCCGACGGTCAGGGCAACGCCATGAAAGACGTCTCGATGACCGGCAAGCCGCTCTCCCAGACCGACGGCGTCCGCGCCCTCGTCGTCACCATCACCAACAGCACCGACGCGACCGCCTCCTACGCGGTCCAGGTCGACTTCAGCGACTCCGACGGCAAGGTCGTGGAGACCACCGTCGTCGGTGCCAAGGACCTGAAGCCCGGCGAGAAGGCGCAGCCTCTGGCGATCAGCACCCAACCGCCGGAGCCGCACCTCACCGCGAAGATCGCGAAGGCGCAGCGGTACTGAGGCTCACACCAGTGTGTACGGACGCGCGCACCGACACCTCCGCGCGCGCCGGCCGAGACCCGGACTACGCCGTCGCGAGCGACACCTCGGTCGACTTCATCAGGGCGACCACACAGGAGCCCGCCGCGAGGCCCAGGTCGGCGACCGCGTCCTTGGTGACCGCCGCGGTCAGCTCGCCGCCGCCGACCGAGACCTTCACCGAGGCCATCGCGCCCCCGGTGGCCACGTCGGTGACCGTGCCCCGCACCTGATTGCGGATGGACAGACCCGTCACCGGGCCGGTCGCCAGCGCCACATCGGTGGACTTGACGAGCGCGCGGACCACGGCGCCCTCGGCGAGACCGAGGTCCTTGACGGCGTCCAGGGTGATCGCGGCCGTCAGTTCCTGGCCCCCGTCGAGACGGACCCCGACCGTCGCCATCACCTCGCCCGGGGTGACGGCGGTGACGGTTCCGGGGAGCTGGTTGCGGATGCTCAGACTCATGACGACGCGCCTCACGGAGGAAGGGGGGCGCGCCCGTGCGGGCCCCGACGCGGCCCACCGTAGCCCCGCGTCCGGCACCGCTGCGGTTTCAGGCCGGGTACGCGTGTGTCTGCGTCGCCTTGACCGACGCCCACACGGTCACCCCCGGATGCAGCCCGAGTTCGGCGGCGGCGACGGTCGTCAGATCCGCCGCGAGCGGCAGCTCACCGGCGAGCGCGGCCCGGATCCGGTCGCCGTGCGTCTCCATGCCACTCACCTCGCACCGCCACAGATTGCGGGCGCTCGCACCGGTCGGCCGCTCCCGGTGCAGCGTCACGGCGCCGGGTGGGAACGCGACGAACACCGGTCCGTCCAACTCCTCGGTCGTGGTGATCGCGGGACCGCCGTCGTCGACCCGCACGGTGTGGCCCTCGGCACGGCCCCGGTACAGATTGAGGCCGACGAGCTGGGCGATGTAGTCGGTCCGCGGCCGCCGCGCGATGTCGGACGGCGCGCCCTCCTGGACCACGCGACCGTGCTCGATGACGACGAGCCGGTCGGCGAGCACCATGGCGTCCAGCGGATCGTGCGTCACCAGCACCGCGACGGCCTCGAACTCGGCCAGATGCCGCCGGAGCTGGGCGCGCACCTCCAGACGCGTACGGGCGTCGAGGGCGGCCAGCGGCTCGTCGAGCAGCAGCAGCCGGGGCCGGGTGGCGAGCGCGCGGGCGAGAGCGACGCGCTGCGCCTGACCGCCGGAGAGCCGGCCCGGCTTGGCCCCGCGTGCGCGGCGAGACCCATCCGGTCGAGCCAGTCCGCCGCCTCGGCACGGGCCTGCGCCTTGGTCCTGCCCTGGCAGCGCGGCCCGAAGGCGACGTTGTCGAGGGCGGTCAGGTGCGGGAAGAGGAGGTAGTCCTGGAAGACCACGCCGACGGGCCGTGACTCGGGTGGTGTGCCGTCGAGTTCGGTGCCGTCCAGGCGCAGTCTGCCCCCGTCGAGCGGGGTGAGGCCCGCCAGGGCGCGCAGGGCGGTGGTCTTGCCGGCGCCGTTCGGGCCGAGCAGGGCGACCACCTCGCCGGGCGCCGCGGTCAGCGCGATGTCGAGGCGGAAGGCACCCCGGTCGACGACGAGCCGCGCGTCGAGCCCCTCGGCCGGGTCCTTGCGCACCGGTTCCGTCGGTACGGGCTCGGTGGAGGTCATGAGGCGGTCATCCAGCGGTCGCGCAGGCCCGCGAGCACCGTGACGGACACGGCGAGCAGGACCAGACTGAGGGCGATCGCCGCGGCCGGGTCGCTCTGCATGGCGAGGTAGACGGCGAGCGGCATGGTCTGGGTACGGCCGGGGAAGTTGCCGGCGAAGGTGATCGTGGCGCCGAACTCACCGAGCGCGCGGGCCCACGCGAGCACCGAGCCCGCCGCGATCCCGGGCGCGATGAGCGGCAGCGTCACCCGGCGGAACGCGGTGAACCGCGACGCCCCGAGTGTCGTGGCGGCCTCCTCGTACCGCGGATCGGCGGCCCGGAGCGTCCCTTCGACGCTGATGACGAGGAACGGCATCGCGACGAACGCCTCGGCGATCACCACACCCGTCGTCGTGAACGGCAGCGTCACACCGAACCACTGGTCCAGGTACTGCCCGACCACGCCGTTGCGCCCGAGCGCCGTCAGGAGCGCCACGCCCCCGACCACCGGCGGCAGCACCAGCGGCAGCGTCACCAGCGCCCGTACGAGACCGCGCCCCGGAAACCGCGTCCGCGCGAGCACCCAGGCCAGTGGCACCCCGAGCACCAGACTCACCGCGGTCGCCGACGTGGCGCACAGCAGGGACAGCTGGAGCGCCTGCCACACCTCGGGGCTGGCCAGTTGCTCCGGCAGGTCCCGCCACGGCGCGCGGACGAGCAGCGCGACCAGCGGCACGACGAGGAACGCGAGACCGACCAGCGCGGGCAGCAGCAGCGGCAGCGGCGCCCAGCGGGTACGGCGGCGCCGCGATGCGCCCTGGAGGGTGTCGGCCGCGGCGCCGGGCTTGTGGAGCGAGGTCACGGCTTGAGGAACCCGGCCGCCGTCAGGACCTTCTGCCCCTCGGCCGACCTGACCAGCGCGATGAAGGCCTTCGCGGCCTCGGTGTGGGGCGCGTCCTTCAGCAGGGCGATCGGGTAGTCGTTGATGGCGTCGGCCGCCTCGGGGAAGTCCACGCCCTCCACCTTGTCACCCGCCGCCCGCACGTCGGTCCTGTAGACGACGGCGGCGTCGGCCTCCTTCAGCTCCACCTTCGTCAGCGCGCTCTTGACGTCCTGCTCGTACGAGACCGGGGTGAGCTTCAACCCGGCGGCGTCCAGGGCCGTCCGGACGGCGGCACCGCACGGCACCGTCTTGTCGCACAGCACGACCTTGAGGCCCGCACCGGTGAGGTCCTTGAGCGAGGCCACCTTGTCCGGGTTGCCCGGCACGGTCGCGATCTCCAGCCGGTTGCGCACGAACGTCGTCGGCTCCCCGGACGCGTCGCCCTGGTCCGTCACGATCTTCATCGTCTTGGGGCTGGCCGCGGCGAACACGTCGGCCGGGGCGCCCCCGGTGATCCCGGCGGCGAGGGTGTCGCTGCCGCCGAAGTTGAAGGTGACCTTGGTGCCGGGGTGCTCCTTCTCGAACCGCTTGCCCAGCGTCGTGAAGCTCTCCGTGAGGGAGGCGGCGGCGAACACGTTCACCGTGCCGGAGAGCTTCTTCGCCGAGGAGTCCGACGTGTCGGAGGAGGAGCCGGAGTCGGACGACCCGCACGCGCTCAGGGTGAGCAGCGCGGCGGTGCCGAGGCCGCTCACCTGAAGCATGCGACGGGTGCGGCGCGCGGAACGGGTCATCACGGAGTACTCCCTCACCTTCTCGCGCAGGACGCGAGAACTTCTCTACGAGCCGGGACAGGGCCGATGTCCTGCGCGGATCATACTGCCGCAGATGCGAGGGGGAAGTCTCCTGTCTCATCGCATGAGCGTCCCTGGAGATCCAAAGGCTTGGTATGTGCGTTAGTACGGGATCCAGTGGGGCTCGGTGGTGCGGGGCTGGAGGGGCCGGCCGTGGGCCGGTGTCCCCGCTCAGGTGCGGTCGATGTGCACGTTCGTCGACTTCACGCGGGCGGTGGCCTCCATACCGACCTCCAGGCCCAGTTCCTCCACCGCCTCCCGCGTCAGCAGCGACACCAGACGGTGCGGCCCCGCCTGGATCTCCACCTGGGCGGCGACATCGCCGAGCTTGATGGCGGTGACGATGCCCGGGAACGCGTTGCGCACCGACGTGTAGGAGGCGTCCTCCTCGCTGTGCACGCTCTTGGCGAGCTCCACGGAGAAGGCGGCGAGATCCTTCCCGTCGACGAGGCGCCGCCCGCTCTCGTCGCGATGGGTCGCCACCCGGCCCGCGTCCGCCCACCGTCGCGCGGTGTCGGGGCTCACGCCGAGCAACCTGGCCGTCTGGCCGATCGTGTATGACTGCATGGTCGCCAAGATAGGCCAGGTGAAAAAGGGGACTGACAGATCAACTTCGGCGTGGTTACGATGCCGGGGATGACGAACTTCTCCTCGTACCGATTGGGGGATTCATTCGCGAACGGTGAGTGCTGATGGCACCTCACACCGCGAATGAGATTCCGCCCCGCCTTCTGATGTGGCAGCGCGTACGTGAGTACGCCGTGCCACCGTCCATGATCGAGACCGCGACCGCACGCCGTGCGGTCGGCGACTGGGCCGGCGCCTGCGCCGCCGCCCGTATCGATGTCGACCTCGATCTGCGCGCCGTGCGCCACCGCCACGGCACCGAGACAGCCACCCGCCTCCGCGCGGAGCTGCGCAGTCTGGCACCGGATCTGCTGCGCTGGCACATGCCGAGAACCGCCCCCGACGGGCGACTGCGGCCCGGCCTCACCCTCGCGCTCGCCCGCTGTCGCGGCTCCGGGCCGACACCGCCGTGGTTGGTGGTGCGGACACCACCCGCTCGGGCGGACGCCGGTCAGCGGATGTCCCTCGCCCTGTGGGACGGGGCCGACGACCACGCCCCCTGGCACCCGCATCCGCATCCCGACCGGCGGTTCCGGCTCGATCTGCACCGGCACCTCTGGGACGCGGGCCACGCCGGCGACCTGGCTCGGCGGTGCGGAGCGGGCCCGGCACCGCGCGAACCGGCGGTGCCCGGCGTCGACGTGGATCCGAACGCGGGCTGGGCCGTGGGCAGTTGGGCCCGCGAGGCCGAGCTGCTGCTGCGCGCCGCGGGTCGGCCGCGCGGCGCGTTCACCGTACGGCTCGGGGCCCGCGACCGCGCCGTGCTCGAACTCGTCGCTCCCGACGACAGCCACGCCCCGACGCTCCGGCCGCCGCGCCGGACCCCGCCGCCGCAGGACGTCGCCGGGCTCGCGGTCCTGCCGGAGGCGGCGGCCCGGGTCCTGCCGGACCTGGAACTGCTGCGGGCCGGTCTGATCGCGCCCGGACGGTTGCATCCGCTGGTGGCGCGGGCCTTGACCGGCGCGGGTGCGGCCCAGGGGCCGCGCCCCGACGCCGGTCCCGAGCCGCCCGGCGATCCGCACCGGGTCGACTGCCGCGGCGAGATCCACCGGATCGCGCTGCGGGACGGAGTCCTGACCGCGGTCGACCACGACGCGGACCAACTGCGCCGCGAGGAAATCCTGGTGGCGCTCGGCGGCCCCGGGCTGCCCTGCCTCCGGGCGATCGACGCGGTGCACCGCGATCCGCAGGCGCTGCCCGCGGTCCGTGAACGCCTCGGCCACGGCGACATGGAGGGAGCCCTGGCTGTCGTCGAGGGGCTCCTCGGATCCGGCGCGGTCCTGCGCGACGGGCCGCTGCGCGACGAACTCGCCTCGGCCGCGGCCCGCCGCGTCGACCACGGGCTCTTCCGCGCGGGGCTCACCGACGGGGGCCCGGCCGCACGGCAGGGGACCGGACGCCCGCGGATCGAGCGCCGGACACCACTTGCGGTGCGCCGTAAACGGGGGAGCCGGGCGCGTCCTCGTACCGGTCAGGTGTAGCTGGTCGCGGTCGGTCGGGGCTCGCCTGCCCGACTGGCTCGACCAGTTCGCCTGGCTGGGTTCGTTCTCGTACCGGTCGGTGGGAGCTGGTCGCGGTCGGTCGGGGCTCGCCTGCCCGACTGGCTCGACCAGTTCGCGTGGCCGGCTTCGTTCTCGTACCGGTCAGGTGTAGCTGGTCGCGGTCGGTCGGGGCCAACTGGCCGACCGGCGGTAGCGGTTCTCCTGACCCGCCTGGTCGGGCCGGCACAACTGGACGTTCCACAGGACCAGTTCGCCTGGCTCGGCCCATCCACGTACTGATCAGACCCGGCGAGGTGCAGGCCGCCCCGCCCTCCGTCCCGCCACCGTGTCCCGCACATCCAGACATGCACACCTCCGCATTCCCACACGCCTTCCTCCCCGGAACGCCGACACGGCGTTCCCTCGACTCTCCCCAGGTGATGCCCATGACGCCCAGCACCCTCCTGACCGCTCCCGCCTCCGCTCCGTCCCTTGCCCCCGGCTCGGACCTCTCCGTGGCCGAGGATCTGCTCCGGCTGCTCCGTACGACGAGCACCGAACCCCGGCCCGACGAGCAGCTCGAAGCGCTGACTCTGGCCGTCGCCGCCGACCTGCCCGTCCTGCTGTGGGGCGAGCCCGGCATCGGGAAGACCGCCGCTCTGACCCAGCTCGCGGACTCGCTCGACCTGCCGCTGACGACGGTGATCGCCAGCGTGCACGAGCCGTCCGACTTCTCGGGACTGCCCATCGTCGGCGACGACCCGGCGGTGCGGGGCGTGCCGATGGCACCGCCGCAGTGGGCCGTGGAACTCGTACGGGCCGGGCGCGGACTGCTCTTCCTCGACGAACTGTCCACCGCCACCCCCGCCGTGCAGGCCGCGTTGCTGCGGGTCGTCCTGGAGCGGCGCGTCGGCGCGCTCCAACTCCCGCCCGGCGTCCGGATCGTGGCCGCCGCCAACCCGCGCGCGTCGGCTGCGGACGGCTGGGAGCTGAGCCCGCCGCTGGCCAACCGTTTCGTGCACCTGTACTGGGTGCACGACCGCGACGTGGTGGTGCGCGGCCTCGGCGGCGTCTGGCCCCGGGCCGAACTGCCCCGCCTCGAACCGGAGCGGCTGCCCGAGGCCGTGGCGCTCGCCCGGCGCGCGGTCTGCGGTTTCCTCGCGGCGCGGCCGACGCTCATCCACCGGCTGCCGAACACCGAGACCCGGCGCGGCGGCGCCTGGCCCTCGCCGCGCAGTTGGGAGGCCGCGCTGACCCTGCTGGCGTTCGGCACGGCGGCCTCGGTGTCCCGGGACGTCATCGCGCTGCTCGTGCGCGGCGCGGTCGGCGACGGCCCCGGCCTCGAACTCCTCGCCCACATCGACCGGATGGACCTGCCGGACCCCGAGACCTTCCTCGCCGACCCGGCAACCGCCGACCTTCCGGAACGCGGCGACCTGCGCCAGGCCGCTCTGGAGGCGGTCGTCGCCGCCGTTGGGGGACGGCCCGAGCGGGCGCGCTGGGAAGCGGGCTGGGCCGTCCTCGTCCGGGCCCTGGAGACCGGCGCCCCCGATCTGCTGGTCGCCCCGGCGACCGCGCTGGCCGGGCTGCGGCGCGACGACTGGGAGGTACCGGAGACGGTGCAGCGCCTGGCCGGTGTCATCGGTCTCGCGCAACGGGCGCAGCGCTCGGTCGGCCGCGTCGAGGCGGGCCGCGCGAACGGGGTGCGCCGATGACCGGGCCCACCCGGCGCCCGCTGCCCCGCCCGATGGCCAGGCCCGCGCCGCCGCGCCCGGTGCGAGCCGTGCGTCCCGCGCCGCCCCCCGGGCCGGGCGAGCCCCGCATCCCGCTGGACATGGAGAAGTTGCTGGCCGCCCGGCTGCACGCGGTGAAGGTCCGCCCCTACCTGGCCGACGCGCTCTTCGCGCTGCACGTGATCGAGGACCCGACCGTGCCGACGATGGCCGTCGACGTGCACTGGCGCTGCTACGTCTCGCCGGGCTTCGTGGCGCTGATGCCGGTGGAGGAACTGGCGGGCGTCTGGGTGCACGAGGTCTCCCACCTGCTGCGGGACCACCACGGGCGGGGCGAACGCCATGCCCGCGAGCACGAGGAGTTCGGGCCGGGGGAGCGGCTGCGGCGCAACATCGCCGCCGACTTCGAGATCAACGACGACATCTACGGCGACGGGCTGCCGCTGCCGGTCGGCGCTGCGCTGCCGTCGATGCTGCGGCTGCCCGACGGGCTCCTGATGGAGGAGTACCTGCGGGCGGCGTCGATGTCCGGGCTCGCCGCGGACCTGGCCTGGCTGGACTGCGGCAGCGGCGCCGACGGACAGCAACGGCCCTGGGAGCTGGGGCCCGAGGGTGCGAACGGGCTGACCCGGCAGCAGCGGGACGCCGTCCGCTTCCGTGTCGCGGAAGGCATCAGGGGGCGCCCGGGGAGGCGCCGGAGGGGTGGCGGCGGTGGGCGCAGGACGCGTTCCAACCGCCGCAGCCCTGGCGGCAGTTGCTGGGGTCGGCGATCCGGTCTGCGGCGGGCGCGCCGGGTGTCGGCGAGGACCACACCTACCGCCGCCCGTCCCGGCGCTCCGCGAGCCTGCCGGGCGTGGTGCTGCCGAGCCTGCGCCGGACCCCGCCCCGCGTCTGCGTCGTCATCGACACGTCAGGCTCGGTGAGCGACGCCGAACTGGGCAGCGCGCTGATCGAAGTGGCGGCCATCTCCCGCGCCGTGGGCGGGCGGCGCGACCTGGTCTCGGTCCTCTCCTGCGACGCGGCGGCCGGGATCGCCGTCCCGATCTGCCGCGCCGAGAGCCTCGAACTGATCGGAGGCGGCGGCACCGACCTGCGCTCCGGATTCGACCGGGCCCTGCGCTCGCGTCCCCGCCCCGACGTGATCGTCGCCCTGACCGACGGCCAGACCCCCTGGCCGTCCGCGCCACCCCCGTGCCGCACCGTCGTCGGCCTCTTCCCCCGCCCGACGCGCGGCACGGACGAGGACGATCCCGACTACGTCCCCGACTCCCCGCCGACCTGGGCACGGGTGGTGACCATCGGCTGAGGGGCGGGAGAGCGGCGTCCGGTCAGGCGGCGGGCAGCGGGAAGAGCATGCACGTACTGGTCGCGTGCGCCAGGACACGGTCCGTCGCGTCGACCAACTGGGCCTGCGCCAGGGCCGTTTGGCGGCCGCTGCTGATCACCGTACCGATGGCGCGCACCGTGCCGGTGTCCACGGTGATCCGGCGCAGGAACTTCACGGTCAGATCGAGCGACGTGTACGCCATGCCCGGCGGCAGCGTCGACTGCACCGCGCAGCCGGCCGCCGAGTCGAGCAAGGTCGCGTAGACGCCGCCGTGCACGCTGCCGATCGGGTTGTAGTGAGCCTCGCCGGGGACGAGGGAGAAGACCACGCGTCCCTTCTCCACCTCGTCGAGGGTGAAGCCGATCGTGGCGCCCACCGGCGCCGCGGGAAGCTTCCCCGCCTGGATGTCGCGGAGGAAGTCCAGACCGGAGCCCTGGCCCACGGCGGCCGCGGTGCGCGCGGGATCCTCCCACTCGTACGTGCGTGTCCGTCCCACAGCCCCGCTCCTCTTCGTCCGAACCATGCCACCTGCGCGCCATCTGACTTCGAAGAATGAAGCTAGCCGGGCGTCATCTGGCTGTCAATCATGAAGTCAGGCTTCTACGATGACGGCATGGAGTGGCTTGAGACGAGCACGGAGAACTGCCCGGTCCAGCTCACGCTCGACGTCGTGGGGGAGAAGTGGACGCTGCTGATCCTGCGCGACGCCTGTAACGGGGTGCGCCGGTTCGACGAGTTCCGCCGCCACATCGGCCTGTCGGAGGCCGTCCTCAGCGACCGGCTGCGCAAGCTCACCGCGGCGGGCATCCTCCGGGCCGTCCCCTACCAGGAGCCCGGCAGCCGCGCCCGCAACGAGTACCGCGTGACCCGCAAGGGCTGGGACCTGTGGCCGGTCCTGGTGGCGCTGAAACAGTGGGGGGAGACCCACACCGGCACGGGCCCCGAGCCGGTCCTCGACCTGCGGCACACGGAGTGCGGCGCGCCGGTGCGGGTCACGGTCGGCTGCGAGCACGGGCACACGTCCCTGGCCCCCACCGAGGTGACCGCCAGGCCCGGACCGGCCGCCCGGCCCGCCTCCTGACGGTCACCCACGCCATCAGTCCCGCGCCACCGCGGGCGGAGCGGCGTCGACGCCCCAACGGGTGGGCCGGTCGGACAACGTGACGCGCAGTGTGCCGGACCGGAGCAGATCCTCGTGGGACAGCCAGCTCTGCCGCGACGGGCCCCGGTCCGTCCGCACCGACGCGACGTACTGGGCCTTCGACGCGTCCGCCCCCGGTGCCTCGATGCGGATCGCGCGCCCGTGCGCGGGCCGGATCTCGACCTTCTCGAACATCGGCGCCGAGACGATGTAGCGGGCCGACCCGGGCTGGGCCTCGAACACTCCCGCCATGGCGAAGACGAGCAGCGACGACGTCGCACCGAGATCGTCATTGCCCGGCATGCCGTACGCGTCGTCCGTGAACAGCGTCCGCATCGCCCGCAGTACCGCCGAGGTCTTCCACGGCGCGCCGGTCCACGCGTACATCCACGGGGTGTGGAAGTCCGGCTCGTTGTTCGGGTTGAAGGCGAAGTTGTTGTGGTAGTCGTACGCGCCCGTCACCCAGGACTCCGACGCGGCCTTCGCCGGGTCGGTGAGCACGGTCGGCATGTCGAAGAACGTGTCGAGCCGCTGTTCCGCGCCCGAGGCTCCGCCCATCAGGCCGAACAGCGCCTTCGGGTCCTGCTGCGCCAGCCACTGGTACTGCCACGCGGTGCCCTCGTGGAACGCCCCCGACCGAGTGGGATCCGGGTCACCGGCGACCGTGCCGTCCGCGTCGCGCGTGACCGGGAACCCGGTGAAGCCCTTCGACGTGACGTCCTTGTCCCACAGCGTGCTGAAGTTGTCGCAGCGCGCGGCGAGCGTCGCGGCCTTGTCCCGGTGGCCGAGCCCCGCCGCCATCGTGGACAGCGCGCAGTCGCCGAGCGCGTACTCGAGCGTGGCCGAGCCCGCCTGACGGCTGTCGCCGAACCGGTAGCCGGGCAGGTTCTGGTACCCGACCCAGCCGTTCTTCACATACGTCGGATTGCCGTCACGGCCGCGGAACAGGGACTGGTCGGCGGGCACCTCGTTGGCGTTCTTCCACAAGGCGTCGAAGAGTTGACGCGCGGTGCTGTCGTCGAGCAGGCCGCGGTTGTAGAGGTCCACGACCCACGGGGTGACGGGATCGCCGCTCATCACGTTGGTCTCGCCGCCACCGAGCCCCCAGCGGGGCAGCCAGCCGCCGTCCTGGTAGATCCGCAGCACCGACTTCGCCATGTCCGCGGCCTTGTCCGGATGCAACAACGCCACCAGCTGGTTCTGCGAACGGTAGGTGTCCCAGAGCGAGAACATCTGGTAGTACGGCGCGTCCGCCCGGTGCACCTTGTCGTCGAAGCCGCGGTAGCGGTTGTCGACATCGGAACCGATCGACGGGTGCAGCAGCGAGTGGTAGAGCGCGGTGTAGTACGTGCGCTGGTCGGCGGTGCTGCCGCCCGCGACCCGCATCCGGTTCAGCTCGCTCCGCCAGTCGTCGTGCGCGGCACCGCGCGCCGCGTCGAACGACGCGGGCCGCTCGGCCCTGCGGTTGAGGCGCGCGCCGTCGACCGACGTGTAGGACAGGCCCACCGACGATCCGATCCGCCGGCCCCGCGCCGCGTCGAACGACAGCCAGGCGCCCGCGCGCTTGCTGCCGCGCGAGGCCTCCCGCTGGTTCGGTGTCAGCGTCCCGTCGGTCCAGGTGCCGAACGTCTTGAAAGTGCGGTCGAACGTGGCGCTGAAGTAGACCCGGTACCGCTCCTTACCGGTCTCCCCGCAGAAGTTGCCGCCCTGGACCCAGCCCTCCACGGTGTCGTCGCCGACCACCTTGATGTCGCCCGCGTACGTGCTCCCATTGCTCTCACCTGCCTCGATGAGAACGTTCTGGGTGCCCGAGTCCGCCGGGTAGGTGTAGCGGTGCTGTCCCGTGCGCTGGGTCGCGGTCAGCTCCGCCTTGATGCCGTTGTCGAACGTCACGCCGTAGTAGCCCGGGGCGCGGGTCTCATGGTCATGGCTGAATTTCGCCCCGTACGCCGCCGGGTCGGACGAGGTGACGGCGCCGGTCGTCGGCATGAACCGGATGTTGCCCATCGTCTGGCAGCCGACGCCCGAGAGGTGGGTGTGGCTGAAGCCGAGGATCGTGTCCTGCGCGTAGTCGTAGGAGGCGTACTTGTTCAGCTGGGTGTCCGGGCTCAGCTGCACCATGCCGAAGGGGGTGGCGGCGCCGGGGAAGGTCGTCCCGTCGCCGTTGTTGCCGACCGACGTGTCGACCAGGGACGTGGGGTCGGCGGCGAACCGCGCTCCCCGCTCCTGGGCGGCGGCGACGCCGGTCGTGACCGAGGCGGCGGCCACGGTCGTGAGGATCAACGCGGTCGTCACCCCGCGTCTCAGCGCTCTCATCGGTCCCATCGGTCGGATCGGGCGCATGGCGGACCTTTCCTTCTCGACAACGTTGTCAGAGTGATGCCTGTCGATCTTCGTCGCCGCGTGCGGATCCGTCAATGCCTGCTCCCGGACGGCCAGTTGGTACGGGGGTGTACGGCCTCGCGCGCAAACGGGTGCGGGAGCGCAGGCGCGGCGCAGCGGATCGGCGGAACATGGGGGAGACGGGTGCGCAGATCTGACGGGAGTGGCGCTGGTGGGTGGTGGGCGCGAGCACGGTGATGCCGAGGGGTCCGACGCGTACGACGCCGAGACGCGTCAGGTCGAGGCGCTGAACCGGATGGCGGGCCCGGCCGCCGACGGAGCCGGCCGGGTGTCCGAGCGCATGCGGCACCGCGGCGCCGGCCTGCTCCTGACCGGGCACGCCCTCGCGCGGGCCGCGTCGCTCGGCGAGGCGCTCACGCTGATCTCGCGGCTCACCGACCCGACGCTGCCGCTGTGCGGCCAGGCCGTGTTCCGTGCGGACCGCGAACTCCTGCACTGCGTCGGCCAGTTGGGGCTGCCGGAGGGGGAGGGGGACGTCTACCGACTGCCCCTGGACGCCGCCCATCCGGCCACCCAGGTGGCCCGCACCGGACGTCCGGTGTTCCTGGCGTCGCCGCGGGAGTTCCGCGACCGGTTCCCCTCCACCTGGCGACTCTCGGACCGGCAGGGGTACGTGGCCTGGGCGTTCCTGCCCCTGACCACGTACGGGCGGCTCACCGGTGTCTGGATGGCCGCCTTCGACGCCCCGCTGCGGATGACCAACGGCCTCGGCGCCTTCCTGCGGACCGTGGCCGTCCTCCTCGGCCAGAGCATCGAACAGAGCTACGACGGCCAGGCCGACCGCACCCTCTCGCAGAACCTGCGCAGCAGCATGGGCCGCGTCGGCCCCGGCACCGACGGCCTGACGGTCGCCGCCCGGTACCTGCCCACCGGCGGAGGGCTCATGGTCGGCGGCGACTGGTTCGACTGCATCACCCAGCCCAACGGGCGCCTCGGCCTGGTGATCGGCGACGTCCAGGGGCACGACGTCCAGGCCGCGGGCCTGATGTCCCAGCTGCGCACGGCCATCCACGCGTACGCGGCCGAGGGCCACGGCCCCGACGCCGTCCTGGTGCGAGCCTCGAAGTTCCTGTCGTCCCTGGCCGGGGGCCGCTTCGCCACCTGCATCTACCTGGAGGCCGACCCCGCCACCGGCACCCTGCGCATCGCCCGCGCCGGACACCCGCACCCCGTGATCCGCCTCCCGGACGGCACCTGCCTGCTCAAGCACGTACGCGGCGGACTGCCGCTCGGCCTCGACCTCGGGGAGGACGACTACCCGGTCAGCGTCGTCTCCCTGCGCGAGAACGAGATCCTCATGCTGTGCACGGACGGGCTGATCGAGTCCGGCGGCCACGACATGTACTCCGGCTGGCTGCGGGTGCGCGACGCGCTGACGCCCGGCACCCCCGACGACCTCGACGGCCTCGCGGACCGGCTCCTGAACGCGGTCGTGGCACCGCACTCCGCGCAGCCCGACGGCCGGCCCGCCTCCTACACCGAGGACGACATCGCCCTGCTTCTGCTGCGCCGCGACCCGTCCGCCCCGCACGCCGACGGCACCGGACGGCATCTGCGGCTCACCCTCGAACAGGACCAGGCGCAGGGCCTCGCCGACGCGCGGATCGAGCTCCAGGGCCTGCTCCACGACTGGGAGCGCCCCGAGCAGGTCGACACCACCGTCCTGCTCGCCTCCGAACTCCTCGGCAACGTGCTCATTCACACCGAGCAGTCCGCCCTCCTGCGGGCCGACATCAGCGGGCCGCAGGGACACCGGCGGCTGCGCGTGGAGGTCACCGACCGCAGCGACGAGGTCCCGCACCGGCGCGCCCCCGGCGAACTCTCGTCCTCGGGCCGCGGTCTCGTCCTCCTCGACCTCCTGGCCCACCAGTGGAACGTACGCCCCGAACCGGAGGGCAAGACGGTGTGGTTCGCGCTCGACGAGGACGGGCCCGAGGAGCCGTGAAAACGGCTCGGGCCTGCGGAAACCGCTTTCTGCGATCTTTCGCAGGGGCGAGATCAGGCCGCGAGAGCCGCTCATCCGGACAGCCTGCGGCGACCGGTCGACGATCATCCGGATGTTCGACCGCCGTCGTGGCCCTCCGGCGCGGCCGTGTCGTCACAGGTCACAGGCCACGACTTCGTTGTCATGACCCTCGCGGATGATTCACAGGCCATGTATTGAGCTTCAAATGTTGGGCACGAATTCCACACATCCCTCTCTCCAGGGGGGTCCCCATGGTCTAGATTGACCGTGCTTCACATGCTGGGACACGAGGCGACAAATGATGATCTATTGCCGCCGGGGTGGGCTGTTCACGCAGCGATGAAGCAGCCGGGTGCCGTCCGCGGGGGCGGGGGCTGCCCGGGGGGAGGAACGGCGTAAAACGACCACGTCGTACCACTGGGGACCGGGGGGGTTCTGTGCGTCAGGGGGGATTAGTCGGCCCTTTTCCGTCGGCGCGCGGTCGCTTGGCGAACGGAGAGTTCGGCCAGCTCGCGCACGATTGGGAACAGCGGTACCGGCGAACCGTGATCACCAGCGACACCGTGGCCACCGCGCTTGTGGTGGCCTCCATAGGCAACTTCTTCGGGGCCCGCGACGCGGCCAACTGGCATGAGAAGTGGGGCATCCTGGCGTTCGGCACCGAACTCCTGGTGCTCGCCGCGCTCGCCCTCAGCAGGGCGTGGGCTCCCGCCGTGCTCGGGCAGGGCGCCGAGGAGTTCCGCCGGCTCGGACGCTCGCTGTTCACGGCGACCGTCGTGCTGGCGCTCGGCGGCATCGCCCTGACCTCCCGCAACATCAAGCTCTGGATCTTCGTCGCGATACCCGCGATCGCGCTCGTCACCATGACCACGCGCTATGTGCTCCGCCTCTGGCTGCACAAACAGCGCAAGGACGGATGGTGCCTGCGCCCGGTGCTCGCCGCCGGGAGCCCGGAGACCGTGCGCGACCTGATATCCCGTACCCGCAAGTTCCCGCATCTCGGCTGGCGGGTGGAGGCCGTGTGCACGACGGACGGCCTCGGATCCGACGGCGCTGACCTCGACGGGGTGCCGGTCGTCGGCCAACTGGCCGACGTGGCGAGCCATGTGCGCCGCGACGGCTACCGGGTCGTCGCCGTCACCCCCGACCCGCACTGGTCCCCCGACCGGTTGCAGCGTCTCGCCTGGAACCTGGAGGGCAGCGACGCCGAGATGGTCGTGGCCCCCGTCCTGATGGAGGTGGCCGGGCCGCGGCTGCACGTCGACGCGGTGCTCGGCATCCCGCTGCTGCGGGTGAGCATGCCGACCTTCACCGGCGGCCGCAGAGCGATCAAGGGTGTCGTCGACCGGCTGGGCGCGGCCGTTCTGCTCGTGCTGTTCGCGCCGCTGATGGTCCTCGTCGGTCTGCTGGTCCTCGCCGACAGCCGCGGCGGGGCGCTGTACCGCCAGCGCAGGGTCGGCAAGGACGGCCGCGAGTTCACCATCTTCAAGTTCCGCACGATGGTCGCCGGAGCCCACGGGGCGCGTGCCCAGCTCGCCGACCGCAACGAAGGCGCGGGCCTGTTGTTCAAGCTCCGCCGGGATCCGCGGGTGACGCGGGTGGGAGCGGTACTGCGCCGCTACTCGCTCGACGAACTCCCGCAACTGTTCAACGTACTCACCGGTTCGATGTCGCTCGTCGGCCCGCGGCCCCCGCTGCCGGAGGAGTCCGCGGCGTACGGGCCGGACATCCGGCGGCGACTCCTGGTCAAGCCCGGTCTGACCGGCCTGTGGCAGATCAGCGGGCGCAGCGACCTGCCGTGGGAGGAGGCCGTCCGCCTCGACCTGCGCTACGTCGAGGACTGGTCCCTGGCACTGGACACGGTGATCTTGTGGAAGACGCTGCGCGCGGTGCTCCACGGGCAGGGGGCGTACTGATGCGGGGAGAGCGGGGACGTCGCATCGACGCCGCGCGGACGGCAGGCCGCAAGGGCCTGCCTGGGGGGAGGAATGCGTCATGAGGGTCAGCGTTTTCGGGCTCGGCTACGTGGGCTGCGTGTCGGCCGCGTGCCTGGCCGGCATGGGACACGAGGTCATAGGCGTCGACGTGAACCAGGTGAAGGTCGACCTGGTCAACGACGGGAAGGCCCCGGTCGTCGAGGAGCGGATCGGTGAACTCACCGCCGACGTCGTACGGAAGGGAGCCTTACGCGCCACCGTCGACGTCCGCGAGGCGATCATGAACAGCGAGATATCGCTGATCTGTGTCGGCACGCCGTCCGAGCCCAACGGCAGCCTGTGCACGACGTACTTGGAGCGGGTCACCGAGCAGATCGGCGCCGCCCTCGCCGAGCGGGGCGGGCGGCACACCGTCGTCTTCCGCAGCACCATGCTCCCCGGCACCTGCCTGAACCTGCTGCTGCCGATCCTGGAGAAGTACGTCGGCGGCACGGCGGGCGTCGACCTGGGCGTCGCGGTCAACCCGGAGTTCCTGCGCGAGGGCACCAGCGTGCGGGACTTCTTCGACCCGCCCAAGACCGTCATCGGCGAACTCGATGCGGCCAGCGGCGACGCGGTGCTCGCGCTGTACGGCGGCCTGCCCGGCGAGGTGTTCCGGGTGCCGGTCCCGGTGGCCGAGGCCATCAAGTACGCGGACAACTCGTTCCACGGTCTCAAGATCGGATTCGCCAACGAACTGGGCGCCGTGTGCCAGGCCCTCGGGGTGGACTCGCACCAGGTGATGGACGTGTTCCTCGCCGACCGGAAGCTGAACATCAGCCCCGCCTACCTGCGGCCCGGCTTCGCCTTCGGCGGCTCCTGCCTCCCGAAGGACCTGCGCAGCCTGGTCCACGCGGCACAGCGGGCCGACGTCTCGGTGCCCATCCTGTCCCACGTGCTCGCCTCGAACGCCGACCATCTGCAACGCGCGGTGGACCTCGTCGAGCGCACCGGCAAACGCCGGGTCGGACTGTTCGGACTCTCCTTCAAACCGGGCACCGACGACCTCCGCGAGAGCCCGCTCGTCGAACTGGCGGAGCGGCTCCACGGCAAGGGCTACGACCTGCGGATCCACGACGCCAACGTCAGCCTCTCTCGGCTGATCGGCGCGAACCGCGAATACATCGAGACCCGGCTTCCGCACCTGGCGCAACTGCTCGCGGACTCCGTCGACGAAGTGCTCGACCACGCCGAGGTGTGCCTGGTCGGAACCAGGGACCCGGCCGTCCTGTCGGCGCTGCCGCACGGCGACGGCCCGGTGATCGTCGATCTCATCCGCCTTCCCGACGCCGAAGCGCGTCGGACCGATCCGGGGTACGTGGGCCTTGCCTGGTAAAGCAACGAGCGGTGTCCGGCCCGGCCGGCGCGCGCTGATCCTCGTGGAGAACCTGTCGGTGCCGTTCGACCGGCGGGTGTGGCAGGAATGCACGACCTTGCGCGACGCGGGCTGGACGGTGGACGTCATCTGCCCGCAGGGGAGCAAGAGAGACACCGAACCGGAGGCGGTGATCGACGGGGTGCGGATCCACCGCTACCCGTTGACCGCGGCCACCGGCGGACCGTCCGGCTACCTGAAGGAGTACGCGACGGCGCTGTGGCACACGGCCCGGCTGGCCCGCAAGGTCGGCCCGGTCCACGTGGTGCACGCCTGCAACCCGCCGGACCTGCTGTTCCTGCCCGCGATGTGGCTGAAGCGGCGCGGCGCGCAGTTCGTCTTCGACCAGCACGACCTGGTGCCCGAGCTGTACCTCTCCCGCTTCGACCGCGGCAAGGACCTGCTCTACCGCGCCGTGTGCGCCCTCGAACGGCGCACCTACCGGGCCGCCGATATCGTGCTCGCCACGAACGAGAGCTACCGGGACGTCGCGATCCGCCGCGGCGGCCGGCGCCCCGAGGACGTGTTCGTGGTACGCAGCGCACCCGCGGTCGACCGGTTCCAACCGGTCCCTCCCGAACCGGAGTTGAAGCGCGGCAAGGAACACCTGCTGTGCTACCTCGGCGTGATGGGGCCGCAGGACGGGGTCGACTACGCGCTGCGCGCCCTCGCGAAACTGCGCGACGAGTTCGGACGGACCGACTGGCACGCGGTGTTCGTCGGGGCCGGCGACGCCTTCGACGCGATGGTGGAGCTGTCCACGGAGCTCGGGCTCGACGATCAGGTGCAGTTCACCGGGCGCGTTCCGGACGCCGACCTCGTGCGGTACCTGTCCACCGCGGACGTGTGCCTGTCGCCCGACCCGCACAACCCGCTCAACGACGTGTCGACCATGAACAAGGTCCTCGAGTACATGGCGATGGGCCGCCCGATCGTCTCGTTCGACCTCAAGGAAGCACGCGTCTCCGCCGGGGAAGCCGCCGTCTACGCGCCCGCCAACGACGAGGCCGAATTCGCCAAGCTCATCACGGTGCTGCTGGACGACCCGCAGAAGCGGGCCCGCATGGGCGCGATCGGCCAGGAGCGGATCAGCGGACCGCTGTCCTGGAGCAACTCGCAGGAATCGCTGCTCGCCGCCTACGACGCCGCCTGCCGTGACCGCGCAAGGAAGAGGCCGCGCAGGTGAGTGAGGACACGATACGCCTGGTCACCATCGGGCGGATTTTCCACCGGCGGTGGCGGGTTCTCGCCGTCGCCGCCCTGATCGGCGCGCTCGTCGGCTACGGCGTCTCCGTGGTCTTCCCGCCGCGGTACACCGCGTCGGCCTCCGTGCTGCTGCCCGGACAGTGGGAAGAGCGCGAACTGCTCACGCAGGTGGACATCGCGACCAGTTCCGTGGTCGTCGACCGCACCGCCGAGGAGCTCGACTGGAGCGGCGTCACCGGCGACGACCTGCGGGAGCGGGTCAGCGCCAAGGCCGCCAACGGGAACATCATCGCGCTCTCGGGCACGGCCGAGACCCCCGAGCGGGCCCAGCAGCTCGCCAACCGGCTGGCCAAGGAGTTCGTCGCCTTCGCCGCCCGGGTCGCCGGCGGCAGCACCGACGCCGACCCGGCCACCGCTCCCGAGGCACTGCGCAAGCAGGTGCGCGAGACCAACAAACGCATCACCGAGCTCGCCGAGGCCGCCGACCCCGGGCAGAGCGTGGAGAGCGTGCAGGCCCGTACCGCGCTCGAAAAGCTGCGCACCTCCCTGGAAGAGGCCATGCGCAAGCTCGACGAGTCCGACCCGGCGAGCACCCTGGCCAACATGGTCGTCATGGGCCCCGCGGCCCGGCCGACCGGCGAGGCGCCGCCCACGCGGACCCAGCTCGTCGTCTTCGGCGCCCTGCTGTCCTTCCTGCTCGCGGTCATCGGCCATCTCGTCGCCGCCCGTATGAACCGCAGGCTGCGCACCGACGCGGAGATCACGGCCGCCCTCGGCTCGACGCTGCTCGGCACTGTCGACGTACCCGGCGAACAGCGCGCGCAGCGGTACGAGGGCCACGGCTCGCGGGCCCGACTGCGCCGCCTGGTCGGCGCCGACACCCGATGGGACATGGCGGCACCGCTGAAGTCCCGCGACGAGGCGGGCCGACGGATCCGCTACGGACGGGTGTGCGCCCGGCTCCGCAACCAACTGGCGCACAATCGCGGCCTGTTGGTCCTCGTCCCCGAGGGCGACGAGATCGCCCTGCGGGCCGCGGGCCAGCTCGTCACCGAGGCGCACGGCGATCCGCGCTGCGCGCGCTGGAGGTGTCGGTGGACCGGCCGACCGTGCCCGACCGCGGCGCCGAGTCCGGCGCCCTCGTCGTGCTCAGCGCGGGCAGCTGGACCGCGGAGGAGCTCGCCGGGATCGCCGAGGCCTGCGCGGACGGCGGACACGACGTCGTCGGCGTCGTCGTCGCCGAACCGGTCCAGGCCGTCGCGCGGCGCGACGCCGGCGACGCACCGGACAAGGCCGCCCCGGCGCTCGCCGGGCGCGGCCAGGCAAGGGGAGGTTCGGCATGACGACGGACAGGAAAACGGAGTCGTCCACGGCCGCTCCCCTCTTCGACCTGCACGCGCTCGTCGTGGCGGTGCGCAGGCGCCGCCGCCTCTGGAGCGCCATGGCGCTCCTCGGCCTGCTGGCCGGCGCGGCGATGGCGGTTCTGCTGCCACCGCCCCCGAGCGCGATGACCAAGGTGCTGGTCGCGCACAAGGAGGACCAGCCGAACGACACCGGAACGCTGATGCGCACCGACGTCGAACTCCTCGGGACGACACGGATCGCGGCCGCGGCCCTCACGTCCCTCCACTCCTCGGAGAAGCCCGAGGACCTCATGCGGGACTACCGGGGCACCGGTCTGACCAACAACCTGCTGCGGATCGACGTCACCGCCGACACCGACGCGCAGGCCGTGGCCCGGGCCAGGGCGCTCGCCGACGCGTTCGTCAGCGACCACGTCAGGCGGATGAAGGATGCCGCGAAGGCCGAGGCCAAGGCCCTGCTCGACCAGCGCGACCGGATGCGGCAAGAACTCGCCCAGGTCAACGAGACGATCGGGGACCGCTCGCCGGAGAGCGACCCGCAGGACGCGGCGAGCATCGAGTCCCTCTTCGCCCGCCGGGCCGAACTCAACTCCCGCATCGCCGACTTCGACCAGCGCGCCGCCGAAGCGCGCACCGGAACGCCCGACGTCATCGCCGGCACGCAGGTCGTGGACGACGCCCGCGCGGTGGAGCACTCCCTGCCCAAGGCCGTCGTCACCAATGCCGCGATCGGGCTGGTCCTCGGCCTGGTCCTCGGGCTCGCGCTCGCCGCCGTCGGCGTCGTGGTCAAGGACCGCCCCGTGCTGCGACGGGACATCGCGGCGAACCTGGGCGCGTCCGTCATCGCGGAACTGCCCCGCCGCTCGGGCAGGCCGTGGCGCCGCCGGCGGACCCGGACGGCGGGCGAACGCCTCACCGCGCACCTCGCCCGCACCGTGCGCGGCTCCACCGAACCGGTGTCCGTGCTCGAACTGGGCTGTGCCCGCAACGCGAGCACCATCGCCCTGGACGTCGGCCGGGCACTGATGGCGGAGGGGCCGGTGACCGTCATCGACGGCCTGCCCGGCACGCAGCTCTCCCGCCGCCGCCCGCAGCAGTCCGACCCCACCGTGGTCGGCGGCGAGCGCGCCGCGACCGTCTCCGACCAGGTACGCCGGATCGGCGTCGGCTCGGTGGCACCCGGCACCGCGTGGACCGACCTCCACTACCTCGGCACCCAGACCGTGCTCGTCGTACGCGCCGGGCACGGCAGCGCCGCCTGGCTGCACACCGTCGCGCGCCAACTCGCCGACCAGCGCATCCCGGTGATCGGCGTCGTGCTCATCGACCCCGATCCGCGGGACAGGACCGACGGCACCCTGTGGGACGGGCTGCACACCGCGCTGCGCGGCCGCAGCGAGCGGCTGCCCCGGCAGAACGGGACGGAGCGGCGGCACACCGAGCGGCAGCCGATCTGGGCCGCACGGGGCGCGGACAACGAACAGGAGGGGCGGTAGTTATGTGTGGCATCGCAGGGACGTACCGCTGGCCGGACGGGAAGGCCGTCACCGACCGGCTCACCGACATCCTCGCCCACCGCGGTCCTGACGGGGCGGGCCGCTACGGCCACCCGGTCGGTGACGGCGAGGTGCAGCTCGGGCACCGCCGGCTGTCCATCATCGACCTGTCCGAGACCGGCGCCCAGCCCATGGTCAAGGACGGCCTCGCCCTCACCTACAACGGCGAGCTGTACAACGCGCCCGAGCTGCGCGCCGAGCTGACCGCCGCCGGGGTCCGGTTCCGCGGCACCTCCGACACCGAGGTGATCCTGGAGGCCTGGCGACGCTGGGGCACGGACTGCCTGCCCCGGCTGCGCGGCATGTTCGCGTTCGGCATCTTCGACGAGCGCACCGGTGAACTGGTCCTCGCCCGCGACCAGTTGGGCATCAAGCCGCTGTTCCTGCTCCGCCGTGGCGACGGCCTGCTGTTCGCCTCCGAGCTCAAGGCCGTCGCCGCCGCGACCGGCGGCCCCCTGGAGGTCGACCCCGCCGCCCTGGTGGCCTCCCTCCTCTACTACTGGGTGCCGGACTCGCGGTGCGCGTACCGCGAGGCGGAGAAGCTGCCGCCGGGCAGCTGGCTGCGCTGCCGGCCCGACGGCCGGGTGGAGCGCGGCCGGTACTGGAACCTGAAGGACGTCGCCGCCGAGGGCCGGGCGCGCGCGCAGGCCGGCGAGCGGCCGGACCTGGCCGCCATCGTCGAGGAGTCGACCCGGCGCCATCTGCTCTCCGACGTCCCCGTGGCGACCTTCCTCTCCGGCGGCCTCGACTCCAGCTGGCTGACCGCGCTCGCGGCCCGCCACCAGCCCGGGATCTCCGCGTACACGATCGGATTCCGCGCCGAGGACGCCAAGTTCGAGGCGATGCCGGACGACCTGCGCTACGCCCGGCAGGTCGCCCAGCGGTTCGGCGTCGACCTGCACGAGATCGAGATCGCGCCGAACGTCCTCGACCTGCTGCCGCGGATGACGCAGCACCTGGACGAGCCGATCGGCGACCCGGCCGCGATCAACACCTTCCTGATCTGCTCGGCCGCCCGGGAGGCCGGGGTCAAGGTGATGCTCTCCGGCATGGGAGCCGACGAACTGTTCGCCGGCTACCGCAAGCACCTGGCCAACCTCCTCGCGGTGCGCTACCAGCGGGTCCCGCGGCCCCTGCGGCGCGGCCTGTCGGCGGCCGTGGACCGGCTGCCGGTCGCCACGAGCCGCCGCGGCTACCGCTCGGTGCGCTTCGCGAAGCGGTTCCTGTCCTTCGCCGACCTGCCGGAGGAGACCGCGTTCCGGCGCAGCTACACCATGTACGACCAGGCCGAACTGCTCGACCTCGTCAACCCGGACCTGGCCGGGACGGTCGACGACGTCCTGACCGAACACGCGGACGTCTACGAGGACAACGACCTCGACGACTTCGTCAACCGCATGTGCCTGGGCGACGCCCGGATGTTCCTGCCGGGGCTCAACCTCGCGTACACGGACCGCTCCAGCATGGCCGCGTCGACCGAGGTGCGCGTGCCGTACGTGGACGTCGAGGTGGTCAGGGCGGCGTTCGCCGTGCCCGGCGACCGCAAGATCGTCGGACGGCAGGGCAAGGCGGCGCTCAAGGAGGCGGCCACCTCGATCCTGCCCAAGGAGATCGTCTACCGGCCCAAGGGCCTGTTCAGCGCCCCGCTGCGGGCCTGGATGAGCCGGGACCTGGCACCGCTGGTCCGCGAGGTGGTGAACGACGGCGTCCTCGTGAGCTCCGGGTTTCTGCGCCGTGACGCGCTGGCCCGGATGGTCGCCGAGGACGCCGCGGGACAGCGGGACTTCTCCAAGCATCTGTGGCATGTGCTGACCCTCGAGTACTGGTACCGCGACGCGACCTCCGGGTCCGGCCAGGGCGCTCGTTCCGCGGCGTGAAGCGCGTAGAAGACGGCAGAGAAACAAGGGGACTTCGGTGAAACAGGTTGTGCAGAACTACAAGAGCGGCGAGCTGGCGCTGCTCGACGTCCCGGTGCCGGGGTGCAAGCCGGGCGGTGTGCTGGTCCGCAGCGCCTACTCGCTGATCTCCACCGGGACCGAGCTCATGAAGGTCTCCGAGGCCGGCATGTCGATGGTGGGCAAGGCGCGCTCCCGGCCCGACCAGGTCGCCAAGGTCATGCAGAGCGTGGCCACCAACGGCGTGCCCGCCACCTACCGCAAGGTGATGGGCAAGCTGGACTCCTACACCCCGCTCGGCTACTCGCTGTGCGGCGTGGTCGAGGAGGTCGGCGCCGGCGTCGACGACGTGAAGGTCGGCGACCTCGTCTCCTGCGCCGGCAACGAACACGCCCTGCACGCCGAGCTGAACTGGGTGCCGCGCAACCTCTACGCCCGGGTGCCCGAGGGCCTCCCGGCGCGTCATGCCGCCTTCGGCACCGTCGGGTCGATCGCGCTCCAGGGGGTGCGCCAGGGCGAGCCGCAGCTCGGCGAGACGGCCCTGGTCATCGGCCTGGGCCTGATCGGACAGCTGGTCGTGCAGCTCCTCGCCGCCGCGGGCGTCCGTGTCGTCGGCGCCGACCCGGACCCGGCGCGCTGCGAGCTGGCGGAGAGCCTCGGCGCCACGGCCTGCGGCGACCCCGCGTCCGCGGCCGTGGAGAGCGCTGTCGCGGACCTCACCGACGGGTACGGCGTGGACCAGGTGTACCTGGCCGCCGGTGGCGGCAGCAACCAACCCGTCGAGCTGGCCGCGAAGTTGAGCCGGGACCGCGGCCGGGTCGTCGACATCGGCAAGTGCCGCCTCGATCTCCCGTGGAACGCGTACTACGAGAAGGAGCTCGACGTCCGGTTCTCCCGCTCGTACGGCCCCGGCCGCTACGACCCGGAGTACGAACTGGAGGGGCGCGACTACCCGATCGGCTACGTGCGCTGGACCGAGCGCCGCAACCTGGCGTGCTTCCTCGACCTCATGGCGCGCGGCAGCGTCGACGTCGAGCCGCTGGTCACCCACACCGCGGACTTCGACGAGGCCGTCGAGACGTACCAGCGGCTGAAGGACGGCGAGTTGAAGGCCGTGACCGTCCTGTTCCGCTACCCCGAGCAGACCGATGACGGCACGCCTGCGGCGGCCCCGGAGGTGGCCGTGCCCACGGCGCGCGTCGAGGCGAGCTTGGCCCGGCCCGCGAAGACGCCGGTGCGCCTCGCGTTCGTCGGCGCGGGCAACTACGCCACGTCGATGCTGCTGCCGCACCTGGCCCGGCGCGAGGGCGTCGAGCTGGCCACGGTCGTCACCACGACGGCGCTGTCCGCGGCCAACGCACAGCAGAAGTTCGGCTTCGCCGAGGCGACCACCGACCTCGACGCCGTCCTCGGCGACTCGTCCATCGACGCGGTGTTCGTCGTCACCCGGCACAGCTCGCACGCCGAACTGACCCGGCAGGCACTCCTCGCCGGGAAGGCCGTGTTCGTGGAGAAGCCCCTGGCCCTCACCGAGGACGACCTGGCCGGCGTCCTCGCCGCGGTCGAGGAGTCCGGCAACGACCGCCTCCAGGTCGGCTTCAACCGCCGTTTCGCGCCGCTCCTCCAGGAGGCGAAGCAGCAGTTCGGCGCCCGGACGGGTCCGGCGAGCCTGCGCTACCTGGTGAACGCGGGACGGTTGCAGCACGGCAGTTGGTACCTGCGGCAGAGCAGTGAGGGCTCGCGGTTCGCCGGCGAGGGCGGGCACTTCATCGACACGGCCGGCTGGCTGCTCGACGCCGACCCGGTCTCCGTGTACGCGGTCGCCCCGTCCGGCAACGACGACCTCCAGGTCGTCCTGCGCTACCCCGACGGATCCACCGCCACCCTCAGCTACCTCACCACCGGCCCCTCCGGCCTCCCCAAGGAGACCCTGGACCTGGTGGCCGACGGACGCGCGCTGCGGCTCGACGACTTCGTCCGCGCCTCCGTGTACGCGGACGGCGGGTCCGGCCGCAGGAAGTGGGTCAGCTCGCGGCTGCCCAAGACCCGGGACAAGGGCCAGAACGCCGAACTGGCCGCCTTCGTCAGGGCCGTGCGGACCGGCGGACCGATGCCCGTACCGCTCGACTCCCTCGTCGCCACCACGGCGGCCACGCTCGCCGTGCAGACCGCGCTGGCCGGTGGCGCTCCGGTGACGTTGGCGAGGACGCGATGAGCGTCACCGCGGGAAGCCCGGCCTGGTACCTCCGGCGGCTGTCCCGGATGGGGCCGCGGGAGGTCGCGGGCCGGGCGGGCGACGCGGTGCGCCGACGCCGCTGGCGCACGGCGCGGCCGGCCTGTCCGACCGTGACCGACGCCCGGTTCACCGCGGTCCTGCCGGCGGGGGCGATCGCCGCGATCCCGCCGGACGCCGCGAAACGCCTCGTCGCCGAGGCGGACCGGCTGATGTACGGGCACGTCGAGTACTTCGGCGTGGTCCGCGACGACCTCGTCGACCCGGACTGGTGGCACGACCCGAAGACCGGGCGCAGAGCGCCGTTCGGCTACTGCTTCGGCGTGCCCTACCGCGACGAGGAGGCCGTCGGCGACATCAAGCAGATCTGGGAGCTGTCCCGGCACCAGTACCTGACCGTCCTCGCCGCCGCCTACGCGGTCACCGGCGACGACCGGTACGCCGAGCGCGTCGCCGACCATCTGCGCTCCTGGTGGGCGGCCAACCCGCCGCTGCGCGGAGTGCACTGGATCAGCGGCATCGAGCTGGGCATCCGGCTGCTGTCCTGGGTGTGGGTCAGACGGCTCCTCGACGGCTGGCCCGGCGCGGCCGCGCTGTTCGAGCAGAACCCGGTGGCGGTGCAGCAGATCTGGCACCACCAGCGCTGGCTCGCCGCCTTCCCCAGCCGGGGCTCCTCGGCGAACAACCACGTCATCGCCGAGGCCGCCGGGCAGTTGTCGGCCGCCTGCGCGTTCGACTGGTTCCCCTCGTCGGCGCGCTGGCGGGCCGGGGCCCTGCGGTCCCTGGAGCGCAACCTGCGCGCCAACACCTTCCTGTCAGGCATCAACCGCGAACTGGCCAGCGAGTATCACGGCCTCGTCCTGGAGCTCGGCCTGGCCGCGCTGGCCGAGGCCGACGCCGCCGACGTCACCGTCCCCGCGACGGTCCGGCTCGTCCTGCTGCGGATGACCGACGCCCTCGCGGCCGTCGTCGACAACCGGCTGCGGCCCCCGCGCCAAGGGGACGCGGACGACGGGCACGGGCTCGTCGTCGACGGCGCGGGCACCGACCGCTGGGGTTCGCTCCTCGCCACCGGGGACGCGGTGTTCGGCCGCCTCGACTGGTGGCCGGACGTGACCGGCACCGATGTGCGCACCCCGCTGCTCGCCGCGCTCGTCAAGCCCGGCGAGCCGGCCGCGACCCGGCCGGCGAGCCGCCCGGCCCACTTCGCCGACGCGGGGCTCACCATCCTGCGCGGGCCCGAGGAGATCTGGTGCCGCTGCGACGGCGGCCCGCACGGCTTCCTGTCCATCGCCGCGCACGCCCACGCGGACGCCTTGTCCGTCGAGGTCCGGCACGACGGGGTCGACGTGCTCGCCGACCCGGGCACGTACTGCTACCACGGGCAGCCCGAGTGGCGGCAGTACTTCCGGTCGACCCTCGGCCACAACACCCTGTGCCTGGACGGTGCGGACCAGTCCGTGTCCGGCGGACCGTTTCTGTGGACCCGGCACGCCGAGAGCCGCGTCCTGGTCGCCGACACCGACGCGCCGGTGGCCCGCTGGTGCGCCGAGCACGACGGCTACCAGGACGCCGTGCACCGCCGCCAGGTGGAACTCACGCCCGCGGAGCGGGAGGTGAAGGTGATCGACGAGGTGCGCGGCCCCGGCCGGTCCGTGCAGCTCGCCTTCCACCTCGGCCCGACGGTCTCCGCTGACCTGGTCGACCACCGGGCCCGGCTCACCTGGACCCGGGACGGCGAGGAGCGTTCGGCGGTGCTCGACCTGCCCGCGGAGCTGTCCTGGCAGGCGCACTCCGGCGAGAGCGAGCCGCCGCTCGGCTGGTACTCCGCCGGATTCGGACGCAAGGAGCCCGCCACCACGCTCGTCGGCACCGGTACCCGTTCCGCCGACGGCACGGACGGTTTCACCACCGTGCTCAGGTTCCACGGCTAGGGGGCGGAGCGTGCGGAACACGAGGCGGCCGTGGGCGCCGGCGATGGCATCGCTGGCGCTGGTCCTGCTGGCCGCGACCGGCTGCGACAGCACACCGCGGCAGGCGGACGCCAAGCCGAGCGCCGCGCCGACGGCCACACCCGTGGCACGGGTGTGCGCCGCGCCGGAGGCCGGACCGGCTAAGGCGCCGAAGGGCGCGATCACGGTCGACCCCGGGGTCGTCGGCGACCTGGAGAAGAAGACCAAGAAGAACCCGCCGGACACCACCTTCTGGCTCGAGCCGGGCAAGCACCGGCTCGAACCCGACCGGTACGCCCAGGTCATCCCCAAGAAGGGGAACCGCTACCTGGGCGCGCCCGGCGCCGTGCTCGACGGCGGGAAGAAGAACCAGTACGCGTTCGGCGGCGACGCCCCGAACGTCACGATCCGCTACCTGACCGTCCAGCACTTCAACGCCCCGCACGACGAGGGCGTCGTCAACCACGACTCGGCCGACGGGTGGGTCATCGAGCACGCGACGATCCAGTACAACTCCGCCGCCGGCCTGATGGCCGGCGCCCGCCAGCAGGTCCGCGCCAGCTGCCTGCGCGAGAACGGCCAGTACGGCATGAACGCGTACAAGGGCAACGGCCGGCTCACCGGCCTGGTGATCGAGGGCAACGAGATCGTCGGCAACAACACCGGCGACTGGGAGCGCAAGCGCGAGGGCTGCGGCTGCACCGGCGGTGTGAAGTTCTGGGCCGTCAACGGCGCCGACGTGCGCGGGAACTGGGTGCACGACAACCGGGGCACCGGCCTGTGGGCGGACACCAACAACAACGACTTCCGCATCGAGAAGAACGTGATCGAGGGCAATGACGGCGCCGCCCTGATCTACGAGACCAGCTACAACGCGGTGATCCGGAACAACATGATCCGGCGGAACAACTGGGTCGAGGGCCGCCGGCAGGCCAAGGACGGCGACAACTTCCCGTTCGCCACCCTCTACGTGTCCGAGTCCGGCGGCGAACCCCGGGTCAGGGCCCGCACCGACAAGATCGAGATCTACGGCAACGTCCTGGAGAACAACTGGTCGGGGATCACCCTGTGGGAGAACGCCGACCGGTTCTGCAACAGCCCGGCCAACACCTCGTCCGGGGACTGCACCCTGCTCGTGAAGAGCACCGACCGGTGCGCGAAGCCCGCCATCGCCAAGCCGCCGCTGTACGCCGACTGCCGGTGGAAGACCCAGCGGGTGGACATCCACGACAACCGCTTCGTGCTCGACAAGTCCGTCGTCAAGTGCACGGAGAAGTGCGACCGCATGGCGGTCCTCGCCAACTTCGGCACCTATCCGGACTGGTCGCCGTACAAGGGCGAGAAGGTGGCCGAGGCGATCACCCGCAAGCAGGGCAACCGCTGGCACGACAACACCTATGTCGGGGCGTGGAAGTTCGTCGCCCAGGACACCAGCCAGGTCATCACCTCCCACCGGTGGCAGGGCACGTCCTTCCGGCAGGACGCGGGCAGCACCTTCCGCGCACGGGCCGGTGGTTGAGATGAGCGACGACCTGCGGCACGGGCCCGGCACACCGAAGATCATCGGGGCGGTGTGGGGGCTGCTGATCCTCAACACCCTCGGCTCCGCCGGCGCGAAGACCATCGTCCCGCTGCCCCGTTCGCTCATCCAGATGGTCACGATGGGCGCGCTGGTCGCCGCCTTCGCCCTCGCGCTCGCCGTCAATCTGCGACTGACCGTGCGCCCCAGCGCGTACGTGTCCCTGCTCACCCTGATCCTGGTACCGAGCGTCGTCGCCAGCGCCGACCTGGAGTCCGGGTTCGGGGCGCTGTTCCGCTGCGCGCGGTTCGCGCTGTTCGTCGCCACGCTGTGGCTGCTCAGCCGCTGGTGGGACGGCGACCTGACGTTCGTACGGCACCACATTCGGATGTACTTCGTGGTGCTCGGATCGGTGGCCGCGGGGCTGGTCATCTCGCCGGGCGCGGCCCTGCCCGAACTCTACGGAGGGCGGCTGGTCGGCGCGTTGTGGCCGCTCACCCCGCCGCAGATCGGACAGTACGCCGCGGTGATCATCGGGCTCACCGTGCTGCTCCTCATCGGCCGCAGGACCGACCGGGCCAGCGCGACGTTCGTCATCGTGCCCTCGCTCGTCCTGCTCGCCCTGACCCACACCCGGACGGCGACGCTCGGCCTGTTCATCGGACTCGCCCTCGCCATCGGCTCGCTCCTGCTGACCAGCGCGGCCGCCCGCCGCTTCTTCACCTGGGCGGTGGTGATCGCCGTCGTCGCCGCCGTGGGGTTCGCCTCCGCGCTCCAGGCCTGGTTCCTGCGCGGACAGACCCAGGAGAACTTCTCCAACCTCACCGGCCGGGCCAAGGTCTGGGACGCGCTCCTCGCGGCACCCCGGTCGAGCGCGGACATGGCGTTCGGCACCGGCCTCGGCGACAAGTCGTTCGGCGGGCTGCCGATCGACAACAGCTGGCTGGCCGTCTACCACGAACAGGGCCTGATGGGCGTCAGTCTCGTCGCGGCCGTCTTCCTCGCCCTGGGCGGCGTCGCCCTGCTGCGGCCGCCGTCGCTGCAACGAGCCTGCGCGATCTTCCTGATCAGCTACTGCGCGATCGCCTCGTACACCGAGGCGGGGCTCGGCGACGCCTCGCCGTACCTGCTCCATCTGGCTCTGGCCGCCTCGCTGTTGGCGACCCCGGCCGCGAAGGCTCCGGCCGCGCCGCCCGAACTCTTCGCACCCGCGCCCCAACGACGACCTGTCCCGCGCTGGGCCCGGGATCGGGAGGTGACCTGAGCATGCACATCCTCGTGGTGCACAACCGCTACGCCTCGGCACAGCCGAGCGGCGAGAACAAGGTCGTCGATCAGGAGGTGGAGCTGCTGCGCTCCGGCGGCCACCGGGTCGACGTCTTCGAGCGGCGCAGCGACGACATCGCCGGCCGGTCCCTGCTGAGCAAGGCCGCCCTGCCACTGCTCGTGCCGTGGAACCCGGCCGTGCGCACCGAACTCGCCGCCCGGCTGCGCGCCGACCGGCCGGACGTCGTGCACGTCCACAACGTCTTCCCGCTGCTGTCGCCCGCGGTCATCGCCGCCTGCGCCGACGTCGGCGTGCCCGCCGTCGCCACGCTGCACAACTACACCCAGATCTGCCCGCCCGGCACGCTTCAGCGCGACGGCAAACCGTGCACCGAGTGCGTCGGGTCGACGCCGCTGCCCGCCGTCCGCCACGGCTGCTACCGCGGCTCCCGGCTGGCGACGGTGCCGCTCGCGGTCAGCCTGTCGGCCAACCGGCGGCGCTGGTGGTCGGGCGTCGAGCGGTTCCTGTGCATCTCCGCGGCGCAGCGCGACGTCCTCGTACGCGCCGGAATGCCGGCCGGCCGCCTCGCGGTGAAGCACAACTTCGTACCGGAACCGGGGGTCCTGCGGACCGGGGAGGGCGAGCACGTGCTGTTCCTCGGCCGGCTCGCGGAGGCCAAGGGCGTACGGCTGCTCATGACCGCGTGGGACGAACTCGCCGCGCACGGCGGGGTGGGCGTCCCGCTCGTCATCGCCGGCGCGGGACCGCTGGAGCCGGAGGTCACCGCGTGGGCGGCGGGCCGGGACGACGTGCGGTGCGTCGGCCTGTACGACACGGCGCGGTGCCGGGAGGCGATCGCCCGGTCGGTCGCGGTCGTCGCGCCGTCGACCTGGCTGGAGGCGTTCGGCCTCGTGGTCGTCGAGGCGATGGCGGCCGGGGTCCCGGTCGTCGCCGCGGGCCACGGCGCGTTCGTCGAACTCGTCGAGGACGGGAAGACCGGGCTGCTGCACCAGCCCGGCGACGCGTCCTCGCTCGCGGCCGGCATCCGCCGGATCGCGGACGAACCGGCCCTGGGCCGGGAGATGGGCCGGGCGGCCCGGAGCCGGTACGAGCAGGGCTTCAGCCCGGCCGTCGGCCTGGAGCGCCTGCTGGAGGAGTACCGCACCGCGATCGCGGGTCGGTCAGTACTGACTCGGGGCGGGGACACCCGCGCGAGCAGGGGGGATGGGGACAGTAGATGACACGATGCCGACTCTGCGGCTCGCACGCGACGGCGAGCGTCGTCGACCTCGGGGCGACGCCGCCGTGCGAGAGCTTTCTCGCCGCCGACCAACTGGACAAGCCGGAAACGACGTTCCCGCTGCACCTGCGGGTCTGCACCGACTGCTGGCTGGCGCAGATACCGCCGCTGATCACGCCGGAGGAGACGTTCAGCGAGTACGCGTACTTCTCCTCCTTCTCGACCTCCTGGGTGGAGCACGCGCGCACGTTCGTCGCCGACGCGGTCGACAAGGCGGGCCTGGGAGCCGACGCCTTCGTGGTGGAGGTCGCCAGCAACGACGGCTACCTGCTGAAGCACGTGGTGGACCGCGGGATCCGCTGCCTCGGCGTCGAACCCTCGGTGAACGTCGGCGCCGCCGCGCGCGACGCCGGGGTGCCGACGCTCACCGCGTTCCTGAGCCCGGAGACCGGCGCCGAGGTCCGCGCCGAGCACGGCCCGGCGAACCTGGTCGTGGCCAACAACGTGTACGCGCACATCCCTGACGTCGTCGGCTTCACCCAGGGACTGCGCGCCCTGGTCGCCGACGACGGCTGGGTCTCCATCGAGGTGCAGCACCTGCTGACCCTGATCGAGGAGAACCAGTACGACACGATCTACCACGAGCACTTCCAGTACTACACGGTCGCCTCCGCGATCCGGGCGCTCGCGAGCGGCGGACTCGCCCTGGTGGACGTCGAGTTGCTGCCCACGCACGGCGGCTCCATCCGGCTGTGGGCCCGGCCCGCCGAAGCGGCCGGCGAGCCGTCGCAGCGGGTGGCCGACGTGCTGGCCAGGGAGAAGGCCGCCGGTCTCCAGGAGCTCTCCGGGTACACCGAGTTCTCCGCCCGGGTGGCCAAGGTCCGCCGCGACCTGCTCACCTTCCTCGTCGAGGCGGCCGAGCAGGGCAGGACGGTCGTCGGCTACGGCGCCCCCGGCAAGGGCAACACCCTGCTCAACCACTGCGGGATCCGGCCCGACCTGCTCGCGTACACCGTGGACCGCAACCCGTACAAGCACGGCAGGTTCACCCCGGGCACCCGCATCCCGATCCTGCCGCCCGAGCAGATCGCCGACGACAAACCGGACTACGTCCTCGTCCTCCCGTGGAACCTGCGGGAGGAACTCGTCGAGCAACTCGCGTACGTGCACGAATGGGGCGGCCGCCTGGTCTTCCCCATCCCGGAACTCAGCATTGTCGAGGTCAAGCGATGAAGGTGGTCCTGTTCTGCGGCGGTTACGGGATGCGGATGCGCAGCGGTGCCGCCGACGACGTTCCCAAGCCGATGGCGATGGTCGGCCCCAGGCCGCTGATCTGGCACGTCATGCGCTACTACGCGCACTTCGGGCACAAGGAGTTCATCCTGTGCCTCGGCTACGGCGCGCACCACATCAAGGACTTCTTCCTCAACTACGAGGAGACGACGTCCAACGACTTCGTGCTGCGCGGCGGACAGACCGAGCTGCTGTCCACCGACATCTCCGACTGGACGATCACGTTCGCGCAGACCGGCGTCGAGTCGCCCATCGGTGAGCGGCTGCGCCGGGTGCGCCACCACCTGGACGGCGACGAGATGTTCCTCGCCAACTACGCCGACGTCCTCACCGACGCCCCGCTGCCGGAGATGATCGACAAGTTCAGCCGGCGCGACGCCGGCGCGTCGATGATGGTGGTGCCGCCGCAGTCCTCGTTCCACTGCGTGGACCTGGGCGAGGACGGCCTGGTCGGCGGTATCACCGCGGTGAGCGAACTGCCGCTGTGGGAGAACGGCGGCTACTTCGTGCTCCGCCAGGAGGTGTTCGACCACATACCCGAGAACGGGGACCTGGTCGCCGACGGCTGCGCCCAACTGGCCAAGCGGGCACGGCTGGTGGCGCACCAGCACCGCGGCTTCTGGAAGCCGACCGACACCGTGAAGGAGCGGGCCGCCCTCGACGCCGCCTACGCCCGCGGCGACCGCCCGTGGGCTGTGTGGGAGCGCGACGCCGCAGAGGTGGGCGCGTGATCCGTCTCGGCGCGGGGCCCCTGGAGCGGATCGTCGCCGTCGGCGCGCACTGCGACGACATCGCCATCGGCGCCGGCGGCACCCTCCTGACGCTCTGCCGGGCGCGGCCCGGCCTGCGCGTCGACGCCCTGGTGCTGTCCGGCGGCGGCAGTGACCGCGAGCAGGAGGAGCAGGCCGCGCTCGCCGCGTTCTGCCCCGGCGCCGACCTGCGCCTGACCGTGCACAAGCTGCCGGACGGCCATCTGCCCGCGCACTGGGACGAGGCCAAGGCCGCCGTCGAGGAACTGCGTGCGCAGACCGACCCGGACCTCGTCCTCGCCCCGCGCACCGACGACGCGCACCAGGACCACCGCGGCCTCGCGCGCCTGATGCCCACCGCCTTCCGCGACCACCTCGTCCTCGGCTACGAGATCGTCAAATGGGACGGCGATTTCGGCCGGATGGCGGCGTACCAGCCGCTGTCACCGGAGACCGCCGAGCAGAAGGTGCGGCTGTTGCAGGAGCACTATCCCTCGCAGCGCCACCGGCCGTGGTACGACCGCGAGGCCTTCCTCGGCCTCGCCCGGATCCGCGGCATCGAATGCCACCAGCGATACGCCGAGGCGTTCGCCGTCACCAAACTCACGCTCGACCTGGGGGATTGAACCGTGCGCGTACTACTGACCGGACATCAGGGCTACCTGGGCACCGTGATGGCCCCGGTCCTCACCGCCGCCGGACACGAGGTCGTCGGCCTCGACTCCGGCCTGTTCGCCGACTGCGTCCTCGGCGAGCCGCCCGCGGACCCCTCGGGCCACCGCGTCGACCTGCGCGACGTCACCGCCGAGCACGTGGCCGGTGTCGACGCGGTGATCCACCTGGCGGCGCTCTCCAACGACCCCCTGGGATCGCTGGCGCCCGAACTCACCTACGACATCAACCACCACGCCTCCGTACGCCTGGCCCGGCTCGCCCGCGAGGCCGGGGTGCGCCGCTTCCTGTACGCGTCGACATGCTCGGTCTACGGCGCGTCCGGCGGGGACGATCTGGTGACCGAGGACGCCCCGCTGCGCCCGGTGACGCCGTACGCCGAGTCCAAGGTGCGGGTCGAGGACGACCTGCACGCGCTCGCCGACGGCGACTTCACCCCGGTGTTCATGCGCAACGCCACCGCGTTCGGCTACTCGCCCCGGCTGCGCGCCGACATCGTCCTGAACAACCTGGTGGGCCACGCGCTGCTGTCCGGCGAGGTGCTCGTGCTCTCCGACGGCACCCCGTGGCGTCCACTGGTGCACGCCGCCGACATCGCACGGGCCTTCACGGCCGCCCTGACGGCACCTCGGGAAGCCGTGCACGACCGGGCGTTCAACATCGGCAGCGAGACCAACAACGTCACCGTCGCCGAGATCGCCGAGCAGGTCGCCGAGGCGGTGTCCGGCGCGAAGGTGCGGATCACGGGGGAGAACGGCTCCGACCCGCGCTCCTACCGGGTGGACTTCTCCCGGTTCCGCGCCGCGATCCCCGGCTTCGACTGCGAGTGGACCGTGAAGCAGGGCGCCCTCGAACTCGCCGACGCCTACCGGTCGTTCGGGCTCACCAAGGACGACTTCGAGAGCCGCTTCACCCGGCTCGCCGTCCTGCGCGCCGCGTCCGCGTCCGGCTCCGTCGACGACACCCTGCGGTGGCGCGGATGACCGCTCCGGGCGAGGAGATGCACGCACTGGTGGAGCGGCTCTATCCGCTCTGCCGGAGCATCACCGGGGACGGCGTGCGCGCCACCCTGGACATCGTCGGCGAGTACCTGCCGCTCCAGGTGCACGAGGTGCCCACCGGAACGCAGGTGCTCGACTGGACGGTGCCGCAGGAGTGGAACATCCGGGACGCGTACATCGCCGACGCCTCCGGCCGGCGGGTCGTCGACTTCGCCGCGTCCAGCCTGCACGTGCTCGGCTACAGCGTGCCCGTGGCGCGCACGATGCCGCTCTCCGAGCTGCGCGCCCATCTGCACACCCTGCCCGACCGGCCGAAGTGGGTTCCGTACCGCACCAGTTACTACAAGCCGGAGTGGGGGTTCTGCCTGGCCCAGGAGACCCTGGACGCACTGCCCGACGGTGAGTACGAGGTGCGGATCGACTCCACCCTCGCCGACGGCCACCTCACCTACGCCGAGCACGTGGTCCCCGGCCAGGTGCCCGACGAGGTGATCGTGTCCTGCCACGTCTGCCACCCGTCGCTGGCCAACGACAACCTGGCCGGCATCGCCGTGGCGACGTTCCTGGCCCGCTCGCTGGCCGAGCGGAACCCGTACTACACCTACCGGTTCATCTACGCGCCCGGCACCATCGGCGCGATCACCTGGCTCGCCCGCAACAAGGAGCGGGTGGAGCAGGTGAAGCACGGCGTGGTCCTGGCCTGCGCCGGGGACCGCGGGCAGCTGACGTACAAGCGGAGCAGGCGCGGCGACGCCGAGATCGACCGCGTGCTGCGACACGTCCTCACCGCCTCCGGACGACCGCACGAGATAAGGGAGTTCACCCCCTACGGCTACGACGAGCGGCAGTACTGCTCGCCCGGCTTCGATCTCGGCGTGGGCTCGCTCACCCGGACCCCGTACGCCGGGTACCCCGAGTACCACACCTCCGCGGACAATCCGGACTTCGTCTCCCCGGAGGCGATGGCCGACACGCTCGCCGTCTGCCGCGAGGCGTTCGCCGTCCTCGACCGCAACCGCAGCTACCTCAACCTCAGCCCGTACGGCGAACCGCAGTTGGGCCGCCGCGGTCTGTACGACGCCCTCGGCGGCCGCAGCGACACCAAGGAGGCCCAGCTGGCCATGCTCTGGGTTCTCAACCTCTCCGACGGCGAGCACAGTCTCCTCGACGTCGCCGAGCGGTCCGGGCTCCCGTTCGACACCGTCGCCACAGCGGCCGACGCCCTGCGCGGCGCCGGTCTGATCAAGGCGTGAGACCGATGACCACGGAGGGGGAGAAGACGACGGCGGCGGCCGGACCCGCCCGACGGACCGCCACGCGGGCCGTCGTCGGCCGGCTGTCCTGGGGACTCGCCGACCAGGCGGCCTCCAGCATCTCCAACTTCGCGGTGGGCATCTACGTGGCCCGCGAGCTCGGGCTGACCGCGTTCGGCGTGTTCAGCCTGGCCTGGGTCACCTACGGGGTCGTGCTCAGCATCTCCCGCGGCCTCGCCACCGACCCGCTCGTGGTGCGCTTCAGCGGCGTGCCCGACGCGACGTGGCGCGACGCGGTGGCCCGGTCCTCGGGGACCGCGCTGAGTGTCGGCGCCGCCATCGGCGCCGGCTGTCTGGCGGTCGGACTGGCCGTCGGCGGAGCGGTGGGTCCCGCGTTCGCCTGCCTCGGCGTCATGCTTCCCGGACTGCTGCTCCAGGACGCCTGGCGTTACGCGTTCTTCGCCACCGGCGCCGGACGCAAAGCGTTCATGAACGACCTGGTGTGGGGCGTCGCGCTGGTCCCGGCCCTGGTGGTGGCCGCTCGTGCGGGCGGCGTCGCCGCGTTCGTGCTCGCCTGGGGCGGGTCCGCCGCGGTGGCCGCCGGGTACGGCTGCTTCCAGTCGGGCATCCGGCCCCGGATGAGCGGAGTCCGCGGCTGGCTGCGCGACCACCGCGACCTCGGCTACCGCTACCTCGTCGAGAACGTGGGCGTCAGCGGCGCGAGCCAGCTGCGCGCGTACGGGCTCGGCGCGATCGTCGGGGTCAGCGCGGTCGGTGTCGTCCGCGGCGCCGAACTCCTGCTCGGCCCGTTCATGGCCGTGCTGATGGGCCTCTCGCTGGTCACCGTGGCGGAGGCGGCACGGGTGGTACGGCAGGCCCCGCACCGACTGGGCGGCTTCTGTCTGCTGCTCGGCGCCGGACAGGCCGTCGCCGCACTCCTGTGGGGATCAGCGCTGCTCCTCATGCCGGACCGGCTCGGCGCGTTCGTGCTCGGCGACGTCTGGAGCGCCTCCTCGGCGCTCATCGTGCCGGTCACCCTCGGCGTCGCCGGTGCGGGGCTCGGAACCGGGGCGGCGGCCGGGCTGCGCGCCCTCGCCGCCGCCCGGCGCAGTCTGCGCAGCCAGCTGTTCGCCTCCACCTTGTACGTCATCGGCGGGCTCGGCGGTGCGGCCGTGGCCGGCACCGTCGGTTCGGCCTGGGGCGTGGCCGCCGCGACCCTCGGCAGCTCCGCCGTGTGGTGGCTGCACCTGCGGTCCGCCCTGCGTGAGCACCACCACAACCCCCCCGAAGTGAGGACGTCATGAACCTTCACCCCCGGTTGAGCATCGGCCTGCCCGTGTACAACGGCGAGGAGTACCTGGCCGAGTCGCTCGACGCCCTGCTCGGCCAGACCTACGAGGACTTCGAGCTGGTCATCACGGACAACGCCTCGACCGACGGGACCGAGGAGATCTGCCGCAAGTACACGGCACTCGACTCGCGCGTCCGGTACCTGCGGCTGCCCCGGAACATCGGCGCCGCCCCGAACCACAACTACGTCTTCACGCAGTGCCGCGGCGAACTGTTCAAGTGGGCCTCGCACGACGACCTCTACGCCCGCGACCTGCTGCTGCGCTGCGTCGAGGCCCTGGACGAGCGCCCCGACGTGGTCCTCGCGCACTCCGGGCAGGCGGTCATCGACGGCCAGGGCCAGGTCACCGTCCCGTACGAGTACGGGATCGCCACCGACTCGCCGTCCGCGCCGGAGCGGTTCCGCAGCTTCCTGTTCGCGCCCGGCGGCGACGACTTCTACGGCGTGATGCGCGCGGACATGCTGCGCCGGGTGCGGCCGCACGACAGCTACCACCACGCGGACCGCACGTTCGTCGCCGAGATCGTCCTCAACGGGCCTTTCCACCAGGTCCCCGAGCTGCTGTACTTCCGCCGCGACCACCCCACCCGCGCCGAGCGGGCCAACCCGTCCAAGCGGTCCCGGTGCGTCAACCTCGACCCGCGCCGGGCGGGTGCCCTGCACCCGACGCCGCGGCTGCTCGCCGAGTACGTCTGGGGCTTCGCCTCGGCGATCCGGCGGGCGCCGCTCTCCCCGGCCGACCGCCGCGCCTGCTTCCGCCACCTGGCCGCGTGGATGGCCAGCCGGGCCCGGCCCGGCGCGGGCGAGCGGGTCGAGGACCGCGCCCCGGTCGACCCGGACCTGCTCACCGTCTCCGTCGACGCCGTCGTCGCCGGGCGGGAGAGGCGGCGGGCATGACGCGCGCGCCCCGGGTCGGGGTGTTCGGCCTGCTCGGCTCCGGCAACCTCGGCAACGACGGCTCCCTGGAGGCCGTCCTCGGTCACCTGCGCGCGGCGCACCCGGCCGCGATCGTGGACGCGCTGTGCGGCGGGCCCGAGGCCGTCGCGGCGCGGTACGGGATCCCGCGACGCGGCTGCACTGGAACCGGGCGGAGTACCGGACCGCGTCGCGCGCGGGCGCCGTCGCCGCGAAGGGCCTCGGCAAGGTCGTCGACGCGTTCCGCACCGCCGCCTGGGTGCGCCGGCACGACGTGGTGATCGTGCCCGGCATGGGCGTCCTGGAGGCCACGCTGCCGCTGCGGCCCTGGGGCTTCCCGTACGCGCTGTTCCTGCTCTGCGCGAGCGGCCGGATGTTCGGTACCCGGGTCGCGCTGGCCGGAGTCGGCGCAGCACCGATCGGCAACCGGCTGACCCGCGCCCTGGTGCGCCGGTCGGCGCGGCTCGCCACGTACCGCTCGTACCGGGACACGCAATCCCGCGACGCGATGCGGGAGATGGGCGTGGACACCAGCCGCGACGCCGTCCACCCGGACCTCGCGTTCGCCCTCCCCGCGCCCGCCGCGGCCGCGCCCTCGGACGCGCCGGGCACGGTGTGCGTCGGCGTGATGGACTTCCACGGAAGCGACGACGACCGCGCCCGCGCCGAGGAGATCCACCGGCGCTACCTCGACGGGACCGTCCGGTTCGTCCGCGCGCTGGTCGAGGACGGCCGGCAGGTCCGGCTGCTCACCGGCGACGGGTGCGACGCCCCGGTCGTGACCGCGATCCTCGACGCCGTGGACTCGCCGCTGGTCACCGCCACCGAGACGGCGTCGCTCGCCGACCTGATGAAGGAGACCGCGGCCGCCGACACCGTCGTCGCGACGCGCTACCACAACCTGATCTGCGCCCTGAAGACCGGCACCCCCACCCTCGCCCTCAGCTACGCGGCGAAGAGCGACGCGCTCATGGACCGGATGGGCCTCGGCGCGTACGTGCACCCGGCCCGTGAGGTCGACGCCGACCGGCTGCTCGCCCAGTTCCGCGAGGTGGAGGAGCGCGCGGCGGAGTTGCGCGAGATCCTCGCCGAGCGGAACCGGATCGCCGCCAGCCAACTCGCGGACCAGTTCGCCGCGTTGAGCGCGGCCCTGCTCCCCACGACCGCCCCCGTCCCCACCCCTGCCACCCGAGAGGCCCCATGAAAGCGACCGAAGTCCCGGAGATCGCGGGCGCGTTCCTCTTCGAGCCGACGCCGTACGCCGACGAGCGCGGCTTCTTCTGCCGCACCTTCGACGCCGACGTCGTCCGGTCGGTCGGCCTCGACCCGCACGCCTTCGTCCAGGACAGCCTGTCCCGCTCGGTGCGCGGGGTGGTGCGCGGCATGCACCTGCGCTCCGGTGACGGCGAGGCCAAACTGGTGCGGTGCTCGTCCGGGCAGGTCTTCGACGTCGTCGTGGACCTGCGGCCGACGTCGCCGACCTATCTCAACCAGGCGTACTTCGAACTGTCCGGCGAGACGCAGACGACCGTGTACATCCCGGCGGGTTGCGCGCACGGCTTCCAGGCGCTGACGGAGACGGCCGACACCTCGTACCGGATCGACCGTCCGCACGACCCCGCCGAGGACGTCACGATCGCCTTCGACGACCCGGAACTCGCCATCCCCTGGCCGCTGCCGGCCACTCTGATGTCCCGGCGGGACCGGGAGGCACCGAGCCTCGCCGAGGCACTGAAGCAGCAGGAGGCGTGACGTGGGCGCGGACACCGAAGAATTCGACCTTCCCCTGTCGCGCGCGGCGAACGAGCGGCTGCACGCCCTGATCCCCGGTGGCGCGCACACCTACGCCAAGGGCGACGACCAGTACCCCGAGCACCTGGCGCCGGTGATCAGCCACGGCCGCGGCGCCCACGTGTGGGACATCGACGGCAACCGCTACCTCGAGTACGGCTCGGGCCTGCGGTCCGTCAGCCTCGGCCACGCCCATCCGCGCGTCACCGAGGCGGTGCGGCGCGAACTCGACCGGGGCAGCAATTTCGCCCGGCCCTCGATCGTCGAGGTCGACGCGGCGGAGCGCTTCCTGGCCACGGTGCCGACCGCCGAGATGGTGAAGTTCGCGAAGAACGGCTCCGACGTCACGACCGCGGCGGTGCGCCTCGCGCGCGCCGTCACCGGCCGCCCCCGGGTGGCCCTCTGCGGCGATCACCCGTTCTTCTCCACCGACGACTGGTTCATCGGGACGACACCGATGTCCGCCGGGATCCCGGCGGCGACCACCGAGCTCACCGTCGCGTTCCCGTACGGGGACCTCGCGGCCACGGAGGAGTTGCTCACCCGGTACCAGGACGAGGTGGCCTGCCTGATCCTCGAACCGGCCGGTCATGCCGAGCCGCCGCCCGGCTACCTGGAGGGCCTGCGCGCCCTGGCCGACCGGCACGGCTGCGTCCTGATCTTCGACGAGATGATCACCGGCTTCCGCTGGTCGGAGGCGGGCGCCCAGGGTTTGTACGGCGTCGTCCCCGACCTCTCCACGTTCGGCAAGGCGCTGGGCAACGGTTTCGCCGTCTCCGCCCTCGCCGGGCGCCGCGAACTGATGGAGCGGGGCGGACTGCGCGACCCCCGCGAGCGGGTGTTCCTGCTGTCCACGACGCACGGCGCCGAGACACACTCCCTGGCGGCCGCGATGGCCGTGCAGACCACGTACGCGGAGGAGGGCATCACGGATCGGCTGCACGTCCTCGGCGAGCGGTTGGCCGCCGGTGTCCGCGACGTCGCGGCGAGCATGGGGGTCGGCGAGCACGTCGTCGTCCGGGGCCGGCCGAGCAACCTGGTCTTCGCCACCCTCGACGAGCACGGCCGGCCGTCCCAGGAGTACCGCACCCTGTTCCTGCGCCGGCTCCTCGCCGGCGGGGTGCTCGCCCCCTCGTTCGTGGTGAGCAGCGCGCTCACCGCAGCCGACGTCGACCGGACCGTCGATGTCGTGGGCCAGGCGTGCGCGGTGTACCGCAAGGCGCTGGACGCCGGCGACCCGGGCCCGTGGCAGGGCGGGCGGCCGGTGAAGCCGGTCTTCCGGCGTCTGGCCTGACGTCAGCGGCGCTTCCGGCGACCGGAGTCGGCCACCCGGTCGACGCACCACGCGGTCGCCGGAACCACCGCCATCGCCGTGCACCACCCGCCGAGGACGTCGGTCGGGTAGTGCGCGCCCAGGGCGACCTGCGCCCAGCCCATGGCGGAGCCGGCCAACAGCGCGGCGGCGAGCACCAGCACAGTGCCCGCCGTCCGGCCGAGGCCGAGCCGCCCGGTGACGATCAAGGCCACCACGAGGGCGAGCGCGGTGGCGAAGGCGGTGTGCCCGCTCGGATAGGACAGGTTGTCGGGGCCGTGGATGGTGCGCCCCACCACGTACTTGAGCAGCGTCGTCGTCACCACGGCCACGGCGGTACCGGCGACGACCAGGACCGCCGCGCGTGGCCTCCGTAACAGCAGACAGCCCGCGACGGCGGCGACGATCAGCACCGCCGAGCCCGCGGGCTCACCCCAGAAGTCCGTGGCCAGCGCGACATCACGCCACGGCCCCCGCACACTGTCCGCCGTCGGCTCGACGAACCACCGGTCCACCGTGCCGGGTCGGGTGTGACCGGCGTACAGGACGCCGAGCACGACGACGATCAGCGCGGCGAGGGCGGCGAACAGCCCGAGCGGTGCGCGCAGCGACAGGGGCAGGACCGGGGGAGCCGGCCGGTCGGTCACTTCCGGGTCCGCCGCTCGCAGGCCGTCCAACGCTGTCCCCCCGTCGTGTCCGACCCCTGCGGTGTCGGGATCGTCCCTCCTTGTCACCCTACCCATCCCTCGGTCGCCCGGAGGGGCAAAACCCCCTCCGGGCAACGGAGTTGTGGTGCCGTCAGCGTTGCAGGGTCAGCAGACCCGGACGGTAGGGCAGGAGGCCGTAGTCGCCGCCGGAGTCGGGGCTGCGGCCCTGGTAGAGCAGCTGGAGGTGGCAGGGGTCGACGGTCATGGTCTGGTCGGGGCCGGTGCGGATGAGTTCACCGTGGCTGATGTCGTTGGTCCAGGTGGCGCCGCTGTTCGCCTTCCCCGCGAAGGGGCTGCTCTCGGTCGCGGCCTGGGGTGTCCACGAGCCGTTCAGACTGGTGGCCGTGAACGACCGGAAGTAGCGGCCCTGCGAGCCGATCGCCTCGACGAGCATGAGGTAGCGGTTCTGGCCCTGGAGCTTGTAGACCTGCGGGGCTTCGAACAGGTTGTTCGTCGTATCGCTCATGACCACGGTCGAGGACGTGCCGAAGCTGCCCGGGAAGTTCCCGATCGGCATGCCGGCCCGGTAGATCTTCCCGTTGTCACCGGCGAAGAACAGGTACATGTTCGTTCCGTCGCTGATGAGCGTCTGGTCGATGGGTCCTGTTCCGGAGCCGGTGATGCTGCCGGAGAAGAGCGGCTGCGCGGCCGACCAGCCGTTCGGGTCGGTCGGGTCGGTCGACGTCCGGTACGAGAAGGCGGTCGCGCCCCACTGGTAGGTGAGCACCCAGATGTTCTTCGGCGCGAAGTAGAACAGCGTCGGGGCGACGGTGGACGACGACATCGCGTTCTGGCCGGCCGAGGCCATGTCCGACCAGTTGGTGAACAGGCCGAAGTTCATCGAACCCCAGCTCGATCCGGTGTCGTGCGTCGTCGCGTAGACGAGCTGCTTGCCGTTGTACGGGACGACGGTGAAGTCCTTGAGCGAGGCCCAGCCCGCCTTGGGCTGCGCCAGCGCGCCCGTCGACGACCACCGGTAGCTCGACGGCAGGTCGCACGTCCCGGGGGTGCCGCTGTCACCGACCTTGACGAGTTTCCACTGCTGGTTGGTGCCGCCCCAGTCGTCGTACTGGACGACGTTCGCGTTGTCGGCGGTGGAGGCGCCCTGCACTTCGAGGGCCTTGTTGCTGTGGCGCGAGATGAGGCGGACGTAGCCGTCGGAGCTGTCGGCCAGCCGCCACTGCTGGTTGGTGGCGTTCAGGTCGGTCCACTGGACGATCGAGCCGCCGTTGGCGGTGGACCAGTTGTAGACGTCGAGCACCTTGCCCGACAGACGGGACTTGATGCGGTAGGAGCCGTCCCCGGAGTCCACGAACTGCCACTGCTGCTGGCTCTGGTCGTTCCTGGACCACTGGGTGATGCGGGCGCCGTCGCCGGTCGCCATGTTGTAGACGTCGAGGGCCTTGCCGCTGTTGCGATTGACCAGCACGTACGAGGCGTTGGGGTCGACGGTCGCCGCGGCGGCGGGCTGGGCGGCGAGGAAGGTGGCCAGGAGCAGCAGCGGTGCGAGGACGGCGAGCAGGCGTCTGGTCAAGCGTCTTGCGCAGGCGGGGGACGGGCGGCGACACCACATCAGAGGACCTCCAGGGAGGGGGGTGAGGGCAGAGGGTGTTCCGAAAATGTTTCGAAGAATTCTCGGATCGGTTGCCGCCACAAGCTAGGAATGCGGAGTGCTCCGGTCAAGGCTTGTTGCCGATCTGTCCACAAACAGCGCCTCCGTTTCGGGCTCGTCGAGCCGTCGTGGTGCCCGGAAAACCCAAGTTCAGCGACCTGGGTGGGTTCCGGATGACGGCGCCGGAAGTGCGTTGTCCCGCTCGCAGAGGTTCCGGAAATTTTCGGATCAGAAACGGAAACTTCTTCTGCGGGGAGTATTGACGATCCACCGTCAACGCCTCAATCATCCGTGTCGAGACACCGACCCGAGTTCGATATTCCGAACCTGGGTGGGGTCCGAGCGATCCGCGCACCACGGCACTCGCGTCACCCCGTTCCGTACCGGTCACCTTGGAGGCACAGCCATGGGCTCGTACGCCCTGTCCAGACCCGTTGTCCGCCGGAAGATCCGCGGTCTGCTGTTGGCGTTGGTCGTCGGCGTCCTCGGCGCGGCCGTCGCACTGGTCGCGCCGCCGCCGGCGCACGCCGCCGAGAGCACGCTCGGCGCCGCGGCGGCACAGAGCGGCCGTTACTTCGGAACCGCCATCGCCTCGGGCAAGTTGAGCGATTCGGCGTACACGACGATCGCGAACCGCGAGTTCAACTCGGTCACGCCCGAGAACGAGATGAAGATCGACGCCACCGAACCGCAGCAGGGGCAGTTCAACTTCACCGCAGGTGACCGCGTCTACAACTGGGCCGTGCAGAACGGCAAGCAGGTGCGCGGCCACACCCTGGCGTGGCACTCCCAGCAGCCGACCTGGATGCAGAACCTCAGCGGCAGCGCGCTGCGCCAGGCGATGATCAACCACATCAACGGCGTGATGGGCCACTACAAGGGCAAGATCGCCCAGTGGGACGTCGTGAACGAGGCCTTCGCCGACGGCAGTTCGGGAGCCCGGCGCGACTCCAACCTCCAGCGCACCGGCAACGACTGGATCGAGGTCGCCTTCCGTACCGCGCGCGCCGCCGACCCGGCCGCCAAGCTCTGCTACAACGACTACAACGTCGAGGACTGGACCTGGGCCAAGACGCAGGCCGTGTACAACATGGTCAAGGACTTCAAGCAGCGCGGCGTCCCGATCGACTGCGTCGGCTTCCAGTCGCACTTCAACAGCGGCAGCCCCTACAACAGCAACTTCCGCACCACGCTGTCGAGCTTCGCCGCGCTCGGCGTCGACGTGGCCGTCACCGAACTCGACATCCAGGGCGCGTCGTCCACCACCTACGCCGCCGTGACCAACGACTGCCTGGCCGTCGCGCGCTGCCTCGGCATCACCGTCTGGGGGGTGCGTGACACCGACTCCTGGCGCTCGGGCGACACCCCGCTGCTGTTCAACGGCGACGGCAGCAAGAAGCCCGCCTACACCGCCGTCCTCAACGCGCTCAACGGCGGTACCACCACGCCCCCTTCGGGATCCGGGCAGATCAAGGGCGTCGGCTCGGGCCGCTGCCTGGACGTGCCCGGCTCCAGCACCACCGACGGCACCCAGGTCCAGCTGTGGGACTGCTCGACCGGCACCAACCAGCAGTGGACGTACACCGCCGCGGGTGAACTCAGGGTCTACGGCAACAAGTGCCTGGACGCGGGCGGCACCGGCAACGGCGCCAAGGTCCAGATCTACAGCTGCTGGGGCGCCGACAACCAGAAGTGGCGCCTCAACTCCGACGGATCCATCGTCGGCGTCCAGTCGGGCCTGTGCCTCGACGCCGTCGGGGCCGGCACCGCCAACGGCACCCTGATCCAGCTGTACGCCTGCTCCAACGGCGGCAACCAGCGCTGGACCCGCACCTGACACCACCGCGGGCGCGGCCTGATCCACCGGTGTGACGACAAGGCGGTGGAGGTGCGGGACACCTCCACCGCCTCGCGCCGACCGGACCGGGCAGGGTGACCGCTACAGGCCGAGGTCCTTGGCGATGATGGTCTTCATCACCTCGCTGGATCCGCCGTAGATGCGGTTGACGCGGACGTCGGCGTACAGACGGGCGATCGGGTACTCCAGCATGTAGCCGTAACCGCCGTGCAGCTGAAGGCACTTGTCGATGACGCGGCCGCACACCTCGGTGCCGAACAGCTTGATCCGGGCGGCGTCCGCCGGGGTGAGCTCCCCGGTCTCCTCCAGCTCGATGCCGCGGTCCACCAGGGACTGCGCCGCCTCGACCTCGGTCGAGCACTCGGCCAGGACGAACTTGGTGTTCTGGAAGGCGGTCACCGGCTTGCCGAAGACGGTGCGCTCCCTGACGTACGCCTTGGTGAACTCGATGGCGGCGGCGGCCCGCGCCGTGGCGTCGACGCCGACGGCCAGCCGCTCCCTGACGAGGTTGCGGCCCAGATAGGCGAAGGCGTTGCCCTCCTCGCCCAGGAGGTTCTCGACCGGGACCTTCACGTTCGTGAAGGAGAGCTCGTTGGTGTCGGACGACCGCAGGCCGATCTTCTGGAGCTTCCGGCCGTAGCCGAAGCCCTCGCTGTCGGTCGGTACGACGAGCAGGCTCAGGCCCCCGCGCCGGTCCTCGGGGTCCGCGGGCGCGGTGCGGGCGACGACCACGCACAGTTCGGAGTTGCGGGCTCCGGAGATGAAGGTCTTGGCGCCGTTGAGGACGTAGTGCCGTCCGTCGGCGGAGAGCTCGGCCTTGGTGCGGATCCCCGCGAGGTCCGATCCGGCTCCGGGCTCGGTCATGGCGATGCACAGCATGAGGTCGCCGCTGACGATGCCGGGGAACCAGCGCCGCTTCTGCTCCTCGGTGGCCAGGGTCAGGAGGTAGGGAAGCACCATGCCGGTGCTCAGCCCGTAGTGGCCGAGCATGATGGCGGCCCGTGCGCTCTCCTCGGTGATGATCGCCTGGTACTTGTAGCCCGTCTCGCCGGGGCCGCCGTACTCCTCGGGGATGCCGAAGCCGGTCACTCCGAGGTCGCCGAGCTTGTGGAACAGCTCGCGCGGGACGATGCCCCGCTCCTCCCACTCCTCGTAGTGGGGGACGACCTCCTTGGCGACGAACTCCCGGATCATCGACCGGAACGCCTCGTGGTCCTCGTCGTAGACAGTGCGCTTCATGATGGGTTCTCGTTTCTGCGGGGAACGGGGGAGCCGGGTGGGCGGGTCAGTCGGCGGCGTGCGCGTTCCGCAGCTCCCGCTTGAGGATCTTTCCGGCGGGGGACAGGGGCAGCGTCTCGACGAACTCGACGCTGCGCGGCGCCTTGTAGCCGGCGATCAGGGTCTTGGCGTGGGCGCGGATCTCCTCCGCCGTCGCGGTCGTCCCGGGCCGCAGCACGACCACGGCGTGCACGCGCTCGCCCCAGTGCGTGTCGGGCACACCGATCACGGCGCAGGAGGCCACCGCGGGGTGGGAGGCGAGGGCGTTCTCGACCTCGGCCGAGTACACGTTCTCCCCGCCGGTGATGATCATGTCCTTGAGGCGGTCGACGATGTGCAGGTAGCCGTCCTCGTCGAGGAAGCCGCCGTCGCCGGTGTGCATCCAGCCGCCGCGCAGCGCCTCGGCGGTCAGCTCCGGCTTGCCCCAGTAGCCGGCCATCACGTGCTCGCCCCGGGTGACGACCTCGCCGACCTCGCCCGTCGCGACGGGCGTGCCGTCGGGCCCGAAGACCGCGATCTCCCTGCCGGGGGTGGCGCGGCCCGCCGAACGCAGCCGCGATCCGCCCCGCACGTGGTCCTCGTGCGTGAGCACGGTCAGCACGCTCGTCTCTGTCATGCCGTAGCCCTGGGTGAAGCGGGCCTGGGGGAAGCACTCCATCGCCAGTCTCAGCAGGCTCTCGGGGCTGCCCGCGCCGCCGTAGGTGATCCGCCGCACGCTGCTGGTGTCGTACGAGCCGAAGTCCGGGTGGTTGCACACCGTCTGGACCATGACCGGCACGAAGGTGGTCGAGGTGACCCCGTGCTTCTCGACGGCTTCGAGGACCTCCACGGGCGTGAAGTTCGGCAGGAAGACCAGGGTGCCGCCGACCAGGTTCTGGGCGTACCAGCCGGTCAGCGCGCCGATGTGGAAGAGCGGCGCCGTCATCAGGTTCACGCCGCCCGGGAGCGCGGCCCGCGTCATGATCAGGGAGCCCATCATGGAGGTCTGGATGCCCCGGTCGGTCACCATCACCCCCTTCGGGGTGCCGGTGGTGCCTCCCGTGTAGAGCAGGAAGGCCACTTTGTCGCCGCCCCGGCGGATGTCGGGCACCGGCTCGAATGCGGCGATGAGTTCCTCGTAGTCGAGCATGCCCTCGGGGGTCGGCCCGCCGCCGCAGTGGATGAGGGTGTGCAGTCCGGGCGCCCGTTCGCGCAGCTCGGGGCCGAGCGCCGCGAAGGAGTCGTCGACCAGCAGCACTCCGGTGCCGGAGTCGGTCAGGGCGTACGCGATCTCCGCGGGCGACCAGCGGGTGTTGAGGGGGTGCGCGACGGCGCCCATCCACCAGTTCGCGAAGAAGAACTCCTGGTGGTGGTCGGAGTTCAGCGCCAGCAGGCCCACCCGGTCGTCCTCGCGGACGCCGAGGCCCTGGAGCGCGGCGGCCAGCCGGGACACCCGGTCGACCACCTCGCGGGTGGTACGGACCCGGTCGCCGCAGATCGTCATGGGTCGGTCCGGTGCCTGCTGGAGCGCACGGTGCAGGGACTGGGTGAGGTGCACGACAGCCTCCAAGGGACGGCCCGACGGCATCGGCGGGCCACAGAGGGAAAGGGGGGAGGGGGGTGGTGCGGGAAGCACGGCCGGGCGTGGCGGACCCGGCGATGTCACGGAGCGGACCGGCGGATCACACGAGCCGCTGGCGGTTCACCGGGATCGACTTCGGGAAGTCGTCGCAACCGAGCTCGTCGGCCAGTTCCTTCACCGACCACTGCCGGTCGGCGTCGATCTGGTGGCTCAGCGACCAGCCGGCGTACAGGCCGACGTGGCCGCCGGTCACCGAGAAGACCTGTCCGGTGAAGGGGCAGTCGGCGGTGGCGAGATAGCCGACCAGCGGGGAGACGTGCTTCGGGTGGTAGCGGTCGAGCACGCCCTCCTCCTCCGGCGCGGCGACGGCGGCGCTGAAGCCCGGGTTGCCCGCGAGCATGGCGGTGCGGGCCATCGGCGCGATGGCGTTGGCCCGTACGCCGTAGCGCCCCAGTTCGAGGGCGGCGGTGAGGGTCTGGGCGACGAGTCCGGCCTTCGCCGCCGCGTAGTTCCACTGGCCGACGTTGCCGTGGAGCCCGGCGGAGGAGGTGGTGCTGACGATCGACCGGTCGGCGGTCGCCCCGGCCTTGGCCCGTGCGCGCCAGTGGCGGGCGGCGGCGCGGGTGGCCGCGAAGGCGCCCTTGAGGTGCACGTCGAGGACCAGGTCGAACTGTTCCTCGGTCATGTTCCACACCATGGCGTCGCGGACCACGCCCGCGTTGTTCACGACGACGTGCAGATCGCCGAAGGACTCCACCGCGGCGGTCACCAGCCGCTCGCCGACGGCCAGGTCGGCGACGCTGCCCTCGACGGCCACGGCCTCGCCGCCCGCCGCCGCGATCTCCGCGACCACCGCGTCGGCGCCGCGCAGATCGTTCACGACGACCTTGGCGCCCTCGGAGGCGAGGAGCAGAGCGTGTTCGCGGCCGAGGCCGCCGCCGGCGCCGGTGATCACCGCGACGCGGCCGTCCAGCTGTCCCATGAGGTGCTCACTTTCGTACGGAAGGGGGTGCTTGAGGGGGTGGGGTCCAGGCCCCTGGGCCCGGATCGGCGGGGGTCAGCGCGGCGCGCGGCGGCGCAGGACCGTCTCCTGCGCCACGGAGGCGATCAGCGTGCCGTCCCTGGTCCAGAAGTCGCCGGTGTTGAGACCGCGGCCGTCACCGGCGGAGGCGCTGCGCTGGGTGAACAGCAGCCAGTCGTCCGCGCGGAACGGGCGGTGGAACCAGATCGCGTGGTCGAGGGACGCGAGCATCGCCTCGGGCGGGCCCTGACGCAGGGGGTAGAGGGCTTCGAAGTCCAGGGCCGCGGTCGAGCCCAGGGTGAGGTCCGACAGATAGGTGAGGGCGCACAGGTGCAGCAGCGGGTCGTCGGGCAGCGGCTGGTGCGTACGGAACCACACGTCCTGCCCGTTCGCCGGGGACTCCCCGCCGTGCGCGCCGGGTGTCGCGGGGACGACGCGCATCGAGGCCACCTGGGCGTGTCCCGCCTCCCGGTGCCGCTGGGGGTCGCTGAGCGCCCAGAGCGCGAAGGCGTCCGGCACGTCCTCGGGCGGCGGCACGACGGGCATGACCGGCCGGCGCTCCGGCTCGCCCTGCTCGGGGACCTTGAAGGAGGCGGAGAGGGTGAAGACGATCGCGCCGTCCTGGTAGGCGGTGACGCGCCGGGAGCTGTAGCGCCGCCCGTCCCGCAGCCGTTCGACGCGGTACACGACGGGCTTCTCGGGCGTCACCGCCCGCAGGAAGTAGCCGTGCAGGGAGTGGGCGGGCCGGTCCGGCTCGACCGCGCGTCCCGCCGCGGCCAGCGCCTGCGCGACGACCTGCCCACCGAAGGCCTGCCCGGGAATCCCCGCGTGGCAGCGGCCGCGGAAGCCGTCCGGCTCGTCCGTCGGCTCCAGGTGGAGGAAGTCGACGAGATCGCATGCGGCGTACGGGGACGGGGAGACGGAGGACGCGCCTTCGACTGATGGGGACCCGGTTCGGTACACGGTTCACAGACCCTTCGTTCGCCGGGCAGAGCGTCACCCGGACGCCGCCAAGTTAATCGCCAATAGGGGCGATGTCCATCCCTTCTTTCGCGGAATCGACGGGCGGGCGCTTCGGTTGCGCGGCGCCTCCGGCCCGTGACGCTCATGGGTGTGTACGCTTCCGCGACTCACGTATGTGCAGGTGGGTGACGCTCTCGGGCGAGCGTGGCGCCGCCGTGGTGGTTCGCGCGGCAGGGTCCGAAGTCCGGTGCGATCCGTCGGTTCGGGGGTCTCGCTCGTGCAGCGATGACGGAAGAGCCCGTGGACAGTGGGACTAATTGGAATTAACTTGAGGTGGTCCGGTGGCGCCGGAGTTCCGTGGACGGCCGTCGCCGAGGCCCGGCCCGTCGAGGCCCCCGCCCCCTCAGCAAGGAGCAACCATGCGTGACGCAGTGATCGTCGACGCCGTCCGAACCGCCGTCGGAAAGCGCAACGGCTCGCTGGCGAGGCTGCACTCGGCCTCGCTCTCCGCCCACGTCCTCAAGGCCCTCGCGGACCGTACCGGCCTCGATCCCGCCCTCGTCGACGACGTCATCTGGGGCTGCGCCGCCCCGGTCGGCATGCAGACCGGCTGCATCGGCCGGTCCGCCGTCCTGGCGGCGGGCTGGCCGGAGACCGTGCCCGGAGTCACGATCGACCGGCAGTGCGGCTCCTCCCAGCAGGCCGTCCACTTCGCGGCCATGGGGGTGGTGTCCGGCCAGTACGACGTGGCCGTCGCCGGTGGCGTGGAGATGATGAGCGCCGTCCCGCCGAGCCTGACCGCCCTCGACGGCAGGTACGGCGAGCCGCACGGCCCGGACGTCTGGGACCGCTACGACGGCGTCCGCTTCCACCAGGGCGTCGGCGCCCAGCTGATCGCCGACGAGTACGGCATCACCCGGACCGAGCTCGACCAGCACGGACTCGACTCGCACGCCCGCGCCGCCCGCGCCATCGACGAGGGCCGCTTCAAGGGCCAGATCGCCCCGATCACCGTCACCGACGAGGACGGCACGGAGCGCGTCTTCGACACCGACGAGGGCGTGCGCCGCGGCTCCACCCTGGAGAAGCTGGCCTCCCTCAAGCCCGCCTACGCGGAGCACGGCTCCATCACCGCGGGCAACGCCTCGCAGATCTCCGACGGCACCGGCGCCCTGCTCATCACCACCAGTGAGTTCGCCCGGTCGCAGGGCTGGACCCCGATGGCCCGTATCCACACCGCCGTGGTCACCGGCACCGACCCCGTCACCATGCTCAAGGGCCCGATCCCGGCGACCGCCAAGGCTCTCAAGAAGGCCGGCCTGACCCTGGACGACATCGGCGTCTACGAGATCAACGAGGCGTTCGCCTCCGTCACGCTCGCCTGGCTGCGCGAGACCGGCGCCGACTACGCGCGCATGAACCCCGACGGCGGCGCGATGGCCATCGGCCACCCCATCGGCGGCTCCGGCGCCCGCATCATGACCACCCTCGTCCACCACATGCGCGACCACGGCATCCGCTACGGCCTCCAGTCCATGTGCGAGGGCGGCGGTATGGCCAACGCCACCATCCTGGAACTGCTGTAGCCCCGAGGAGCCACACCCGATGAAGCGCACCGTCTACACCGAGGAGCACGAGGCCTTCCGCACCGTGGTCCGGGACTTCGTCGCCAAGGAGGTCACTCCGTATTTCGCCGAGTGGGAAGCCGCCCGGCGCACCCCGAGGGAGCTGCTGCACAAGCTCGGCGACCTGGGCGTCCTGGGCTTCGGCATCCCGGAGGAGTACGGCGGCCCCGGCGTGACCAGTTTCAAGTACGAGGCGATCCTCGCCGAGGAGACCGCGGCTGCCGACGGTGTCTCCTTCGCCCACTACACGATCAACACCAGCATCTCCCTGCCGTACCTGCTGGGTCTGGCCACCGAGGAGCAGAAGAAGCGCTGGCTCCCGGGCGTGGCCGCGGGGGAGATCTGCCTGTGCCTCGCCATGACCGAGCCGGGCACGGGCTCCGACGTGGCGGGCATCCGCACCAGGGCAGAACTGTCACCGGACGGCACGCACTACGTGCTCAACGGGGCCAAGACGTTCATCACCGGAGCGCTCAACTCCGAGCTGTGCATCGTCGCCGCCCGTACCTCGCCCGCCACCCCCGAGGACCGCCGGGCCGGCCTGACCCTCCTGGTCGTCCCGACCGACAGCGCGGGCTTCGGCTACGGCAAGCAGTTGGAGAAGCTCGGGCTGCACGCCCGCGACACCTCCGAACTGCACTTCACCGACGTCCGGGTCCCGGTGGAGAACGTCCTCGGCGAGGTCGGCAAGGGCTTCTCCTACCTGGGCCAGAACCTCCCCAGGGAACGCCTCTCCATCGCGGTCAACGCGGTCGCCGCCGCCGCGGCGGCGATCCAGTGCGCCCTCCGGTACACCGGTGACCGCACCGTCTTCGGCAAGCCGGTGGCCGACTTCCAGAACACCAAGTTCGTCCTCGCCGAGTGCGAGGCCGAGGTCTCCGCCGCTCAGGCCATGGCCGACCGGGGCATGGACCTGGAGGACGCCCGCGAACTGACGCCCGCCGACGCCGCGCGGATCAAACTGTTCTGCACCGAGGTCGCCGGCCGGGTCATCGACAAGTGCCTCCAACTGCACGGCGGATACGGCTACATGACCGAATACCCCATCGCCCGCCACTACGCGGACACCCGGGTGTCCCGCATCTATGGCGGCACCAGCGAGGTCATGAAGACGATCATCGCCAAGGACATGGGCCTGTAGGTCCAGGACCCTCTCCACGGAACGAGGTGGTGTCATGCCCGTACCGAACGTCACCGACCCGCTGGTTTCCGACGACCTGCCGGACGGCGAGGACCGTGCCGGCCCAGGCGTCCGCCCACCGGTGAGCGGGCCGGCGCCCACCGAACTCGTCGTCCGTCTGGACGTCCGGGTCTGCGACCTCGGCCCCGACGGACACGTGAACAACGTCGCCCACCTGCGCCTGCTCGACGAGGCGCGCAGCCGGTTGCTCGGACCCGGCCCCTCGGGGCACGGGGGCGGCATTCTGGAGGTGCTCGGCGGCCGTGCCCGGCTGGTCATCGGCCAGCACCTGGTCGAGTACCGCCGGGAGGTCCGGCCCCCGGTCCGGTCGCTCCGGGTGCGGCTGTGGATCCCCGTGCTGGGCAGCAGCAGCCTGGCACTGGCCGCCGCGGTCCATGAGGACGGGCACGACGATCCCGCCGTCGTCGCGGAGTCCGGCGCCGTCCTGCTGGCGTCCGACACCGGCCGGCCGTGGCCCATGGACGGGGCGACCCGGGAGGTCCTCGGCCGTTACACCGGGCCGCGGTCCGTCTTCCGCGACCGGATCGGTCTCGCCCCGCGACCGGGCCCACGCTGACAGACGCGTACACGTACACATACCGAAGGCCCGCCCCCTCGACGAGGGGGCGGGCCTTCGGGGTTCGGGGGTCCCGGTGTCAGCGGCTGCCCGCGTCGACCGTCAGCACCTGTCCGGAGACGTAGTTCGAGTCCTGGGTGCAGAACAGGTAGACCGCGCCGGCCGCCTCGGACGGGGTGCCCGGCCGGCCCAGCGGGTTGGTGCGCTTGACCGAGTCCATCACCGCCTGGCTGACGCCCACCTTGATGCGGCGGCCCTCGATCTCGACCGTGGTGTCCCCGTCCGTCGCGACGGCCTCGGTCATCCGGGTCAGGATGAAGCCGAAGGCCACCGCGTTGACGTTGACCTTGTAGCGGCCCCACTCCTTGGCCATGGTCTTGGTCAGACCGATGACGCCCGCCTTGGCCGAGGCGTAGTTGATCTGCCCCGGGTTGCCGTAGACGCCCGAGACCGACGAGATGTTGACGACCTTGCGGTGGTGGTCGGTCGGGTTCGCCTTGATGTACGGCTGCGCGGCGCGCAGGATCCGGAACGGCGCCTTGAGGTGCACGTCGAGGATCGCGTCCCACTGCTCGTCCGACATCTTCTGGATGACGGTGTCCCAGGTGTATCCGGCGTTGTTGACGATGATGTCGAGCCCGCCGAAGGAGTCGACGGCGGTGTGCACGAACCGCTCGGCGAAGTCCTCGTCGACGACCGAGCCGACGCACGCGACGGCCTTGCCGCCGGCGGCGACGATGTCCGCGACGGTCTCCTCGGCGGGCTCCTTGTCGAGGTCGTTGATGACGACCGCCGCGCCTTCGGAGGCGAGCTTGAGGGCGACTTCGCGGCCGATGCCGCGGCCGGATCCGGAGACGAGGGCGACCTTGCCGTCCAGGGTTCCCATGCTGGTGGTTCCTTCTCAGTCGGTGGTGAGGACGGCGGAGCCCCGGAGGGTCACGGTGCCGTCGGGCAGGGACACGATGAGGTCGAGGTGGGCGAGGCCGTCCTCGACCCGGGTGACCGTGCCGGTGCAGGTGGGGGTGGAGTTGACCGGGGTGATCGATGTGAAGCGCACCTCGTACGAGGCGATCCGCTCCTGCGGCACCGCGTCGGTCAACAGGCGGCCCAGGTACGCCATCGAGAGCATGCCGTGGGCGAAGACGTCGTCGATGCCGACGGCCCGGCAGGCGTCGAGATCGATGTGCACGGGGTTGTGGTCGCCCGAGGCGCCCGCGTACAGCGCGAGCGCGGTACGGGTGATCCGCGGGCATTCGAGGGTGAGCCTGTCGCCCTGCGTCAGGGTGGTCATCACTGGCCCGCCTTCGGGTCGCGCACGACGATGGTGCTGGTCAGGGTCGCGATCGGCGTGTCGCCCCGGGTGACGTGGGTGGCGCGGACGATGAACTCCAGCGCGCCGCCCTTCTTCGCGTACACGTCCTTGACCTCGGTGGTGAAGGTCAGGGTGTCCCCGGCGTACGCCTGCGCGTGGAAGTCGAACCGCTGGCCCCCGTGCAGGATCGTGCGTACGTCGATGCCCAGCCCGGTGAGGAAGGAGCCCCGGTCGGGGTCGTCCATCTCCAGGCAGAAGAGGAAGGTCGGCGGTATCGGCAGGTCGCGGTGGCCGGCCGCCTCGGCCGCGGCCACGTCGCTGTAGACCGGGTCGTGCTGCCCGGTGGCGTCGGCGAAGAAGCGGAGCCTGCCGCGTTCGGCGACGGTGGAGAACGCCGGGGTCCTGGTGCCGATGACGGCGGGGTCGATGGGCATGGGTCAGGAGACCTTCTCGAAGAGGGTGACGACGCCGGCGGTGCCGAGGCCGAGGTTGTGCTGGAGGCCGAGGGTGACGTTCTCGACCTGACGGGCACCGGCCTCGCCGCGCAGCTGCCAGGTGATCTCGGCGGTCTGCGCGAGGCCGGTGGCGCCGAGCGGATGGCCCTTGGAGAGCAGCCCGCCCGAGGGATTGGTGACGACGCGCCCGCCGTACGTGTGGTCGCCGTCGAGGATGAACTTCTCGGCGCCGCCCTCCTCGCACAGGCCCAGGCCCTCGTAGGTGAGGACCTCGTTGACGGTGAAGCAGTCGTGCAGTTCGACGACCTTGATGTCGCGCGGGTCGACGCCGGCCTTCTCGTAGACCTCCGTCGCCGCCGCCCGGGTCACGTCCGAACCGACCAGCGACATCGCGCTGCGCCGGTCGAAGAGTCCCTCCGCGTCCGACTGGAGGGTCTGGGCGGCGATGGCGACCTTGGGGTTCAGGCCGTGGGCGCGGGCGAACTCCTCCGAGCAGACGATCGCCGCGGCGGCGCCGCAGGTGGGTGGGCAGCACTGCAACCGGGTCAGCGGACCGGCGACCCTCGGCGAGCCGAGCACGTCGTCGAGGGTGATCGGGTCGCGGAAGACCGCGTACGGGTTGTTCGCCGCGTGCGTGCGCGCCTTCACCGACACCTTCGCGAAGGTCTCCGGTGCCATGCCGTACTTCTCCATGTACTCGACACCGGCGGCGGCGAAGTACTGCGGGGTCATCGGCAGGTCGGGATCGACGGCGTAGATGTCGTGGAGGGCGGCGGCGAAGTCGGTCAACGGGGTCGGGCGGTCGGCCCACTTGGCGCCCAGCGCGCCCGGCGGCATCTGCTCGAAGCCGACCGCGAGCGCGCACTCCACGGCGCCGCTCTCGACCGCCTGGCGGGCGAGCCACAGCGCGGAGGAGCCCGAGGCGCAGTTGTTGTTGACGTTCAGCACCGGGACCCGGGTCTGCCCGAACCGGTAGACCACGCGCTGCCCACAGGTCGAATCGCCATACACATAGCCGGCGTACACCTGTTGGATCCCGGCGTACGGCAGGGCGGCGTCGTCGAGGGCCGCCTTGACGGCCCCTGCCCCCATGTCGTCGTACGTCTTGGCGGCACTGGGCTTGGCGAACGGCACCATGCCGACGCCCGCCACCAGCACTCTGCGGCCCATGAGACCTCCCTATGATTGTCTAATCACCGTTAACTTTCGACCCTTGGTCCGAGTCGCGTCAAGGCTTCGCGGCGATCGGGGCGCGTTCGGCGGCCGATTTCATGTGATCCGCGATTAGGGATCAGCGAACAGTTGCCACTTCATGTGATGCGGTAGGGCTTGACATTGGCGTCTCTAAGTTAACTATGGTTTGAGTCGAAGCAGTGATCGAGGGGGCAGAGCCGCTCCGCTCGTTACTCCAGGGAGATCCCATGGCCGATACCCCCGCAGCCCCCGCGTTCCCGATGGAACGAGCGGCCCGCTGCCCCTTCGACCCCCCGCCCCCGCTCCTCGACCTGCAGGCCGCCGCGCCGGTCACCCGGGTCCGTATCTGGGACGGCAGCGAGCCCTGGCTGGTCACCCGGCACGAGGACATCCGTGCCGTGCTCAGCCACCCGGCGATCAGCTCGGACACGGACAACCCGGCCTACCCGCACCAGTCCGCGGCGATCCAGGCCCGCAGGAAGCGCGCCAAGTCCTTCTTCACCAGCGACGGCCCGGTCGAGCACGACGAGCCCCGCCGGGTCCTCGCCCGCGACTTCACCGCCCGCCGGATGCAGGCGCTGCGCGACCACATCCAGGAGATCACCGACCAGCTGATCGACTCGATGCTGGCCGGGCCGAATCCGGTCGACCTGGTCGAGGCGTTCGCCCTGCCCGTGCCCTCCCTGATGATCTGCGAGCTGCTCGGCGTCCCGTTCAGCGCGCAGGACGACTTCCACCACCTCACCAAGGCGTTCGTCGACCGGGCCTCGACCCCGCAGGACACCGTCGCCGCCACCGACCGGCTGCTCGACCTGCTGGGCGGCCTGCTCGACGAGAAGGTCACCGACCCCGCCGACGACCTGCTCAGCCGACTGGCCCAGGAACAGCTCAAGACCGGTGTCCGCACCCGTGACGAGCTCGCGAAGATGGCGCTGCTGCTCCTCACCGCGGGCCACGAGACCTCGGCGAACATGATCGCCCTGGGCACGGCGGCCCTCCTCAGCCACCCGGACCAGTTGGAGAAGGTACGGACCCACGCCGACGACCCGGCGCTGATCGCGAGCACCGTCGAGGAACTCCTGCGCTACCTCACCGTCGTCCACAGCGGCCTGCGCCGGGTCGCCGGCGAGGACATGGAGATCGGCGGGCAGCTCATCCGCAAGGGCGAGGGCATCGTCTGCGCGATCGACACCGGCAACCGCGACCCGCGGGCGTTCGAGACCGGGACGACGCTCCCCGCGGACGACCTGGACGTCACCCGCCCCGCCCGCCACCACCTCGCCTTCAGCTTCGGCGTCCACCAGTGCCTGGGACAGCAACTGGCCCGCGTGGAGCTCCAGGTCGTCTTCAGCACCCTCTTCCGCCGCATCCCCACGCTGGCCCTCGCCCAGCCGCTCGGCGACATCGATTTCAAGAACGACATGTCGATCTACGGAGCCCATTCGCTCCTGGTGACCTGGTAACACCGAGAGGACCCCGATCCATGAAGATCCACATCGACGAGGCCAAATGCGTGGGCGGCGGGCAGTGCGTGGTCGCCTCGCCCGACGTCTTCGACCAGCGTGACGAGGACGGCGTCGCCTTCCTGCTCGTCGAGAACCCCGGCCCCGACCTGCACGCGTCCGTCCGCGAAGCGGCGCTGCTCTGCCCCGCCCTCGCCATCGAGGTGGACGAGCGATGACCCTCTCGCGGGTCGTCGTGGTCGGCGCCTCCGCCGCCGGACTGACCGCCGCGGAGACGCTGCGCCGCGAGGGCTACACCGGCCACCTCACCGTCGTCGGCGAGGAACCGCACGCGCCGTACGACCGGCCGCCGCTGTCCAAGCAGGTCCTCAAGGGGGAGTGGGAGCCCGAGCGGCTCGCGCTGCGCCCCGCGCGGACGCTCGACGGACTCGACGCCGAGTGGCTGCTCGGCCGCAGGGCCACCGGCGTCGACGTCGCCGCACGCACCGTCACGCTGGACGGCGGTGACCGGATCCCGTACGACGGTCTGGTCGTCGCCACCGGCGTCCGACCGCGCCGCCTGCCCTTCGGCGACGGACTCGAAGGCGTCCACGTCCTGCGCGACGTGGAGGACGCCCTGGCGCTCCGCGACGCCCTGCGCCCCGCCCCTCGGTGGTCGTGGTCGGCGCCGGGTTCCTCGGCGCCGAGGCCGCCGCCGTCGCCCGTGAACTCGGCTGCTCCGTCACGCTCGTGGACCCGCTCAGCGCGCCGATGGTGCGGCAGCTGGGCAGCGCGGTCGCCGCCCGGGTGGCCGCCCTGCACACCGCCCGCGGCGTCCGGGTGCGCTGCGCCACCGGCGTCGTTGGCTTCACCGAGGAGGGCGGCCGCGTCGCCGGGGTACGCCTGGACGACGGCACCGAGGTCCCGGCCCAGGTCGTCCTCGTCGCGATCGGATCGCTGCCCGCCGTCGACTGGCTGCGCGACAGCGGTCTGCCGGTCGGCGACGGACTGCTCTGCGACGCGTTCTGCGAAGCCGCGCCCGGTGTCGTCGCGGCCGGCGACGTCGCCTCCTGGCTCCACCCCGACCACGGCCGGATGCGCGTGGAGCACCGTATGAACGCCACCGAGCAGGGCATGGCGGCCGCCCGCACCCTGCTCGGCCAAGGGCAGCCGTTCGCCCCCGTGCCGTACTTCTGGACCGACCAGTACGACGTCAAGATCCAGGCCTACGGCCACCCTTCCGCGGACGCCGACTTCACCGTGGTCGCGGGCGACCCGGACGAGGGCCCCTTCGCCGCCGTCTACGGCCGGCACGGCCGGATCACCGCCGCCGTGACCTGGAACATGCCGCGCGAGGCCCGCACCCTGCGCGCTCAGGTCGTCGAGCGCGCCCCGTGGCCCGTCGAGGCCGCCACCGCGCACGGCTGACCAGGGCCTTCCTTCTCCGCCCTCGCCTGCCCTGCCTGTCTTGCCTTCCGAGCAGAGAGACACGTCATGACGGACACCGTCATTTTCACGGTCGCCGACGGCGTCGCCACCCTCGCGATGAACCGTCCCGAGCGCCGCAACTCCTTCACCATCGAGATGGCCGACGGCCTGCTCGACGGCCTCGAACGCGCCGAGAACGACCCGGCCGTGCGCGCCGTCGTTCTCACGAGCACCGGCGCCCACTGGGGCGTCGGCCGGGACAACTCCGACACCGCGCCGCCCCCGTACCCGCCGGGCGACCACCTCCAGGGCCGCACCTCGCTGCTGCACTACACCCGCCTCGTCCACTTCATGTACGACATGAACACGCCGACCATCGCGGAGATGCGCGGCGGCATCGCCGGCGCCCACCTGTCCTTCGCGCTCGGCTGCGACTTCCGGTACGCCGACACGACCGCCGTGCTCAGCACCGCGTTCGTCAAGGTCGCCTTCGCCGGCGACCTCGGGGCGTCCTGGCACCTCACCCGCCTGGTCGGCCCGACGAAGGCCAGGGAACTGATGCTGCTCTCACCGAAGTTGCGCGGCCAGGAGATCGCCGACCGGGGGCTGGTCAACGCGGTGCTGCCCCCGGAGGAGCTCTCCGCGAAGGTCAGGGAGACCGCCGAGCAGCTCGCGTCCTTCTCGCCGCACGCCGTCGCCCGCACCCGCCGCAACCTGCTGGCCGCCCAGACCCTCTCGCTCGGCGACTACCTGCCGCTGGAGGCCGAGACGTACGCCTGGTGCGCCGCGTCGCCCGACGCCGAGGAGGCACGTCTCGCGTTCGTCGAGAAGCGCGCGCCCCGCTTCGGCACGGACGCCTGACCACCGGCCCCGCCGACGGCCGCGACGGCCGGGCGCGGGGCCGGACCCCATGGAACGAGGAATCGCCGCAATGAACTCCCTGCCCCCGTCGGGGCTCGACACCAACGGCCCGCTGGCCGGAATCCGCGTGCTGGAACTCGGCGGCATCGGCCCCGCCCCGTACGCGGGCATGCTCCTCGGCGACCTCGGCGCGGACGTCATCCGCGTCGACCGGCCCGAGGAGGCCGGGATCGCCAACCCCGCGCCGGTCCTGCACCGCGGCCGGCGCTCCCTCACCCTCGACCTCAAGCACCCGGAGAGCACGGCCATCGTGCTGGCGCTGGCCGCCGACACGGACATCGTGATCGAGGGCTTCCGCCCCGGCGTGGCCGAACGGCTCGGCGTGGGGCCCGAGGCGCTCCTCGCCCGCAATCCGGCGCTGGTCTACGGCCGGATGACCGGCTGGGGCCAGGACGGGCCGCTGGCCCAGGAGCCCGGACACGACATCAACTTCATCGCCCTCACCGGCGCGCTGCACGCGATCGGGACGCGCGAGGAACCGGTGATCCCGCTGAACCTCCTCGGCGACATGGGCGGCGGGGGCCTGCTCCTGGCCTTCGGCGTCGTGAGCGCGCTGGTCAGCGCGGGCGTCACCGGCCGCGGCCAGGTGGTCGACACCGCCATGTCCGACGGCTCCGCCTCCCTCCTCGCCATGGTCCACGGCTTCCTCGCCCAGGGCCGCTGGAAGGACGAGCGGGCGTCCAACACCATCGACGGCGGCTGCCCCTGGTACGGGGTCTACCGCTGCGCGGACGATCGCCATGTCGCCCTCGGCATCGGCGACCGGCGCTCCTACGCCGCGCTGGTGGACACCCTCGGACTCCAGGACGAGCCCGCCTTCACCCACCAGTACGACCGGGCCGCCTGGCCCGCCATGCGCGAGAGGCTCACCGCCGTGTTCGCGGGCCGGGACCGCGACGCGTGGGCGCGGACCTTCGAAGGCCGCGGCGCCTGCGTGAGCCCGGTCCTGTCCCTGACCGAGGCACCGGACCACCCCCACAACGCCGCCCGGGGGACCTTCCTCGCGGGTGCGGACGGCGGAGTCGAACCCGCCCCCGTACCCCGCTTCTCGGGCACGCCCGCCGCCCGTCCGGAACCCGCACCCGTCGTCGGCGCGCACACCGACGAGGTGCTCGCCCAGGCCGGCTACGCACCGGAGGCCGTCGCCCGCCTGCGCGAGGACGGCGTCGTGCGCTGACGCACCCCCGGCGGCTCCGGCCCGCGGACCGGCCCCCGCCATCCCATGAACTCCGAGACCCACCACGCTTCGGGAGACCACCATGCAGGAATCGCACAGCAGCAGGCGGACGGCCCTCGTGACCGGTGCCGCACGCGGCATCGGCCGGGCCGTCGCCCTGGAACTTGCGCACGCCGGGCACGACGTGGCCGTCGTCGACGTCGACTTCGACGGCTTCCGCGCCTACGACGACGACCAGACGCGGACGGTCATGAGCGAACTGGAGGCGGCGGGCGCCCGGGTCCTGTCCACGGAGGCGTCGACCACGGACGCGGCTGCCATGGAGGAGGTCGTGGCACGCGTCACCGAGGAGTGGGGCGGGCTGAACGCCGTCGTCTGCAACGCGGGCGGCGGCTCGGGACCGCTGGACGGGAACCGCGGTTCGGCCGTCGATCTGGAGCAGCTCGACGAGGTCATGCGCCGCAACCTCTTCGGCACCATCACCACGGTGCAGGCCGCGCTGCCCGCCCTGCTCGACGCCGACCGGCCCGCCATCGTCACCATGGGCTCCGTGACCGGGGTCAAGCCCAACGACACGGGCACGTACACGCACTACGGCGTCAGCAAGGCGGCCGTCATGCACTACACCCGCTACCTGGCCGCCGACCTCGCCCCGCGCGGGGTCCGCGCCAACTGCGTCGCGCCCGGCCCCATCGCGACGGGCCGGCTGCGGATGCGGGCCCGCGAGATCGGGGAGCGCGACGCCCAGCGCGCCGAGCAGCTGATGGCGAGCGTCGGCACCGAGGCGGACGTGGCCCGCGCCGTCCGCTACCTGGCCACCCCGGAGTCGCAGTTCATGTCCGGACACATCCTGCCGCTGTACCGCTGACATGGCCGGGGTCGCGGCCCGGCCGACGGACCCGGTGTCAGGCCGGGCCGTTACCATCGAGCTGCCGATCCGGGAACTGAACAGTGGAGATGCCAGCCTGATGACCGAAGCCCGGCCGAGGAGCACACGCCCCCGGGACCGGAAGCAGCAGATCGTCGCTGCCGCCTCCGAGCAGTTCCGCGCGTCCGGATTCCACAACGTCGGCATCTCCGACATCGCCGAGGCGGTCGGCATCTCCGGCCCCGCCGTGTACCGGCACTTCCGGGGCAAGCAGGAACTGCTGCACGCCACGCTGGTCGACGCGATCGACAAGAACACCCAGCCCTTCCAGGGCGAGTACGGCGATCTGCGCGAGATGCTCGACGCGGTCGCCGGGGCGATGCTGGAGCGCCGGCACACCGGCGTGCTCTGGGAGCGGGAACTGGCGCACCTGCCGCCGGAGCAGCGCCAGGAGCTGCGCACCCGCTACATCGCGACCATAGAGCCCCTGCGCACCGCGATGGCCGCCGCCCGCCCCGACCTGACGGCCGGCGGCGTCGAGCTGCTGCTGCGCGCGGTCATCGCCGTCTTCGCCACCATGAGCCAGCACGCGGGGAAGGTCGAACCGGCCCGCGCCCGGCGGCTGATGACGGATCTCGCGGTGGTCCTGAGCGAGTTCCGCGGGCTCACCGCCGACGCGGACGCCGATGCCGCCGAGGCCCGCAGACGGTCCGTGCCGCGCGGCCGGCTGCTGCCGGTCTCGCGCCGCGAGGCGGTCCTCGCCGTCGCCACCCGGCTCTTCGCCGAACGGGGTTACGAGGCGGTCGGCATGGAGGACATCGCCGCCGCCGCGGGCGGTATGGCGGGCCCCAGCCTGTACCACCACTTCGCCGGGAAGTCCGCGATCCTCGTCGCGGCACTGACCCGCTGCCTGGAGGCGATGCTCTTCGACCTCTCGGCGGCCCTCGAGTACGCCGAGGAGCCCGGCCAGGCGCTCGACGGAGCCCTGCACTCCTTCGTGCGGATCAGCATCCAGCACGGCGACGCCATGCGGGCGCTGCTCCACGAGATCGTCAACGTACCGGCCGAGGAACGGCAGTCCGTCCGTCGGATGCAGCACGACTACGTCACCGAATGGACGGCGCTCGTCTCCGGCCACCGGCCCGAACTGTCCTCCGCGGAAGCCGAGTTGCTGACTCACACGGCGCACACCGTCGTCACCACGCTCAGCCAGGGTGACGAGCTCTGGACGCGTCGGGCACTCCGCCGGGAGATCGTCGCCCTGGGGCGCACCGTGCTCGGCCTCCCGGCGGATGTCCCTGCCGAGGACTGACACCTCGACGAATGTGCGACGGGCCCGGCCTTCTCACGAAGGCCGGGCCCGTCGCCGTATGTACCGGATGAACCGTCAAGTGACCGGCTGATCGGATGCTTTCGACGTCTTTCATCAGCCCAGCCCTTCACAAGTTAGTGGTCGGTAGGCAGAGGTCTTGTCTCGCCGTGCGTGCGGTGGTTCACTGCGTGTGCGGCGGCCGGGTCTGTGACGCGCGTCTCAGCGAGGACCGCGGCCGCGGATCCCGTGTGGGCGCGTCCGGCCCACGCATCCCTCCTGTGAAGAAGGTCGCTCATGGCTGCCGACTCCCTGCCCCTGTCCCCGCCCGCCCCCACCGGCACCGCGCCCGCGCGGCCCCGCCGCCGGGCCTGGCTCATGGTGGCGGCGCTCCTCGCCTTCATGCTTCTCAACTACGCCGACAAGGCCGTCGTCGGTCTCGTCGGCGTCGACCTGCTCCACGATCTCCACATCGACGCGGGCGAGTTCGGCGTCGTGCAGAGCGGGTTCTTCTGGCTCTACGCGGTGGGCGCCGTCGCGGGCAGCTTCCTCATCGGCCGGGTCCCCGCCCGCTGGCTGCTGGGCGGCGTCGCACTGCTCTGGGTGCTCTGCCTGCTCCCGATGGTCTGGAGCGCAAGCTTTACCGTGCTGCTGGTCAGCCGGATGCTCCTCGGGTTCGCCGAAGGCCCCTCGGCCGCCATAGCCCTCGGTGTCGCGCACAGCTGGTTCCCCGCCGAACGGCGCACGCTGCCCACCTCCTTCGTCGTCGCGGGCGCCTCGTTCGGCCCCCTCGTCGCCGCCCCGGTGATCACCGCCGTGGTCGCGCGCTTCGACTGGCACGCGGCGTTCGCCGTCACGGCCGCCGCGGGCCTGGTCTGGGTCGTCGTCTGGTTGCTCGTCGGCCGCGACGGTCCCGAGCGGGTCGGGCACTCGGGATCGACCTTCGCCGAACTGCCGGAGCACGTCCCCTACCGCCGTCTGCTCACCTCCGGCACCGTCATCGGGCTCACCGTCCTCTTCTTCGCCACCTACGCGAGCGTCGCGGTCAAGATCAGCTGGCTGCCGCTGGTCCTGCGCCAGGGCCTGGGGTACGACGCGACGACCACCGGGTGGCTGGTGGCGCTGACCTACGGCAGCGGCGGCGTCCTGATGATCCTCTTCGGGGCCGTCTCCCGCGCCCTGACCAAGCGGGGAGCGGGCGTCAGGGCCTCGCGCGGCGTGCTGTCCTGCGTCCTCGTCGCGACGGCCGGGTTGTGCACGATGTTCTGGCCGTCGCTCGGCCGCGGTCCGGTGCAGATCTTCTTCCTCGTCGTCGGCACGTCCCTGTGCGTGGGCGCGCAGGGTGTGGCCTGGGCGCTCGTCTCGGACGTCACCCCGGCCCGCCAGCGCGGCACGGTCATCGGCGTGATGGTCAGCTGCTACAGCATGGGCGGTGTCCTGGCGCCCCTGGTCCTCGGTGACCTGGTGAACAGCGCGGCGAATCCGTTCGACGGCTACCGGCTGGGCTTCGCCGGTCTCGGGCTCCTCCTGCTGGTCGCGGGGCTGATCGCGGTGCGGCTGGTGCGGCCGGAGCGTGACGTCGTGTCCTTCGCTGCCGCCTCCCCGTCGGCCGTTGACGCCTAGGTTAACGGTGATTAGGGTCTAAGGTGAAGCTGAAGCACGCTCAGTCAAGCCGTGATGCCGCTTAAGTTCACCGAGATTCGATAGTAAACATTCTGGATTCGATCTCGTTCCGTGAGGGCGCGGCTTGGCTCGGTTCCCTGGAAGAGGACGCATGAACAGCACCGAGCGCTACTCCGACTACGAGCACCTGGCCTTCCACCGTGACGGACACGTGCTCACGGTGGAACTCAACCGCCCCGACGACTACAACGCGATCCACATTCCCCTGCACAGCGAACTGGCCCGGGTCTTCGCGGAGATCCGCAAGGACGACGAGGTCCGGGCCGTGGTGCTGACCGGCCGGGGCAAGGCGTTCTCCGCGGGCGGCAACGTCCTCAAGGGCCCCCGCCCCGGCGCCGGTCCGGTGCTCGACGCCTTCTTCAAGGACGCCCGCAAGATCATCACTGATCTGCTGGAGGTCCCTCAGCCGGTCATCGCGGCCATCAACGGGCCCGCCGTCGGCCTCGGTGCCACCCTCGCGCTGCTCTGCGACATCACGCTCATGTCGCGCACCGCGGTGATCTCCGACCCGCACGTGACGGTCGGCGTCGTCGCCGGCGACGGCGGCCTGATCGCCTGGCCCTGGCTGGTCGGCATGGCGCGCGCCAAGGAGTACCTGCTCACCGGCGACAAGCTCGGCGCCGCCGAGGCGGAGCGGATCGGACTCGTCAACCGCGTCGTCGAGCCCGAGCAGCTCCTCGACGAGGCGCAGGCCCTCGCCGCCCGCCTGGCCGGCGGCACGGTGCGCGCCATCCAGGGCACCAAGCAGGCTCTGAACCGCATCTGGCTCGACACCGCCCACCTCACCCTTGACGCGGCCCTCGCCACCGAGAAGGAGTGCTTCGCCTCGGGCGACCACCAGCGCGCGGTCGACGTCTTCCGCGCGGCCCACGCGGAGGCCAAGGCAGCCAAAGCGGCCAAGGCGCTGACGGAAGCCACCGCCTGAGCCGGCGTCAGGCTCCCGGAGAAACGCAAGAAAGGCCGAACGTGTCCGACATGATGTCGCCCGGACAGGTGGCAGAGGCCGCGAGCCTCTGCCATGTCTTCCAGGCCACCGCCGCCGCCGTCCCCGACGAGATCGCCCTGCGCTCGTCGGACGGCACGGTGACCCTCACCTGGCACCAGTACGAACAGCGGGTCCGCCGCATCGCGGCCGGTCTCGCCTCGCTCGGCGTGGGCCGCGGCAGCACCGTCGCGCTCATGCTCACCAACCGCCCCGAGTTCCACCTCGTCGACGCCGCCGTGATGCACCTCGGCGCCGCGTCGTACTCGGTCTACAACACCTACCCGGCCGACCAGATCGCGTACCTGTTCTCCGTGGCGGAGAACGACGTGGTCGTCTGCGAGGAGCAATTCCTCGACCGGGTCCGCGAGGCCGGCCGGCAGGCCGGGACCGCCACCGTCGTCTGCGTCGACGCCGAGGCGGACGGTGTCATCGGCCTCGCCGCCCTCGAAGCGCGGGAACCGGCGGGCTTCGACTTCGACATAACCTGGCGTGCGGTCACCCGCGACGACCTGCTCACCCTCATCTTCACCTCGGGCACCACCGGCGCCCCCAAGGGCGTCGAGCTGACCCACGGCAACGTGCTCTTCTCGCTGGGCAGCAACATGACCTCGCAGACCGAGATCACGGGCGGCGCCGACCTGCGCGGCCACATGGTCTCGTACCTGCCGGACGCCAACCTCGCCAACCGCTGGTCGGCCCACTACGGCCCCATCGCGACGGGGTCCACCACCACGACCGTCCGCGACGGCAAGACCGTGATCCAGGTCCTGCGGGACGTGCACCCCACCGGCTTCATGGGCGTGCCCATGATCTGGTACAAGATCAAGGCCCAGATCGAGCAGGCCCTCGCGGCCCGTGCCGGACAGGCCAGGACCGCGTTCGAGGACGCCTTCCGCCTCGGCACCGCCGCCGCCCGCGCCGAGGTGGCCGGCACCACCCTGTCCCCGGCCGAGACGAAGCAGCTCGCGCTCGCCGACGAGCAGGTGCTCCGGCCGCTGCGCGAGGAGTTCGGCCTCGACCGGATGTGGGTGACCACGTCCGGCGGAGCGCCGATCGCCCCCGAGGCCCTGGAGTTCTTCATGGCCCTCGGCGTGCCGCTCTGCGAGGTGTGGGGCATGACCGAGACCGCGGCGGCGGGACTGGCCAACATGCCCGGCAGGCGGCGCCCCGGAACCGTCGGCCAGGCCCGGCACGGCGTCGAGGTCACCCTCGCCGCCGACGGCGAACTGCTGCTGCGCAGCCCCGGCGTGATGCGCGGCTACCGGGGCGAACCGGAGAAGACGGCCGAGGCCGTCGACGCCGACGGCTGGCTGCACACCGGAGACGTCGCCACCATCGACGCCGACGGCTACGTCCGCATCGTCGACCGCAAGAAGGACGTGATCATCAACTCGTCCGGCAAGAACATGGCGCCGTCCCACATCGAGAACTCCGTCAAGTTGGAGTGCCCGCTGATCGGCTCCATCGTCGCCATCGGCGACACCCGCCCGCACGTGACCGCCCTGATCACCCTCGACCCCGACGAGGCGCGCGCCTTCGCCGCCGCACTCGGCCTCGGCGACACCGGCCCGGACGCCCTCGCCTCGCACCCGGAGATCCTGGCCGCCGTGGAGGAGGGCGTCACCAAGGGCAACGCCCGGCTCGCCCGCGTCGAGCAGGTCCGCGGCTTCACCGTCCTCCCCGTCTTCTGGGAGGCCAACGGAGATGAGCTGACGGCCACGATGAAGGTGCGGCGCAAGGTCGTCACCGAGAAGTACGCCAAGGAGATCGAGGCCCTCTACGCCCGCCCGGCCGACCGAGGTACGGCCGCACTCCGCTGACCCACGACGCACAGGCGGCCGCGACCCCGGTCGCGGCCCCGGCGGAAGGACATCCATGAACACGGCGGACCTGGATCCGACGGGGCCCGACCCGCACGACCGCACCGACTTCGCCGACGCGACACGCGGCCTGGTCGACCGGCTCGAACCCTGCGTGATCCGAGACAGCCGCGGCCGTACCGTCTGGGACAACGACCGCTGGGCCTTCCTGGCACAGGACTGCCCGGACACCGTCCACCCGAGCCTCTGGCGGATCGGACGACTCAACAGCGAGCAGGGCCTCTTCGAGGTCGTTCCCGGCGTCTACCAGGTCCGTGGCCTGGACGGCTCCAACATGACCCTGATCGAGGGCGACACCGGAGTGGTGGTGATCGATCCGCTCTGCTCACGGGAGCCGGCCGAGACCGCCATGGAGCTCTACCGGCGCAACCGAGGCGACCGCCCCGTCAGAGCCGTGATCTACACCCACAGCCATGGCGACCACTTCGGAGGCGTGCACGGCGTCACCGACCCCCGGACGGTCGCAGCGGGGGAGTGCCCCGTGGTCGCGCCCGAGGGCTTCATGGAGCACGCGGTCAGCGAGAACGTCTTCGCCGGCCCGGCCATGCGCCGCCGCGCCTCCTACATGTACGGCGCCCGACTGCCCGCGGGACCCGAGGGCATGGTCGGTTTCGGACTGGCCCAGGGCATGTCCCACGGCACCTTCGGACTGATCCCGCCCACCCTCACCGTGTCGGCCACCGGACAGGAGGAGACGCTCGACGGCGTGCGGTTCGTCTTCCAGCTCACCCCCGACACCGAGGCACCGAGCGAGATGAACCTGGCGCTCCCCGACCACGAGGTCCTGCTGATCGCGGAGAACGCCACCCACACCCTGCACAACGTGCTCACCCTCCGCGGAGCGCTCGTCCGCGACGCCCACGCCTGGGCAGCCTCCCTCACCGAGTCGATGCGCCTCTTCGAGGACGCCGAGGTCCTCATCGGCTCCCACCACTGGCCCACCTGGGGACGCGACCGCGTCCACCGCGTCCTCACCGAGCAGCGCGACGCCTACGCGTACCTCCACGACCAGACCGTCCGGCTGATGAACCGCGGCCTGACCGGCCCGGAGATCGCCGAGGAACTGACCGCTTTCCCGGGCGAGTTGGGCCGCGCCTGGAGCGTGCGCGGCTACTACGGCTCGCTGAGCCACAACGTCAAGGCCGTCTACCAGCGCTACATGGGCTGGTTCGACGGCAACCCCGCCCACCTCTGGCAGCACCCGCCGGTCCAGCAGGCCGAGCGGTACGTGGCGTACATGGGCGGCGCCGACGCCGTCCTCACCCGGGCGAGGACCTCGTACGAGGAAGGCGACCTGCGCTGGGTCGCCGAGGTCGTCAACCACGTGGTCTTCGCCGACCCGACGAACGCGGCGGCCCGTGAACTCCTCGCCACCACGTACGAGCGGCTCGCGCACGCCCAGGAGAACGGCACCTGGCGCAACTTCTACCTCACCGGCGCCCAGGAACTGCGCGCCCCGCACGGCGAACGGCGACCGGCGCGCCCCGGGTTCTCCCTCGGCAGCGTCGACATGATCGCTGCCCTCTCCGCGCGCCAGGCCTTCGAGAGCCTCACCGTCTGCGTGGACGGTCCCCGCGCCGTGGCCCACCGGCTGCTGCTGCGCTGGGAGTTCACGGACATCGATGAGACCTGGACGCTGCTGCTCGGCAACGGCGTGCTCACCCCACTGCCGGGGGACGCGCCCGGCGCCGAGAAGCCGCAGGCCACCCTCCGTCTGGCCCGCGGCACACTCGACCGGATCCTCGCCGGACATTCGTCCTTCACCGACGCCGTGCACAGCGGAGCGATCCGGGCGGACGGCGACACCGGTGTGCTGGCGACCTTCCAGTCGCTCCTCGAACAGCCGGGCGCCGCCTTCCCGATCGTCCTACCGTGACGGATCGCGCGACCGCTTTGGGCTACCGCAGCGCGTACATGCGGATGGCCACCACGTCGTCGCCCTCGGGCCGCGCCAGGCCCACGAAGACCGTCTCGGCGAGCCAGCGATGGGCGCGAGCGTCGGTGCGGAAGACGGGGTGCGTGCGGTAGTAGTGGCCCGCGTGCGTGACCTGGAGGTCGCCGTCGAACTGGTCCGGCACGTCCGGCGCGGGACGGTAGTAGCCGCGGTTGACCACGTCTATCACGGCTCCGTCCTCGGCCCGGAGGAGATACCGGGCATCGAGCTCGCAGACCTCGCCGCGCGTGCTGCTCCAGTCGCCGCCGCCCGCGAGCACCGTGCCGCGCAGCAGCGGACCGTCGACGGTGCCGCCGACGATCGGCGTGAACTCGGTGACCTCCCCGTCGCCATGGCCGATGTGCAGGGACGGTTCGAGGTGCGCGCGGATCTCGAACGCAAAGGTCAGGGCCGGGGAGAAGGACATGATGTGACTCCGTTGTCGAGAAGGGGTGTCGGTGTGGTGGACGGTGTATCGGAACCGAGACGGCGGCTGGGCTTCCAGCCCCGGCGGGGCACCGAGTCCAGCAGCGCGCGGGTGTACGGATCGCGCGGCGCGTCCAGCACGGACAGCGTGCGGCCGCTCTCGACGACGCGGCCCCGGTGCATGACGACGATGTCGTCGCACAGGTGCTGGACGATGCCCAGATCGTGGGTGATGAACAGGTAGGCGATGTCCGAGCGTTCGCGGATCTCCCGCAGCAGCGCGATGATCTGCGCCTGCACGGACACGTCCAGCGCGGCGACCGCCTCGTCGAGAATCAACAGCCGCGGCTCGACCGCCACGGCACGTGCGATGGCCACCCGCTGCCGCTGACCTCCGGACAGGGAACGCGGCAGCGACCGCGCCTGCCGCGCGCCGAGCCCCACCTGGTCGAGCAGTTCCGCCGTACGGCGCCGCAGCGCCTCGCCCCTCAACTCGGTGTGCAGCGACAGGACTTCACCGATGCTGTCCGCCACCCGCTGATGCCGGTCCAGCGACGCGTACGGGTCCTGGAAGACCATCTGGACGCACCGGGCGAACCGTCTGCGCTCGGCCGACTTGGCCCCGCGTCCGGGCGGCACCCTGCCGTCCAGGCGGAGCGTGCCCGCGGTGAGCGGTTCGAGGCCGGCGATCATGCGCGCCGTGGTGGTCTTGCCCGAACCCGACTCGCCGACCACGGCCAGCGAGGCCCCGCGAGCCAGCGTCACGGTGATGTCGTCGACCGCGACGAGGTCGCCGAAGGTCTTGCGCAGACCGACCGCCTCCAGGGCGGGCGGTGCGGCGTCGTCAGTCATGGCGTGCGCTCCTGTCCTTGCCGGGTGGCGTGGCGACGGAGGGGAAATGGCAGGCGGCCGAACCGGAGGCGACCGGCCGCGACTGCGGGCGCTCGCTCGCGCAGACGTCCTGCGCGGCCGGGCAGCGGGGCGCGAAGGCGCATCCCGCTCCGACCTCGAACCCCGACAGCGGCCTGCCGCCGATGGTCCGCAACGGCTGCGCGCCCGCCCCGGGATCGGGCCGTGACGCGAGCAGGGCGCGCGTGTAGGGGTGTGCGGAGCCGTCGTGCAGACGCGCCGCCGGGACCTGTTCGACCACCGAGCCCGCGTACATGACGGCGATGCTGTCGCAGACGGCCGTGGCCAGGGCCAGGTCGTGGGTGATGAACAGCAGGGCCAGGCCCCGCCGCACGCGCGCCTCGTCGATGATCGCCATCACCTCGGACTGCGTGGTGACGTCCAGGGCCGTCGTCGGTTCGTCGGCCAGCAGCAGCCGCGGCTCACCGAGCAGCGCCGCCGCGATCATCACGCGTTGCAGGAGCCCGCCGGACAGCTCGGCCGGACGCTGGCGAAGGCGGCGCGACGCGTCCGCGATCCCCACCTCGCGCAGCAGGTCCACGGCCTTGGCCTCGGCACTCCCGCGCCGCTCCGCGCGGGTGGCGACCAGCCCCTCGGTGAGGAAGTCACCGACGGTACGCAGGGGATTGATGTGCGCCCGGGGGTCCTGGAAGATCATCGCGATCTCCCGGCTGCGCAGTGCGCGCAGCGCCGTCGGGCCCATCGCGGTGACCGACGCCCCGTCGAAGCGGACCTCGCCCCCGACCCGGGCGCCGGGCGGCAGCAGGCGCAGCACCGACCGCGCGGTGAGCGACTTCCCCGAGCCGGACTCACCGACCAGCCCCACGGCGCCCCCCGTCGGCACGGACAGGTCCACGCGGTGGATGACGGCGCGCTGTTCACCGTCGACCGGCAGGGTGACGCGCAGCCCGTCGAACTCCAGCAGCGGCTTGTTCATCGGTCCTCTCCCAACAGTCGGCGGGACAGTGCGCCGCCGAGCAGATTGCAGGCGATGACGAAGACGACGATGACCAGACCCGCGTACAGAGCCTGTCCGGGCTGTCCGGCGAGGATGCCCGGCGCGCCGGAGGCCACCGTCAACCCCCATTCGGCGGTGGGTGGTTGGCTGCCGAGGCCGATGAACGAGAAGGCCGCCACGTCGAGCATCGTGTAGCCGAAGGAGGTGGTCGCCTGCACCAGTACCAGCGGCAGCAGATTGGGCAGCAGATGGCGCAGACAGATCCGCGGTCCCGACATGCCGAGCATGCCGAGGGCGGAGACGTAGGGGAGGGACCGCTCGCGCAGCGCGGAACTGCGCACGACGCGGGCGACATACGGGAGATACGCGAGCGACAGGGTGGCCACGGCGATGTCCAGGCCCGCGCCGAAGACCGCCGCGCCGACCACGGCGAGGACCAGCCCCGGAAAGCCGAAGACCAGGTCGAGGAAGCCGGACACGAGCCGGTCGTACCAGCCGCCGAGCCACGCGGCGGACACCGCGAGACCGGTGCCGACGACGCCCGCGATGAGCGTGATGAGGGCGGGCGCCAGGAGGCTCGGCCGCGCCCCGTACAGCAGCCGGGACAGCAGGTCGCGACCGGTGTCGTCGGTGCCGAGCCAGTGCGCCGCCGAACCGCCCTGGGACACGGCGAGGGGATCCACGGCGTTCGGATCGTACGGAGCGAGGAGCGGCGCGCACACGGCCGCCAGGATCACGAGGGCGACGACGGACCCGGAGGCGATCAGCACGCCCCGGCCCCGGGCGAGAGCGCGGACCCGGCCCGCGGAGAGCCGCCCGCCGGACAGGGACGCCAGTCGGTAGGTGCTCACCGGCCGCCTCCCCACGGGACGCGGTGGTCCAGCGCGGCGGTGACGACGTCCACCACGGTGTTGATCACGGCGAACGCCACCACCGTGAGCAGCGCCACCGCCTGCACCACGGCCAGGTCCTGCTGGGCGGCGCTCTGGACCAGCAGGGCGCCGACACCGTTGAGACCGAAGGCCTGTTCCACGATGGCGCTCCCGGCGATCAGCCCCGCGACGGCCACTCCGGCGACCGAGGCGATCGGCGCGGAGGCGTTGCGCAGGATGTGCTTGCGGATGACGAGACGTTCCCCGATGCCCCGGCTCCGGGCCGTCTGCACGTGCTCGGAGACGAGTTCGGCCCGGACCGCCGACCGCGTCACCTGGGCCACGTACGCGAGCCAGGAGGCGGCGAGCGCGACGGCCGGCAGCGTGAGGTGTTCGAGCCGCCCGGTGAACCCGGACCCGCTGCCGTACGCCGGGAGCCACGCCAGCCGTACGGCGAAGAGCCAGATCAGGAGCGTGGCCATGACGAACACGGGGACGGCCATGAGCGTGGTGGCGACCACCGTCACGGTGGTGTCGGCCAGACGGCCGCGCAGCGCGGCCACCGTGCCCGCGGTGACACCGAGGACGACGATGAGCAGGGCCGCGTACCCGATGAGGAACAGCGTGTTCCCGGCCCGGTCGGCCAGCAGATGGGTGACGGAGTCCTGATAGCTGAGGGACTCTCCGGCGTCCCCGCGCACGATGCCGCTCAGCCAGCGCCAGTAGCTCTCCAGGAACGGGTCGTCCAGGTGGTACTGCCGGTGGATCTCCTTGAGCAGCCCGGGACTCGGCTCCTTGCCACCGCCGACCAGCAGGGTGGCCGGGTCGCCGGGGGAGAGGAACAGCGCGCCGTAGACGGCGACGCTCGCGACGAGCAGGGTCACCGCCAGGGCGGCCGCGCGCCGGGCGACGAAGCGGGCGATCACGAGGTGCCCTTCCCGGTACCGCCGAGGTAGGCGGCCCAGGGCATGTTGAGGTACGCGAAGGAGGCGGGCGCGCCGCTCAGGCGCTTGTTGAGGAACAGCCGCTCGTACGGGGACGCGAGCGGCACCACCGGAAGATCCTTGGTGTACAGCGCCTGCGCCTGGTTGAACAGGGCTGCCGAGTCGGTGGCCCGCAAGGTGGCCTGGGCCCTCCCGAGGAGCGAAGTCACCTTCGTGTTGCGGTAGTCGGTCCAGTTGAACGGTGACGTGGGTGACGTCATGAGCTGCGCGTACGAGAGCGGGTCGGGGATCTCGACGTAGCCGAGGACCATCGTCGCGTCCAGGCCCTCGCGCAGCGACGGGTCGAAGAACAGGCCCGACATCTGCGTGGGCTGGAGCTGCTTGATGACCAGCTTGAGGCTGATCTTCTCGGCTCCCGCCTGGAGGAAGGTGAGCGTCTGCTGCGACTGCTGGTCGCCCGCGGCGACGGCGACATTCAGGGTGCGCCGGGCCGGATCCGCCTGTGTGACCAGCTTCTTGGCCCGCTCGACGTCGACCTCGGGCACATCGGGGAGGGCGTCGTAGCCCTTCGCGTAGGTGTCGGCGGCGTCGCCGTGCTCCCACACCAGCGGTGGGTTGAACGTCTTGAGCTGTCGTGCCGCACCGGCGTACACGTTCGTGACGAGGGCCTTGCGGTCGAGGACGAGGGACAGTGCCTGGGCCACACGGTGATCGGCGAGTGGTGAGCCGGGCCCGATGGCGGCGATGAAGACGGTCTGCGCAGAGGGGCCGTGGTGCAGCGTGCCCACGGAGGAGGCGGACAGGGCACGGGCCCCGGAGGAGCTGATCTCGTAGCTGCCGTCGACCTGCCCGGACAGCAGCGCGCTGGTGAGGGTCGAGCCGTCGGTGATGAACTTGAAGGTGAGCTTCCTGACCTTGGGCTTCAGGGACGCGTCCCAGTAGTCCGCGTTACGGGTCGCGGTGATCGACTCGCCCGGCTTCCACGCGTCCAGCTCGAAGGGGCCCGTGCACATCAGGCCCCCCTTGGCGGTTCCGTAGGAGCGGCCCGCGCGCTTCATGTACGCGGCTTCGTTGACCGTGCCGAAGCTCGTCGCCAGCGACTTGAGGAACATCTCGTCCGGGACCTTGAACCGGACCGTCACCTGGTGGGTCCCGGTCGCGGTGATCGTCTTCACGGTGGCCAGGAGCGCGGTGTTGACGCCTTGCGTCGCCGGGTCCTGCTGCCGCAGGAGGCTGGCGACGACATCGTCCGCGGTCATGGGGCGCCCGTCCCAGAACCTGACGTCCTTGCGCAGATCGAGGACGAGCGTGGTGTCGTCGGGCCGCTTCCAGGACGCGGCCAGTCCGGGAGCCGTCGTGTAGTCAGGCCGCAACCGGAGCAGGGAGTCGCAGAGGTTGGCCTTCACGGTGCTCGGCGAGTAGTCGGCGATCTTCGCCGAGTCCAGCGTCCTGGGCTCGCCCATGGGGAGGTTCCAGGTGACGCTGTCGAGGGGCCGGCCGGCGGCGGGCGTGGTGAGGGTGAGCTTCGGGGCGTGCGGCGCCGGTTGGGCGCCGGAGCCCGAGGTACAGGCGGTCGCCGTCAGCAGGACGCACAGCGCGCCGGCGAGCGAGGGAATGGTTCTGGGAGCCTGCATGAGGGAGCTCCTCGGGGAGGTGGGTCGAGGTGGTGGATTCCTTGGGGCGGGGTGGTGCGGTGGTGCGGGTGATCCGTCGGGCGGGCGGTCGGCTCAGGGAGCGGCCTGCGGCACGACCGTGACGGCGAGGTGCGAGGCGCGCACTCCGCCGGTGCGCAGGGTCTGGGTGCTCGGCTTCGCGGTGAGCGCGGTCCACGGGTTCTCGCCGGTGCCCGGCGCCGGCAGGAAGAGCGGATGGTCGCTGCTCGCGAGGAGCAGCGCGATCCGGTGGCCGGGGCGCAACCGGTAGCCGGTGTGGCCGAGTTCGACCCGGATCTCGTCCGCGGTCTCGCCCGCGTGCACGGTGGTCTGGCCGCGGGCGACGAGGTGGGCCCGGCCGTCGGGGCCGAGGTCGACGACCTTGGCGAAGACGTCGAACACCTCGGCGGTACTGGTGACGTGCAGCCCGACCGCGACCGGACCGGCCAGGTCGAGGGGCTCCGACAGCACGGGCCCCGAGAAGGCGAGCACGTCCTCCCGCGCGGCCACGGGCGCCAGATCGGGGTGGTCGTGCAGATAGGCGAACGAGTCGTCGACCAGCGAGGGGACCGGGGCGTCGGGATCGTGCGTCCACCGCACGGCCCCGTCCTCGTCGCCGGGTCGGTCACTGAGGGAGCCCGCCGGCAGCGGGCCGAGCGCGTCGGCGGGCTCACCGAGCCAGAAGGTGCGTACGGCGCTGTCGGCCGGGGGCCACACGGACGAGGTCCGCCAGCCGGAGTGCCCGAGCTCCCATCTCACCTTGGACAGCGAGGAGAGGGGCCGCACCTCCTTGAGGAAGACGTCGAAGAACTCGATCGCCGGGTTCGCGTAGTCCGGCAGCATGCGGGCCAGCGCGGCCTCGTTGGTGTTGTGGTCGTTCGCGGCGGAGACCGGGGCCTGCGCCAGGCGGTAGTTCTCGTGGTCGACCGCTCCGGCCCACAGGTACTGGACCGCGTCCCAGCCGGGCCTGGAGGCCAGTTCCATGTAGTCCCGCATGTGCGCGCCGACGATGTTGTCGAACCAGCCGACGCAGTGCAGCACCGGCACCGGCCGGGCGTCGAACGGATGCAGACCCGGCTGGGTGGAGAGGCCCGCCTGCCGGGGCGCCAGCAGATCGAACCAGAACGAGCGGGCGCCGATCGCCCGGAAGGCCTCCTCGTACTGGTCGATGACGGGCCGTCGGGAGCGGTCGATCGTGTACGTGTAGGACGCGTTGTCCACCCAGTGGTGGGCGAAGTACTCGATGCCCTCCAGCCAGACCGGTGCGCGCTGTCCCTCGGGTTGCCAGATCGCGTTGAAGTCCGCGGCGGTCACGCGCGGCACGATGGCGCGCAGCGCCGGGTGCTGCGCCGCGACGGCGGCCCACTGGGTGAACCCGTAGTAGGAGTCGCCGAACATGCCGACGCGGCCGTTCGACCACGTCTGGTGCACGATCCAGTCGATGGTGTCGTAGCCGTCCTGCGGTTCGCGCAGGAAGGGCACCGTGGTGCCGCCGGAGCGGAACTTGCCACGGACGTCCTGCACCACCACGGCGTAACCGCGGGCGGTGAACAGGCGGGCCACCCGGTCGAGATACACGTACCGGCTGTTCTTGTCGTAGGGCAGCCGGACCAGGACCGTCGGGAACGTCCCGGCGTGGTCGTCGGCCGTGTCGGTCTGCCGCGCGGGCAGGTAGACGTCGGTGGCGAGCCGTACGCCGTCGCGCATACGGGTCATGTACTGACGGGCGTCCTCGGGGACCGGTGCCGCACTGATCCGCTCGAAGGGGAAAGGCATGGGGCATCTCCAGCCAAATGAAATACAACAGCGTTGTGCAACGCTGTTGTATGACAACATTGCAGCTGTTCTTCACCCCGTCAACACCCGTCAGCACCCGCCCGTACCCCCAACACCCCCGTGAGGTCGATGACATGCCGATCGAAGTAGACGCAGCGCAGCGGCTCGACGAGATCGCCGCCGCCACCATCGATGTGGCCCGCGAGCGGGGCGTGCGCGCCGTGACGATCCGGGCCGTCGCCGAGAAGCTCGGCGGATCGACGGCGATGGTCACCAACTACGTCCGCAGCCGGGCCGACCTCATGGTCAACGCGCTGCGCCGCGCGGAACGGGAGTGGGGCCGCGAGGTGGAGCGGATGCTCGACGGGGTGCCCGCGCCGGAGCGGCTGCCGGCGCTGGCGCGCTGGATGTGCACGACCGCGGACGACGACGAGGTGATGCGCCGGCTCCTGATGGAGATCGTCGGCGCGGGATCCGGCTCGGGCAGCGAGATGCGGCAGGTCCGGACGGTGGCCCGCGCCCAGCACGCCGAACTGGTCGAGGTGGTGACCGAGGCCGGGACTCCCGCCCCCGAACTCGCCGCCGACCTGCTGCATCTGCTCTTCCGTGGCTACTGGCTGTCCACCCTCGAAGACCCCGACGGCTGGTCGGCCGAGCGGGGTACGCGCACCGTCCTGGCGGCCGTGGAACTTCTCCGATCGGGTAAGTGACCAGGGCCGGAGGCGCCTGACGGGCCCGTCAGGGCCTTGACAACCCGCGGGGGGCGGATGAGTCTGAGCACTCGATGCAACGCCGTTGTATGACGCTGTTGTATTTCTGGTCGGAGTGGTCCTCCGACGCCCCTTGCGCGCGGCCGGTCCTTTGGGTGAGGCGCGGGCACCCCCTTGTCAGAGGTGAGAGGCGATCATGGAAACCCAGCATCCAACTGCCCAGCTGTGGCAGCGCACCGCTACCGACCTGGCGGCGGCGATCCGCGCACGCGAAGTCTCTTCCGTCGACGTCGTGCGGTCCTGCCTGGACCGCATCGAGGAGACCAACCCCCGGCTCGGGGCACTGGTCGACCTGCGCCCCGAGGAAGCGCTGGCCGACGCCCGCCGGGCCGACCAGGCGGTGGCCGCAGGGGCCGAACTCGGCGCGCTGCACGGCGTACCGGTCTCCACCAAGATCAACACCGATCAGCGGGGCCGCGTCACCAGCCACGGAGTGGCCGCCCTCGCGGGACCTCCGGCCGAGGACGACGCGGCGTGCGTCGCGGCCCTGCGCGACGCCGGCGCCGTCCTGCTCGGACGGAGCAACGCGCCCGCCTTCTCCTACCGCTGGTTCTCCACCAACGAGGTGCACGGCCGCACCCTCAACCCCTGGGATCCCGGGCGCACTCCGGGCGGCTCCAGCGGCGGCGCGTCCAGCAGCCTCGCCGCGGGCATGACGCCGATCGCGCAGGGCAACGACATCGGGGGCTCGATCCGCTACCCCGCCGCGTGCTGCGGTGTCGTCGGCATCCGGCCCACGGTCGGCCGGATCTCCGGATGGACGCCGCCCGCGTACGCCGACACCCCGGCCGGCCGAGTACGGATCGACGTCCTGCCCACGGTCCAGGCGTGCGCGGTGGAGGGGCCGTTGGCCAGGACCGTCGCCGACGCCAGGCTCGCGCTGGAGGTCATGACGACGCCGGACCTGCGGGATCCGTACGGCATTCCCGTCGCGCCCGCCCGCCTCCCGGCCGGAGTGAAGGCCGCCGTCAGCGTGGTCCGCGGGATCGGCACCGTGCGGAACCACCCGGCCGTCGAACGGGCCCTGGACGAGGCCGTCGCCCGGCTGACCGACGCCGGTCACGAGGTCGAGGAGCTCGACGGCCTGCCCCTGCTCGCGGAGGCCGCGCGGATCTGGTCGCTCCTGATCTACGAGGACTTCCGCCCCATGCTCCCCCTGGTGGAGAAGGTCGGGGACGCGGACATCCGCACCTCCCTCGCGTACTCCTTCGCCGCGGCGGCCGCCGAGTGGGGAGAGCGCCCCGCGCTGGAGACGTACATCCAGGGCTGGGCCCGTCGCGCCACCCTGGTCACCCAGCTCCAGCAACTCCTGGGCACCGACAGGATCCTGCTCACCCCGGTCTCCGCGGAGTTGCCGTTCGAGCAGGACGCCGACATCGCGAGCCCCGAGCGGGCCGCCCAACTCATCGCCGCCCAGTGGCCGATGGCGGCCGTCCCCGTCCTGGGCTTCCCGGCCGTCACCGTGCCGTCCGCGCTGGTGGACGGAGTGCCGGTCAGCGTCCAACTCATCGGCGGACGCTTCGCGGAGGACCGCGTCCTCGACGCGGCGCAGGCCATCGAGGACGGCACGCCCGCGCTCCGGCCGCCGCTCCCGCTCGGCTAGGCGGGCCGCTGCGGGGAGCGCAGCACGAGCAGGGTGATCTCGCTGGGGGCGAAGACGCGGAACGGCGGGCCCCAGAAGCCGGTGCCGCGACTGGTGTAGAGGAGGGTACGGGCGCCGTGCCGGCTCAGGCCGGCGACGGCGGGCTGGTCGATGCGCACGAGATGGTGGAAGGGCCAGATCTGGCCGCCGTGCGTGTGCCCGGAGAGCTGGAGGTCGACGCCGCCGGCCGCCGCCCGGTCGACGAACTTGGGCTGATGGGCCAGGAGCAGGACCGGCAGATCGGGGTCGGCGCCCCGCAACGCTCCGTCGAGGTGGGCGCGGTGCCCGGCGAGACCGGAGGACTCGGCGGTGACGTCGTCCACACCGGCGACCACCAGGGTGTCACCGCCGCGTTCGAGCAGCAGATGCCGATTGCGCAGCGGCTCCCAGCCCAACTCGTCCATCAGATCGACCCAGCCCTGGGCCTCGCTGTAGTACTCGTGGTTGCCGGTGACGTAGACGCGGGCCCGCGTGGCCCGCACCGTACCCAGCGGGGCGGCCTGCGCGCGGCGGCGTTCGGCCGTGCCGTCCGCGATGTCGCCGGTGTGGCAGACGAGGTCGGCCTCCAGCGTGTTCACCGTCTCGCAGACCCGTGCGGACCAGCGGGCGCGGTCGAGCGGGCCGTAATGGGTGTCGGTGATGAGCGCGACCCGCGTCCCGTCCAACCCGGCTCCCAGGCGCGGGAGTTCGACATCGAGCCGACGCACCCGCGGCACCCGGCGGGCCTCGGCGTACCCCCAGCCGAGGAGCACGACGGTGACGCCGAGCACGGCCCATGTGACGATGCGGGCCCGGTCCTGGCTCTCGCCGACACCGGCCACGGCCAGGGCGAGCCGCAGCAGAACCCCGAGCAGCACGGACCAGGTGAACAGCACCCAACTGGCGCCCAGCAGGATGTCCCCGACGATCGCGGCCCGGTCCCGCTGGCGTCGGCCGTGGCCGCGCACCATCGCGAACGGCATGCCGACGAGGCCGACCCCGAACAGAACGGTACCGACCAGCCGGACGGGCACGGGCCAGTGCTGCCCGGCGTACAACAGCACCCCGCAGGGCACGGCCCACAACAGGACGGGGGCGATGAGAGGGATGAAGCGCATCAGCCGATGCAACCGACTCGGCCGCGCCGCCGCGCGCGCGTCACTGTCGTCGGGGCGTGTCCTACTGGTCTCCGTCACGCTTCCCCTCCTCGACCCAACTGCTCTTCCGCGCACTGTAGCCGGGTCGGGGTGGTGCGCTCGGGGTGGGGCGTTCAGCGGTCCGTTCAGCGGCGCGTTCAGGGGGCGTGGGGCTCCCCGTCCTGAACACCTGGCCGAGCGGCGACGGGGTTCCACAGGAAAAGGCACCTGACCCGGAGCCGGAGCGCCACTCAACGTCTCCCTGATTCCGGCCATGCATCCAAGGACGCATCGTGTCCGAAACGATCGACGCGGATTCACGACAGCGCTCCCGATCGCCATCCCCGAGGTGAGGGACTACGCAGAAACGCGTGAAGTGGCCATGGCCGGCGCCCGTAGAGGGGTCACCCGGCGCAGGACCGTGAGCGGCGTCGGCTACCGGACAGGGCCGCCTCTCGCGCCTCTTGCTGCGCGTCGCACCCTGTCGGCCTCAGCGGCAACAGGCCAAGGAGGGAGGCCAGTTCGTCTTCGGGGTCGCGCCGTCCCGGTCGGCGGCCGGGAACAGGGGTGGCGTGGGCAGCCCCTCCGGCGTGTGTCACGATCTCCCCAACCTGTGGGGGGTGTTGCTGAATGGCGCAGGACATTGCGCTGCGGCCGGTGGTGGATCCGGCCCTCGAGGACGCGGAGCGCGCGCTGCTGGAGGAGTCCGCCGACGGGCTCTTCCCCGCCACGCTGCCGCTGCCCGAGGAGCCGGGGCTGGGCGGCCGTACGAAGGCGGACATCCGGGCGGCCCTGGGGGTCTCCGCGGTGTGCGCGCTACTGCCGGTGACGATCCTGTGGGCGCTGATCGGCGTGTGGCCCGGTCTGGCCGTCGGGCTCGCGGCGCAGGCGGGGTTGGTCTGGGTCGGGGTCCGGTTCGGGATCGAGGCGTTCATCCTGACCGTCGTGGGCGTCCACCTGCTGGCCTGGCTGCTGATCCTCGTCCTCGGCTGCGGGACCGACGAGCGGCAGCGGCTGGCCCGGCTGCGCCACGGCCGCTACTACCTGGCCGAGGACTTCGGCGACGACTCCCTGCGCGAGCTGCTGGACCACTCGCCGCTGCGGCGAATGGAGCGCGCCCAGACCGCCGTGACGGCGGTGCTCCAGTCACAGGTCGACCGCGACGGGCTGCTGGACGACATCGCCAACGACGTGACGCTGCCGGCCCAGCAGTACGAGATCGCCCAGCGCCTGGCCGAGCTGACCCGGCTGGCGCGGAAGGTGCGCACCGCTGCCGGGGACGCCTCCGGCTCGCGGGTGGAGGAGGTGCTGCGGACTCAGCGGCAGGCGCTGCGGCTGTCGTCGAGCGCGCTGGAGGAGCGGGTGGAGGCGCTGGAGCGGTACGCAGAGAACACCCGCGCGGCGGACGCGGCGTACCGCGAGTGGGAGGCCGTACGAGAGCTGGAGCAACTCGGTGAGGACCTGCACGAGCTGGTGGTGAACACGGTGCGGGACGAGCTGGCCGTCGCCGAGATCGAAGGGCTCGCCGACCGGTCCCGGCTCCAGGATCTGCACCGGATCCTGGACGAGGCGCGGGAGGCGGGGCTGCTGGCCACGCGGTTCGCCGACGAGCCGGCCGACCGCCGGTCCGGCGACAGCGGCCGGGCGTGAGGGGGAGGACGACATGACGCAGACATCCCAGCCGAGACGCGAGTTCCACTCCGGCCGCGGCAAGAAGGTCTTCGACCGCATCCCGAGCGGGTTCTACCTGATCGGCGCCCTGGTGATCCTCTTCGAGGTGGTCACGCTCGGCATGGTGGGCCTGGCCCTGGCCGTCGGCGGCCCGAGCGACGACGGGGCGTCCCCGGACAAAAAATCCCGGAAGGTCGAGGTCACCTACATCGCGACCGGCGACCATCCCTCGGTCAACCTCACCGTCGGGGAGGCGAACGGCAACCAGGAGCCCCACACGGTCGTCATCCTGCCGTACCGCAAGACCGTGGAGCTGGCGAGGGGCGCCGACTTCTATCTGGACGTCAGAAGCCGCGAGGACCAGGAAGGGGGCACTCTCACGTGCACCGTGCTGGTCGGCGGCAAGGTGGTCCAGCAGGCGCGGAACACACCTGACTCCTCGGCCGCCACCTGCGCGGGCAGCACCGCGGACGCCCCGCGGCGGGGGATCCCCGTGCCCACTCTCACCCCCGGCGTCTCCCCGCTGCCCGAGGAGCGGCGGCTCACCGGGACCGTCAAGGTGCCGCACTACCCGGGCAAGGGCTCGCCGGTCATCGGCACCGTCACGGACTCCTCCCTGGAGTACGCGGAGCTGGGCGGCACGTGGGACCGGAGCAAGACGCAGGATCCGGTCTTCGACGGCTTCACCCGCAAGCAGGAGGGGCGCCAGCGCGCACTCGTGAAGTCCACGCAGGTCGACGAGGACATCATGGCCGCGGCCGGCGGCACCGGGGAGCTGCGGGGCGTGGCGGGTGCGGTGATGGACGAGCGGCGGCGCTACGAGTACCCGCGCGACGAGGCGATCCTGGTCGACGTCGCCTCGCAGCCTTTGAAGGTCGACGGACATGACGCCTGGCTGCTGGTCAGCGAGATCCACTTCCACAAACGCGGGGTGCCGTCCACGATGGACCTGAACGCGGTCCTCGTGGTCGACACCGGGCGGGTCCGCCCCTCGGTGCTGTGGGTGGTACTGCCGGAGACGAACAAGAAGCTCTGGCCGGACCTGAACACCCTGGTCGCATCCGTCCAGGTTCGCTGACCTGCTCCGAACGGGCCCTACGGAGGGCGCCTGACGGGTAGAAACCCAGGTCAGGCGCCCTCTTCTGTGCCCTTAGAAGAAGCCGAGCTTCTGGGCCGAGTACGACACCAGGAGGTTCTTCGTCTGCTGGTAGTGGTCCAGCATCATCTTGTGGTTCTCGCGGCCGATGCCGGACTGCTTGTAGCCGCCGAACGCGGCGTGTGCGGGGTACGCGTGGTAGCAGTTCGTCCAGACGCGGCCCGCCTGGATCGCACGGCCCGCGCGGTACGCCGTGTTGATGTCGCGGGTCCACACGCCCGCGCCGAGGCCGTACAGCGTGTCGTTGGCGATCTTGATGGCGTCGTCGTAGTCGGTGAACGAGGCGACCGAGACGACGGGGCCGAAGATCTCCTCCTGGAAGATGCGCATGCGGTTGGAGCCCTCGAAGATGGTGGGCTGGACGTAGTAGCCACCCGCCAACTCGCCGTCGTACTCGATGCGTTGTCCGCCCGTGAGGACCTTCGCGCCCTCCTGCTGGCCGATGTCGAGGTACGAGAGGATCTTCTGGAGCTGGTCGTTGGAGGCCTGGGCGCCGATCATCGTGTCGGTGTCCAGGGGGTGTCCCGGCTTGATGGCCTCGGTGCGGGCGATCGCCGCGTCGAGGAACTCGCTGTAGTGGCCCTGCTGGATGAGCGCGCGGGAGGGGCAGGTGCAGACCTCGCCCTGGTTGAGGGCGAACATCGTGAATCCCTCGAGGGCCTTGTCGCGGAAGTCGTCGTCCTTCGCCCAGACGTCGTCGAAGAAGATGTTCGGGCTCTTGCCGCCGAGTTCGAGAGTGACCGGCTTGATGTTCTCGGACGCGTACTGCATGATCAGCCGGCCTGTCGTCGTCTCACCCGTGAAGGCGACCTTCGCGACGCGCGACGACGAGGCGAGGGGCTTGCCCGCCTCCACGCCGAAGCCGTTGACGATGTTGACGACGCCCGGCGGGATCAGGTCCGCGATCAGGTCCATCAGGACGTGGATCGACGCCGGGGTCTGCTCGGCCGGCTTGATGACCACCGCGTTGCCCGCCGCGAGAGCCGGAGCCAGCTTCCATGTGGCCATCAGGATCGGGAAGTTCCACGGGATGATCTGCGCGACCACGCCCAGCGGCTCGTGGAAGTGGTACGCGACCGTGTCGTCGTCGATCTCGGAGAGGCTGCCCTCCTGCGCCCGGACCGCGCCCGCGAAGTAGCGGAAGTGGTCGATGGCCAGGGGAAGGTCGGCGGCCAGGGTCTCCCGGACCGGCTTGCCGTTCTCCCAGCTCTCGGCGACGGCGAGCAGTTCGAGGTTCTGCTCCATCCGGTCGGCGATCTTCAGGAGGATGTCGCCCCGGGTACCGGGGGAGGTACGCCCCCACGCGGGCGCCGCCGCGTGCGCCGCGTCCAGCGCGCGCTCCACGTCCTCCGCCGTGCCCCGCGCGATCTCGGTAAACGGCTGCCCGTTGACCGGGCTCGGGTTCTCGAAGTACTGGCCACGGGCGGGCGGCACGTACGCGCCGCCGATGAAGTGGTCGTAGCGGGCCTGGTAGGAGACGACGGAGCCCTGCGTGCCGGGCGCTGCGTAACGGGTCATGGTGAGAGGCCTCCGGTGCCGGCTGCCCGCCGTTGGGCAGCTTTCGCGACGAGGCTAGGAATCATGACGTTGCAGCCACGTTGCGTACTACGTCGCGTACGGGGACGGGGCGCCCTGCTCCTCGTCGAGTGCCGCGAGGCGCGCCAGGACCGCGGCCGTCGGGCGGGTCGCGGCCAGCGCCCGCCACACGGCCAGATCGTCCTCGCCCCACGGCGCGTGCGCCCAGTCCGAGAGCAGGTCCGGGTCGCCGCGCGCGATGAGCGCCGCGCGCAGCTCGTCGGCGAGCCTGCGCCGTACCCGGGCGACCGCCGGGGCCTGCGACGTGGGCAGCAGCGGACCGGTGTACGCGGACGCCGCCGCCGTCACCGCCCCGGAGGCGAGGCGCCGCTCGACCGTGGCCAGGTCCGAGTCGACGGGCTGTGCGAGACGGTAGGGCCGCGAGGTCAGGACATCGGGACCCAACACCCTTCGCAGGCGCGCCAGTTCGGCCCGCAGCGTCACCGGCGTCACCGACTCGTCCTCGTACAGGAAGCAGAGGAGTTCGTCGCCGGTCAGGCCCTCCGGGTGGCGGGCGAGGAGGACGAGGAGTTCGCTGTGGCGGCGGCTGAGGCGGACCTTGTGGCCGGAGGGGGTGAGCAGGAGGGCCTCGTCGCGGCCCAGGACGTTCAGACGCAGTCCCCGATCGGTCGTGGACGGCGGTGCGAGCAGGGCGAGTTGGGACTCGGCGGCGCGCGCCACCGCCTGTACGAACGCCAGGCTGTGCGGATGCGCGAGCCCGTTCCCGCCGGTGATGTCGACCGCGCCGAGCAGCCGGCCCGAGCGCGGGTCGTGCACCGGGGCCGCGGCGCACGTCCAGGGCTGTACCTCGCGGATGAAGTGCTCGGTCGCGAACACCTGCACAGGACGGTCCACGGCCACGGCCGTGCCCGGCGCGTTCGTCCCCATCGCCGACTCCGACCAGCGGGCCCCCGGCACGAAGTTCATCCGGCCCGCCCGCCGCCGCGTCCCGGCGTGTCCCTCCACGTACAGGAGTCTGCCCTGCGCGTCGCAGACCGCGAGGAGGTGCTCGCCGTCGGTCGCGAACGTGCCCATCAGCTCGCGGAACAGCGGCATCACCCGGGTCAGCGGGTGCTCGGCCCGGTACGTCCCGAGGTCGCCGTCGGACAACTCCACCGCGGCCGACGCGTCCGGGCTGACGTGAGCGCCCGCCGAGCGGCGCCACGACGCGGCGACCACGGGGCGCACCGGGCGGGCGACGGTGCCCGCCGCGGTGAACCGTTCGTGGGCGCGGCGCAGGGCCCGCATCCGCTCGGACGGATCGGCACCCGGTTCCAGGGCGACCCACGGATCGGTCAATTCGGCCTCCCTGCGCAGTGCCCGACGGCGGTGGTGCCATCGTCGCTCCAGGGGCGCGGGTCGACAAGGAGCCGGGCGGGACGGGCCTGAGATGGCACATGCCGCACACGCGTGTGGAGGTCAGGCGAAGTTCACCAGGCGCAGATAGCGCGTCCAGTCCCAGTACGGGCCGGGGTCGGTGTGATCGGTGCCGGGAACCTCGACGTGGCCGAGGATGTGCTCGCGGTCCATGGGGATGCCGTAGCGCGCGCAGATCGACGCGGTCAGCGCCGCCGACTGCTCGTACATCGCGTTGGTGAAGTACTGCGGCTGGTCGATCCACCCCTCGTGCTCGATGCCGATGCTGCGCGTGTTGTAGTCCCAATTGCCCGCGTGCCAGGCGATGTTCTTCTCCCGCACCATCTGTGCGACGTGCCCGTCGGCGGAACGGACCACGTAGTGCGCGGAGACCTTCTTCGCCGGGTTCTGGAAGATCGCGAGCGTGTTGGCGTACGTCTCCTGCGTGACATGGATGATCACGTAGTCGATCGGATACGACGACGGGCGGCTGGACACCGTGTAGTTGGAGGTGCTGGCGGGGACGGACTCGGCGGGCGGGTAGTCGACCGCGAGGGCCTGCGCGTCGGCGCGGCCCGCGGGCAGCAGCACGCCCGGCAGCGCGACCGCCGCCCCGGCTTGAAGGAGGCGGCGGCGGCTCGGGCGGCCAGGGAGGTGTCTTGCTCGGTCCATGACGATCCTGCCTTTCGGCTGGCTGGCTCGTAAGGTGCGGACGGTGGGGGGAACCGGTTCCGGGGTCGTGCCTGAAGTACGGTACGGGGCCCGCAGGTTGAGGCGGAAGAGGGCGCGGGCGCGCCTGTGGATATCTCGCAGAATGTGCACAACCGCACGTCAGAGGTCCGAACCACTGGCACCGGGGCCCTCCGGGCGGGGCGGGACCAGGGGGGCGTCGGGTCGCGCCGGCGGAGGGATCTGGGGGGCGTCGGGTCGCACGCGCGGGGCGGTGGGAGTGGCTCAGGCGGCACCCGCGGGGCCGCGGGATGGCTCGGGTCGTGCCCATGGGGCGGCGGGAGTGGCTCAGGCCGCACCCACGGGGAGGCGGGAGTGGCTCGGGTCGCGCCCATGGACCCCGGCGTTCCTCAGACCGCGCCCATCGGATCGTCGAGCACCCCGCGCACCACCGAGTGCGCCGCGCCGAGCAGCGGGCCCTGGGACGCGAGCCGCGAGACGACTACGCCGTCGGCCGGTGTCGCCGTGCGGCGCGTCAACTCCCTCTCCAGGGCGGGCAGAAGCCACGGCGCGAGGCGGGACAGCGCACCGCCGAGCACCACCGCGCGCGGGTCGAGCAGATTCACCGCGCCGGTCAGGGCGATGCCGAGCGCGGCGCCCGCGCCGCGCAGCGCACGCCGCGTGGCGGTGTCGCCCGCGGCGGCCCGCTCGGCGAGCAGCGACACCCGGTCGGGGCCCGGCTCGACACCCGCCGCACGCAGCACCGCCTCCTCGCCCGCGTACTGCTCCAGGCAGCCGCGCCCGCCGCACGGGCATCCGGGGCCCTCGGGCCGCACCGGTACATGCCCCAGTTCGCCCGCGAACCCCCGTGTTCCGCGCAGCAGTTGACCGTCGACGACCAGTGCGGCGCCGATGCCGATCTCGGCCGACACGTGCAGGAAGTCCGCGGGGCAGTCCTCGGCGAGCCACAGCTCGGCGAGCGCGCCGAAGTTCGCCTCGTTGTCGACGGCCAGCGGCACCTCGTGAGGCAGCAGCGCGGCGACGTCCGTGTCGTGCCAGTTCAGGTTCGGAGCCCGTACGACGGTGTGGGTGTCCCGCGCGACGAGTCCGGGGACGGCGACCGCGAGGCCCGCCGGGCGCAGCCTCTCCGCCTCGGCCCGCGCGCTCACCTCCCGTACCAGCACGGCGAGTTCACGCAGTACCGGCCCCGGCGCGCGCCCTCGATTGCTCACCCGGCGCTCGGCCCGTGCCCGTACGGTGCCGCGCAGGTCCACGGCGCACACCGCGAGATGGTCGACGCCCACCTCGGCGCCGAGCCCCGCAGGGCCGCTGCCGCTGACCGCGAGCGCCGAACCCGGACGCCCGACGCCGCCCGGCCGCTGCGGGCCCAGCTCCTCCAGGAGCCCGGCCCGGATCAGCTCGTCGACCAGTGTGGAGACGGCCGCCCGGGTCAGCCCGATGTGCTGCGCCACCGCGGCCCGCGACAGCGGACCCCGGCGGCGACCGCGTGCATCACACGGGACAGGTTGCGCCGGCGCATGCCGTGCTGGGTGTCGGGCGTGCCCTCCCGGGGCCGGTGCACTGGTGCGGTCATGCGGACATGGTCCCAGGGCGTTCCGGGCGGGGTGATCGCGGGGCGCCCCGGCCGCTGGCCGCCGTCACTCCCGCTCCAGCAGCGGCCCGGCCTCCGAGAGGACCGCCGAGATCCGCTCCAGCGTCGCCTCGTCCCGCTCCACCGGGTCGAGCACGGGGCCGCGGGCGGTGTCCCAGCGCCGGGCGACGGCCGCCGGGTCCTCGCCGGTGAGCAGGGCCGCGGCCTGGGCGGCGGCGCCGAGGGCGACGAGTTCGCGGGCCTCGGGAACCTGCACGGGACGGCCCGACAGGCGCCGCACCGTCCGCTGCCACGCGGTGCCGCGCGCTCCGCCGCCGATGAGCAGCAGCGGAGCGGCCGGGTCGGCGTCGGCGGCGTCGTTCTCCAGGACCCGGTCGAGCGCGCCGAGCAGCGCGTGCACCGCACCGTCGTACGCGGCCTGGAGCAGCTGACCGCCCGTCGTGTCGTGCCGCAGCCCGGTCAGCAGCCCGGAGGCGTGGGGAGGTCGGGGGTGCGCTCGCCGTCGAGGTACGGCAGGATCGTCGCCGCGCCGCCCGCCTCCACGGCCTCCCGGTCCAGGCCGAGCAGGGCCGCGATCCGGTCGACGGCGAGGGTGCAGTTCAGCGTGCAGGCCAGCGGCAGCCAGTCGCCGCGCGCGTCCGCGAACCCGGCGACGGTGCCGCTCGGGTCCGTGGGCCGGCGCCGCGATACCGCGTACACGGTTCCCGAGGTGCCGAGGCTCAGTACGGGTGTGCCGGGCCGCAGGCCGAGACCGAGTGCGGCGGCGGCGTTGTCGCCGGTACCGGCGGCCACCAACGTGCCCTTGGCGAAGGGGAGTTCACCGTCCCCGGCGTGCACCGTGCCCGCGACCTCGCCGGGCCCGACGACCCGGGGGAGCAGCGCGGGGTCGAGGCCGACCCGGCCGAGCACGTCCTCGTCGTACGCCTCCGTCGCCGACGCCCACCACCCCGTACCGGACGCGTCGCCCCGGTCCGTAGTGCCGAGACCCGTCATGCGCCCGATGAGATAGTCGTGCGGCAGCCGCACCGCGGCCGTCGCGGCCACCGCATCCGGCTCGTGCTCGGCGAGCCAGGCCCACTTCGACACGGTGAACGAGGCGCCCGGCACACTGCCGAACCGCTCCGCCCACGCCTTCCCGCCGCCCAGCTCGTCCACCAGGCGGCGGGCCTGCGGTGCGGAGCGCACGTCGTTCCACAGCAGCGCCGGACGCACCGGGCGCCCCTGCGCGTCCAGGGTGACCAGGCCGTGCTGCTGCCCGCCCACCGACACCGCGGAGGCGCGCCGCGCCGCGTCACCGCAGGCGGCGAGCGCCGCGCGCAGCGCCCGGTACCACTCCTCCGGATCGCTCTCGCGGCCCGCGCCGGAGGTCACCGTGTGCGGCGCCTGGCCGCTCGCCACGACGGAACCCGTCGCGACGTCGACGACCAGGGCCTTCGTGGACTGCGTGGAACTGTCGATCCCGACGACGAGGGGCCCATCGGCACCATCGGCAGCTGACATGCGGCTCTCCTGAGTACGAGTGAGTACGGGTGGAACGAGTACGAATACGGGCGCGCGGCGGACCGCGCGTCCGTAGGTCCGGGGGTGGCTCTTCCCAGCGGCGTGCTCGCATACTAATTTGTAAAGTGCCATGACGAAATAGGCGGGCGCACGATGCCCCTGTGTGCCCGGCGACGGCGAGGGAGCCGCGATATGAACTTTCAGCCCACCCCCGAAGACAAGTTCAGTTTCGGCCTGTGGACGGTCGGCTGGCAGGGCCGCGACCCGTTCGGTGACGCGACGCGCCCGGCGCTCGACCCGGTCGAGACCGTCCAGCGCCTGTCCGAGCTCGGTGCGTACGGTGTCTCGTTCCACGACGACGACCTGATCCCGTTCGGCTCCTCCGACACGGAGCGCGAGTCCCACATCAAGCGCTTCCGGCAGGCTCTCGACGCCACGGGCATGAAGGTGCCCGCGGCCACCACGAACCTGTTCACGCACCCGGTCTTCAAGGACGGCGCCTTCACCGCCAACGACCGTGACATCCGTCGCTACGCCCTCCGCAAGGTCATCCGCAACATCGACCTCGCCGTCGAGCTGGGCGCGCAGACCTACGTCGCCTGGGGCGGCCGCGAGGGCGCCGAATCGGGCGGCGCGAAGGACGTGCGCGACGCCCTCGACCGCATGAAGGAGGCCTTCGACCTGCTCGGCGAGTACATCACCGAACAGGGCTACGACCTGCGCTTCGCCATCGAGCCCAAGCCGAACGAGCCGCGCGGCGACATCCTCCTTCCCACCGTCGGCCACGCGCTCGCGTTCATCGAGCGCCTGGAGCGCCCCGAGCTGTTCGGCGTCAACCCCGAGGTGGGCCACGAGCAGATGGCGGGCCTGAACTTCCCGCACGGCATCGCCCAGGCCCTGTGGGCCGGCAAGCTCTACCACATCGACCTGAACGGCCAGAACGGCATCAAGTACGACCAGGACCTGCGCTTCGGCGTCGGTGACACGCGCGCCGCGTTCTGGCTCGTGGACCTGCTGGAGTCGGCCGGCTACAGCGGCCCGAAGGTCTTCGACTTCAAGCCGCCGCGGACCGAGGACTTCGACGGCGTGTGGGAGTCGGCCGCCGGCTGCATGCGCAACTACCTGATCCTCAAGGACCGCGCGGCCGCGTTCCGCGCCGACCCCGAGGTCCAGGAGGCGCTGCGCGCGTCGCGGCTCGACCAGCTCGCTCAGCCGACGGCGGCCGAGGGGCTGGCCGAACTCCTCGCGGACAAGGGGGCGTTCGAGGAGTTCGACGTGACCGCCGCCGCGGAGCGCGGGATGGCGTTCGAGCGCCTCGACCAGCTGGCGATGGACCACCTGCTGGGCGCCCGCGGCTGACGCTCACGCCGGGTCGGCGCCGCGCTCCGGGAGGGCTGCGCGGCGTTCCGGAGCGGCGGTGGGGTGGTTCGGCGTTCCGGTGGGGCGTTCCGCCCTGAGCGGTTCGGCGTCCGAGTGGGCGGTTCGGCGCCAACTTCCGTCCGGGGGTCGCGCGTGGGGCCCCGGGGCGGCGACCCTGGGGGCATGGCCGTTCCCCGCCCCCGTCGCAGCCGCCTCCGCCGCCGAGTGACCTGCCGCCCCCGGGCGGCGGGTACGGCCCGCCGCCCGACGGGTCCTTCGGGGCGCCGCCGCCCGACGGGCCGCGGGGCCCCGGCAAGCGCCCGTACCTGCTGATCGCGGTGCTCGTCGCCCTCGTGGTGATCGTCGGCGCCGTGCTCCTCGTGATGACCCGCTCCTCGGACGACGACGACAAGCCGTCGCCCGGCAAGAGCAGCCGGCGGGGCACGCCCTCCCCGTCCCTGAGCATCCCGAGCGAGATCCCCAGCGAACTCCCGTCGAAGATCCCGAGCGAGCTGCCCAGCTCGCTGCCCAGTTCCCTGCCCAGCGAGATCCCCAGCGGACTGCTGCCGAGCGACGTGGAGAGCCTGCTCCCCTGATTCCCGGGGAGACCGGCGATGGGCGCGGAGCCCGGCCTCGGGCGCCGGGGGAGGATCTCCCGAGCACCGCGCGGGCGCTAGATGTATTGATCACGAGCGTTGTTGACACTGGCGGGTCTTGATCATGGCGAAGACCTCCGGTGTGGTGGAGCTGTCTAGGACTGCACCACACGGAGGTCTTCGTGTCCCACCGTAATGCCCGGCTGACCGTGCACGGCAGGCGCCTGCTGGTCGAACGTGTCGCGTCCGGCCGTCCCGTCGCCCATGTCGCCGCCGAGATGGGCATCTCGCGGGCGACCGCCCATAAATGGCTCCGGCGGTGGCGAGCCGAGGGCGGGGCGGGCCTGGCCGACCGCTCCAGCAGGCCTTTGACGACACCGCATCGGACCCCGGCGAGTATCGAGGCCGACGTCTGCCGGCTGCGGACCGACCGCAAGCTCGGGCCGGCCCGGATCGGCCCGATCCTGGGACTGCCCGCCTCGACCGTGCACCGCGTTCTGACCCGCCACCGGCTGAACCGGCTGTCCTGGATCGACCGGCCGACCGGCACCGTGATCCGCCGTTACGAACGCGACCGGCCCGGCGAACTGATCCACATCGACGTGAAGAAACTCGGCCGGATTCCCGACGGCGGCGGCCACAAGGCCCTGGGCCGCCAGGCCGGCCGCGTCACCCGCAACAACATGGGTTACGACTACATCCACTCCGCCGTCGACGACCACTCCCGCCTCGCCTACAGCGAGATCCACCCGGACGAGAAGGCCGCGACCTGCGCGGCCTTCCTCACCCGCGCGGCCGCGTTCTTCGCCGAGATGGGCATCACCCGCATCGAACGCGTGCTGACGGACAACGCCTGGGCCTACCGCAAGGGCCTGGCCTGGAAGAACGTCCTGGCCGAACTCGGCGCGAGTGGCAAGCTCACCCGCGCCTACCGGCCCCAGACCAACAGCAAGGTCGAACGCTTCAACCGCACCCTGCTCGAGGAATGGGCCTACCTGCGGCTCTACACCTCAAACGACGAACGCACCGCGGCCCTGGCAGACTTCCTGCACACCTACAACCACCACCGCAGCCACACCGCACTCGGCGGCCAGCCACCCATCACCCGCGTCAACAACCCTGCGGGTCAATACAGCTAGAGCGCGCCCTTCGGCAGCTTCACGTACGTCACCTTCGTCTTGATGCCGCTGTCCACGAGGCGTCCGTCCGCGTCGAACGCGCCCGTTCCGTCGGTCATCCCGAAGTCGTTGTCGTTGATCAGCGCGAGCGTGCCGTGGCCGGTGACGGCGACGCCCTCGATCTTGTCCGGCACCCCGTCGAGCGCGTCGAGGTCCACCACGAGCCGCTTCGCGAGGACCGGCACACCCGAGGCGGCCGGGTCGTCGAGCTGTTCCAGCGACGGGGACGTGGTGTCGTCGTCCCACCGTTCGCCGAGGATGTTCGCGCCGCGCGTGAGCCGCACCTCCTGGAGGCGGGCCGCCTTGTCGGTGCGCTCCTCGACGAGGAGGCGGTCGCGGCCGATCGCGACGACCGACGAGATCTTCAGCTCGGAGGTGTCGTCCTCGCCCGGGTCGACGACGCCCACCGGATCGAAGCGGTACGCGTACTCGGCCGTCACCGCCTGCTTCTTCGGCGAGAACCGCAGCAGCCGCGCGGTCCGCGACGCCTCTCCGGCCGCGCCGTCCGGCAGGGAGAGCGGGCTCTGCACGGCCAGCACCAGGTCACCGCCCGGCAGCTGGGCGAGGCCCTCGAAGCCGCGGTTGACCTTGCGGTGCAGCAGGACCGACGGGAGCGACTCGACGACCGGGTAGCCGGCACCCTTCAGCGCCAGCCCCTTCGGCACGTGCCGCGCGAGCACCGTGCCCCGCGCGGAGACGTGCACGAGCGAAGGACCGTACTCGTCGACCAGCCAGAACGATCCGTCGGCCGCCCGCACGATGCCCTCGGTGTCGAGACCGTTCGGGTCGTAGCCGAGAGGGGTCGACGCGTCGTACGAGTACGGCTTCTCGTCCCGGCCCTCCTGGTTCGGCAGACCGGTGACGGGCTTGCCGGACCGCGTCGTCAGCGGGAGGGACCGAAGGACCTTCACCTGGCCGCCGGTGACGCGGATCTTCACGATCGCCGGGTCGAAGCCGGGCACGGGGAAGGTGCGCCGCTTGGTCCCGTCGACCTTGATCTGGCCGTTCGGGCCGCGGTCGGTCACCGTCCAGTACTCGCCCGCGCGGCCCGCCGGGTAGATGTCGGAGCCGATGCCGCCGAGGTCGACCCCGCGGTCGTCGGCCACCGTGCCGGGCAGCAGGGCGTTGCTGAACTCGCCGAGCGGCAGGTCGCCGAGGGTCGCGCTCCCGGTGACCGCGGCCGTGCCGGATCCGGCCGGGGCGGCGCCCGTCGCGGTCCCGGCCACGGCGATCGCCGCCAGCACGGCGAGCGGCACCCCCGCGGCGACGGAACGGCGGACGACGCGGCGCGTGCCGGGAACGTACGGGGACATGGAGCCTCCTGAGGCGCGTGAACAACGAACTGCGCACACGGTCGACCCCGACGCCGAACACCCGGTGACGGCCGGGTGAATACGGGTGAACGCACGGACGGCGCCCTCCTCGCGCCCGGGAAAGCGGTGCCGAGCGAAGGGATCGTCTCGATCGGAAGTGATCGATACGATGAGTGACTCAGGGGCGAGGGACGGGCCGCAGGCCCGGGAACAGGGGAGGGCCGGATCATGCGGCTGCACGTCGACCGGCGTCATGCGCGGGTGCTCGAACTGCTGCGGGAGCGCGGCACGTCGCGCGTCGCCGACCTGGCACGCGAACTCGGCGTCTCGCCGGTCACCCTGCGCCGCGACGTCGAGACCCTCGCCGCTCAGGGCCGGCTCCGGCGACTGCACGGCTCCGTGGTCTGGCCGAGGGAGAGCGCCGCGGACGAGCAGGCCGCGGCGCCCGGTGCCGGAACCGTCGTCGGGATGGTCGTGCCGACCACCGAGTACTACTACGCCGAGGTCGTGCGCGGGGCCCGGGACGCCGTGGAGGCGTGCGGGGCGCGGCTCGTCGTCGGGCTCTCGCGCTATCTCCCGGGCGAGGACGCGGCGCAGGTCGGGCGGCTGCTCGACGCGGGGGCGGACGGGCTGCTCCTGACGCCGAGCTGGGAGCGCGGAGAGCCCGCGCCGGGGAGGGGCGGTGGATCACCGAACTGCCCGTGCCGACGGTGCTCGTGGAGCGGTCGGCGCCGCACGGCCACCCGGTCGCCGCGCTCGACCGGGTCCGCTCCGACCACGCCCACGGCGCCGCCACGGCCGTCGGCCATCTCGCTGCCCTCGGCCACCGCGGGGTGGCCCTAGCGGCGCAGGAGTCACCCACCAGCGGCCGGTTGCGGCTCGGGTACGAGGCGGCCGTGTCCGCGCTCGGGCTGACCCCGGCGCCCGGCCTGGTGCAGGAGCCCGCCGCCACCGAGGCCGAGCGGTTCGAGCGGACCTTCGCGTATCTGCGCGAGGTCGTCGAGGAGCACGGGGTGAGCGCCGCGATCCTGCACAGCGACGCCGACGCCATCGTCCTGGTGCCCCGCCTTCGGGCGTGCGGCGTGCGCGTCCCCGACGACCTGGCCGTCATCACGTACGACGACGAGATCGCCGACCTCGCCGACCTGCCGCTGACGGCCGTGGCCCCGGCCAAGCGCACCGTGGGCCGGCGCGCCGCCGAACTCCTCCTGTCCCGGATCACCGAGCCCACGGGGCCGGGACAACACCTGGACGTCCTGCCCGAGTTGAGGGTGCGCGCCTCGTGCGGCGCGGCCGTCACGCGAGACGCACGGTCGCCTTCTGCGTGACACCGCCGGTCGCGCTCAGATCGCCGAACGTCAGGCGCAGTTCCCGGCCCACCTCGACGCCCGTCACCGTGCCCGGCTTCGTGACGACGCCCTTGACCGGTCGCCGCCAGGTCAGCGTGGCCGCCTTCACCGTCCGGTTCGGGTCGGCCACGCACACCGTCGCCGTCCCGTCCCGCCGTTCCCTGATCTGCACGATCAACGGCGCGTCCACCGTCACCTTGCCGACCGCGCCCGGCTCCCAGAACGTCACGCCGGTGAAGCCGAGCGACGGCACCCGAACCCCTTGCGCGGTCGCGGAGTTGGCGGTGACCTCCAGCCAGTCGGCGTCCAAGGCTCGCTCCCGGGTGCGCAGTTCACTCGCTCCGGGCAGCAGCGCGTACGCGTACGAGGCGTTCGTCGGGTCCGTGCCGTGATCGGCGAGCAGGGTCACGTACCGGCGCGTCACGGGATCCGTCGCACCGCCGCCGTTGATGCTCTTCCACGTCCCCGTACGCTCCTCACGCAGCGCCGTGACCGCCGCGCCGCCGGGGAAGACGTAACCGCCGTGACCGGCCACGTGCGCCCAACGGGCCTGCTGGAAAGTCGAGTTCCACGGGTGGCCGGTCGGCTGCGGTACCCCGTCGACGGTGAGGCGGGCCGTGCCGGATGATCCCAGGTTGCGGTTGTCGACGACGCTCTCCACACCGGCGCCGTCCGTGCTCGTGATGCCCGCGCCCAGGCACACCACCGCGTCGTCCAGGAAGAACCACGACTTCTTCGCGCGCAGCGTCGAGGACAGCCCGCGCGTGTCCTGGGCCGCCGACGCGTAGGTGCCGTCCGTCGCGCCACCGACCCATGTCGTGGCCGGACGGGCCGCACCCCACGTCCCGCCCTCGGCGTCAGCGAGCGTCTTGCGCGAGACGGTCGTGCCGGGCAGCCGGTACGGGTCCACGGTCGGCCAGTAGCCGTCGCTGTACTGCCCGCCGCCCGCACTGTCGCCCGCGGCCCACCAATAGAGCATCCCCGAACCGGTGTGCCAGCCGCGGACGTTCTCGCCGTTGCCGTTCTCGTAGAACGTGATGGCCTTCGAGGACATCGACAGCGACGCCGTGAACCGGCTCGTGCGGTGCGCGGACCGCGCCATCGACGGGAACACACGGGACTCGGCAGGCTCGGCCGCCGGCTTCACCCCGGAATCGGCGAGCAGGGCCGCGACCCGGGACAGGGCGGCGACACCGAGCGTGCGGCCCGTCGTCACGTCGCTGTAGCGGTCCCGTGTGTACCAGCCCTTGGCGATCCCTCGCCAGCGCGCGTTCTCCTGCGCGCTCGCGCCCTGCCCGAGGAGCAGGATCGACGCGATGATGCCGTGCCCGCGCGTGTGGTCGTCCTGCTGGATCCTCAACGGGTCGGTGGCGACCAGGCCGCGGCTGATGGCGCGCCCCGAGACGTTGTCGACCATCAGTCCGTCGTGCAGGAACGGCGCGTAGGCGCTCTCCACCGAGTCCAGGAAGATCTGCCGCCGGGTGTCGGTGATCGCCCACGTGGACCCGCCGAGCAGCGCGAACAACTTGCTCAGACCGTCGATGAGGACGGCGCCGTACGAGCCGGTGTAGGGCACGTACGTGTGCTGGATGAGCGAGCCGTCCGCGTAGAGGCCGTCGCCCGACGTGACGTACGGGAAGACCGGCGAGATCGCGTCACGGGCGAGGGCGACCTTCGCCGCGGTGCCGTCGAGGATGCCGCGCAGTGCGAGGACCCGGCACAGGTCGATCCGGTTGGCGCCGGTGCTCGTGCCGGTGTACGCCGACACGAGCGAGTCCGGTACGAAGTGGTCGATCGCCTCGACCGCCGCCGTCAGCTGCTCGGCGCTGAGGTGCTCGTACATGAGCACGCAGATGTCGAGCAGCCGCTGCGGGGCGCCTATCTGGAAGTTGTACCAATTGCCGTACTGGGCCCGTGACGTGTTGTAGACCTGGGTGCTCAGGTGGTCCACGGCCGTCAGGATCGCCGCTTTGAGGGAGGCGTCCGCGGTGAGGCCCGTGCCCGGCTGGCAGTAGGCCTCCGCCATCGTCCGCAGGCGCTCGTAGCTCGTCTGGATCTTCTCCGAGTAGCCGTACGACTCCGTGTCCGTGTCGGGCTCAGGATCCCCGAACACGGCGTCGGGCCACAGGGATCCGGTCGCCGGGGCCATGGCGTCCTGCCATGCCTTCGCCTGCGTACCGAGCGTGGCGAGCTTCGACCTGAACGGCTCGGCGGTCGGGCTGAAGCCCTCGCCGAGATACAACGCCCTCCACTTCGCGCGCAGTTGGGCGAACTCGTCGTCGGCGGCCTCGGCCGCGCTCGCGGCGGCGGCCGGGGCCGGACGGGGCGCGCCGACGGCGAGCGCGGTACCGGCGGCCGCGCTCGTGGCCAGGAAGGAGCGACGGGACCAGGGGGACGACTTCATGAGGAGCTCCGGGAGGCTGGAGGGTCCGCTGGGAGTAAGCGGTTTCTAGCACCCGTTGCTCCAAACGCTCAAGAGAATCGTCCGAATTGATCGTTTCGATCGTTCAGGCGGATGTGTCCTGAGGGTCGACGGAGGCGCGTACGGGGAACGCGAGCCGTCGGGACAGATAGGCGAACACCGGGCCCAGCGCGTTCATGGCGACCACGCACACCCAGGCCGCCCACGGGTTGCCCGCGTCGTAGCCGAACCCCCCGAAGAACGTCGCGAAATAGCTCGCGAAACCGAAGAACATGCCGGGAATCAGGGAGAAGAGATGCAGGCGGCCGGTGTACATGAGTGTGGTGTTCACGACGAGGATGCACAGCGCCCCGAACGCGTTCCTGGCGAACTGCCCCTCGCCGAAGGCCGTCCCGGCGTGCGTCTCCAGGAGCACGATGATCAGCGCGTACGTGGACCCCATGGGCATCGCGAGCCACAACCGCCGTGCGTTGCCCAGGCTCGGACCGCCGAGCAGGAACGTACCCGCCCAGGAGATGAAGATCGCCCACGGAGGCAGATGCAGCGCGGTGCCGCCGATGAACGCGGTGGTCGCCGCGAGGACCGACGCGACGATCTCGTGCGGTATCCGCTCACGCACCGGGGGCGCCTCGGTCGTGGGCGTGTGCGGGGGTGTGGTGGTCTCGGTCATGTCAGGCCTTCCCGTCCGTGACGAGCGTGTCGTCGAGCTCTGCTGTGCACTGCGAACGGGCCACCACACGGCCCGACTTGATGACTGCGGTGCGTGCCGGACGTTCGAGCAGCACGGAGTCGTGGTCCTGGGTGTCGAGCACCACGAGGTCGGCGACGGCGCCCACGCGTACCCCGTAGTCCGCTTCGGGGATCCCGATCACCCGCGTCGCGTCGTACGTCACCATGCGCAGCACCCGGCGCAGATCGGCCGGACCCGACAGATGCGCGAGCCGCGCCAGCAGCAGAGCCGTCTCCAGGACGTCGCCGGTGCCGTACGGGGTGAACGCGTTGCGGATGTTGTTGGTCGCGCAGGCCGTGAGCACGCCCGCGTCCCACAGGTCACGGACCGGCGCGAGACCGCGGCGCACGGCCGTCTCGTCGCCGCGCCCGCCGAGGAACAGGTCCGTCGCCGGCAGCGGCACCACCGCCACCCCGCCGCGGCCAACTCGGCCAGAACGGCGCGCCGTTCGGCCACCGGGCGCCCGCCCAGCGACGTGGCGTGGCCCAGCGTGACCCGGCCCGACAGGTCGCGCGCGGCCGTGGCCCGCGCGATGAACTCCGCGAGCGTGAACCGCTCGTCGGCGCCGTCGTCCGCGAAGTCGGCGTGCAGATCGGCGGGCACGTCGTACTCCGCGGCCAGGTCGAGGACGAGTTCCACCTGGCGCCGGCAGTCGGCCACCGACGCCTCGCTGTACGTACAGCCGCCGACGGCGTCCGCACCGGCCTCCAGGGACGCCCGCAGCAGCTTCTCCGTGCCGGGCGCCTTGAACACGCCCTCCTGCGGGAACGCGACCACCTGGACCGTCACCAACCGCGCCCAGCGCTCGCGCAGTTCGAGCATCACCTCCATCCCGATGAGTCCGGCGACGGGGTCGACGTCCGGGTGGGCGCGGACCGTCGTGGTGCCGTGCAGCACGCACATGCGCAGGACGCGCTCGGCGCGGGCGCGGACATCGGCGTGCGTGAAGCCGGCCTTGAGCTCCTCGGTGATCCGGATCGCGTCGGCGAGCGTGCCGGACGGATGGGGGCGGACGCCGTCGAGCAGCGCCTTGTCCGGGTGCAGGTGGGCCTCGATCAGACCGGGGATCACCACCCGGCTCGCGCAGTCGAGCACCTCGGCGCCGTCCGGTGGTTCGAGCGCCGGGCCGATCGCCTCGATGCGGCCGTCCCGTACGCGGATGTCGGCCGGTTCCGGCGCGTCCTCCACGCGGGCGTGGCGCAGCAGTAGTGCGGTCACGAGGGTTCTCCTTGCCTGTTCGTGACGGAAACGGTGCGTGCGTACGGCTCGTGCGGGTGCGGGTGCGGGTGCGGGTGCGGGTGCGGGTGCCGGTGCCGGTGCCGGTGCCGGTGCCGGTGCGAGTGTGGCGGGGCTGGGGCTTCGGGTTCGGGTTCGGCGTTGAGGTTGTGGTCGGGTGGGGTTGTGGTGGGGCTCGGAGATCGCCGGGGTTACGTCTCGGCGCGGAAGTCTGCCTTCCGGATCATGCAGTGCACCCCCTTGATCCGGTCCACGACCTGCGAGACCTCGAAGTCCGCGGCCGCGCTGAGATATGCGTACGCGGTCGCCCGGTCCATGCCGGTGCGGGTCGTGAGGAAGTCCAGGGCCGAGCGCACGCACTGGCGCATCGCCTCGTCGAGATCGGCGTCGAGCCCGAGGGCGATCCAGTGCGCTGCGGTCTCGGCGAACGGTTCACCGAGCAGCCCGGTCACGCGCCGGGCCGCGGAGCCGCGTACGAGCGACAGCCGGAACGTGGCACGCAGCGGGGCCTCCAGGGCGGTGAGCGCTACTTCGCCGTTGCCCTGCGCGAAGTGCGGGTCGCCCGCGTAGAAGCCGGCGCCCTCGGCCTGAACCGGCAGGTAGAGGGACGAGCCGCAGGTCAGGTGCTTGATGTCGAGATTGCCTCCGTGCCGTCCCGGTGGCACGGAGCTGAGCGCCGTCTCGTCGGCCGTCGCGACGCCCATCACCCCGACGAACGGTCCGAGCGGGAAGCGGGCCGCGCGCCCGGGGCCGTAACGGAGGACGCCCGACTCGGCGCCCGTGCCGTCCCGCTCGACGGTGCAGAAGGAGCTGACGGTCCCTCCGATGCACCGGCGGGTGTCGGGTCCGGTGAACTCGGCCTCGCCGTCGGGGAGTTCACCGGGCAGGGCGCCCGCCGCATGCCGATTGGAGACGATCCCGTAGTGCGTACGGCGATGCAGACTCAGCGTCTCCACGCGCAGCAGGTCCCCGGGACGCGCCCCGCGCACCGCGACCGGGCCCGTGACGATGTGTGGTCCCGGCAGCGTCTGCGTGAGGCCGAGACCGGACTCGGCGATCTCGCGTGCGTCACGTGGAACCCGGTCCTCGGGGACGCCGAACGAGCCGAAGAACGCCACCGGGTCGCGGCCCTGGTCCGGGAGGATGCCCTCGTGGGAGACGAGGTCGAAGGTGACCGTGTCGCCGTCGGCCACCGCGAGGACGGGCACGCTGCCCGCGTGCGGGAGTTCGCCCCAGCGGGCCGTGTCAGGGGTGGTGGCCAGATGATGCCGGCCGTCGAGCGGAATTGCCTCCGGGTCGGGCGCGTACGGGGTGGCGGCGGGGTGCGCGGTGACGTCGGTGCGCAGCGACATCCGGGTTCCTTTGCTGGTCGGGAGTGCGGGGCGGCGGTGCGGGCTGGGCGAGGGGAGGAGCGGGGGCGGGCGGGGCCAGTGGCGAGGCCGAGCGGAGGGCCGGAGCTGAGCGGACGGTCGGGGACGAGCGGACGGTCGGGGATGACCGCAGGGTCGGGGATGAGCTGGGCGTCGAGAGTGAACTGAGAGGTGGGAGCGAGCTGAGAGGTGGGAGTGAGTTGAGGGTTCGAGGCGGGCTACAGGTCAGGAGCGGGTCGAGTGGTGGAGGCGAATGGAGAGGCGTGAGTGATCAGCGAGCCGGGAGTCGATTCGTACGTCCTCGCTGTTACGTCCTCGGTCCCGCCGTGTTGCGGGCGGGCGCGGCGACGACGGCCCGCGCGGGCGTGGCGGTCGCCTCGATGCGGGTGCCCGTCGCCCCGGTCAGCGCCCGGCCCAGTGACCGCGGCGACGTGATGAGCACGCTGCGGCCGCCCGCCGCGAGGAAGTCCAGGGACGCCCGGATCTTCGGCCCCATGCTGCCCTCGGGGAACTCGCCCGCCGCCAGATACCGGTGCGCCGTCGCCGCGTCGAGCCGGTCCAGGTCCCGTTGGCGCGGGGTGCCCCAGCCGACGGCGACGCGCTCGACGCCGGTCGTCACGATCAGCTCGTCCGCGCCGAGGGCCACCGCGAGCAGCGCGGACGTCGCGTCCTTGTCCACGACCGCCTCCACCCCACGCAGCGATCCGTCGGGGCCGCGCACCACCGGGATGCCGCCGCCCCCGCCGGCGATCACCACGTGCCCGGCGTCGAGCAGGCAGGAGACCGCGTCGAGTTCCACGACGTCGCGGGGCGCGGGGAGGGGACGAGACGCCGCCAGCCGCGGCCCGCGTCCTCACCCACGGCCCAGCCGTGCCGGGCGGCGAGGCGCTCGGCCTCCACCCGCGGATAGTGCGCGCCGATCGGCTTCGTCGGCCGGGCGAACACCTCGTCGGCCGCGTCCACGACGGTGTGCGTCAGGACCGCGACCGGGCAGGCCCCGTCGGGCAGGGTGCCCGACAGGCCCCGCGCGAGGATGTAGCCGAGGCTCCCCTGCGAGTCGGCGACGCACATGTCCAGGTCCAACAGCGGCAGCTCGGGGGCGAGTTCCGCCGCCAGATCGGCCCGCCTCTTGATGAAGCCGACCTGCGGGCCGTTGCCGTGCGTCACCACCACGCGATGCCCGCGACGCACCAACTCGGCGACGGGGGAAGCCAGTTGGCGGGCCGCGTCGAACTGCTCGGCGATCGTGGCCCGGGCCCCGCCGCGCAGCAGCGCGTTGCCGCCGATGGCGAGCACGGTCGTCGGGGCGAGCGGACCGGCCGGGGAACCTGCTGGTGGCGTCGCGGTTCGTTGAGGCATGCCAGGACCATAGGAACGGCACGGAGGCCGGTCATGGGCAGTCGGTGCCAGCGTGCGCGCGGGCCTGTTGACGTCTGCTGACAGTGCCCCGACGGCACGCTCCGGCGGGCCTCGCGGCGCCGGACTCCGACCCCGCGAAAATCGTATACAACCTGCTGTCCCGAGCATTTACAGCCCTGTCGGGGCCGCCCATAGTGAGCTGCGTGGCCCCCGTTTCCCGGACCGTGACACTGCCCGCGCCCCTGCCTGCCGCGACCCTGACCGTGGCCGGGGCGCTGGAACTGCCCGCCCTCGCGGGTGCCCGCCTCGCGGCCGGCGACGCGGGCGCGGCGCACGCCATCCGGGTCGCCAACATCATGGAAGTGCCGGACATCATCCGCTGGATGCGCGGCGGAGAGTTTCTGCTCACCACCGCCTACGCGGTCCGCGACGACGAACGCGCGCTCACCGACCTGGTCCCCGACCTCGCCGCCCGCGGCCTGGCCGCCCTCGGCGTCAAGGTCGGCCCCTACCTGCCGCGACTGCCGACCCCGATGCTGCGCCGGGCCGACGAACTCGGCTTCCCCATCGTCGAGTTGCCCGGCGACGTGATGCTCAACGACATCCTCTCCGAGGTCATCGGCACCGTCCTCAACCGGCAGGCCCTCAGCCTCGAACGGTCGCAGGCGCTGCGCGACCGGCTCTCCGAGGCGGTGCTCCGCGGCGGCTCCTACCGCGAACTCGTCACGCTCCTCGCGGGCGAGACCGGCTGCGCGGCCGCCGTCCGCGGCCCGGACGGCACCGTCGTGGCCGCCAGCGGTGACGTACCGGAAGCGCTCGCGCCACGGCTGACCCGGCCGATCCTCGCCGGGCAGCGCGGCAGTGGCGACGTCGCCCTGTGGGCGGCGCCGGGACAGGCCCTCGACGACGAGCACGCCACCGCCGTGGAACACGTGGCGAGCCTCGCCGGGATGCTCGCCGTGCAGGAGCGGGTCCTGGCCGAGCGCGAGCGCCGCTACCGCACCCTGCTGCTGACCGAACTGGTCGCCCATCCGCCGCGCGAGCGCGCGGAGTCAGCGCGCCGCGCGGCCGCACTCGGCTGGGACCTGGAGAAGCCCCGTGCCGCCGTCGTCGTCGAGGTCACCGGCGCGGCCGACGGACCCGGCGTCCGACTCACCGAGGATCGACTGCTGGCCGCGGCCCGCACGGCGCTCGGCGCCCACACCCCGCCTGGGGCACCCCGGCGGGCTCACCGCCCTGGTCGCTCCCGAGGGGCACGGCACCTTGCGCCGCCGCTGCGAGGAACTGCGCCGCGCGGTCGCCGCGGCCTGTCCCGGACACGCCGTCGCCGTCGCCGCGGGCACCGTCCGCGACGACTTCGCCGAGCTCCATCTGAGTCACAGTCAGGCGCTCGGCACGCTCGCCCTCGGCCGCGAACTCGACGGCGCCGCCGGCTCGTTCATCCGCCTCCACGAGGACAGCGGCGTCTACCGGCTCCTCGACCAGCTGCCCGCCACCGAGCTGCGGGCCCTCGTCGACGACGCTCTCGGACCGCTGCTGCGCTACGACACCCGGCACGACGGCAGCCTCGTGCACAGCCTCGGCGTCTATCTGCGCCACGACCGCAACGGCGTGGAGGCGGCCGAGGAACTCCACGTCCACTACAACACCCTGCGCTACCGGCTCAAACAGATCGAGCGGCTCACCGGCGCCCCGGACAAGGACCCCATGCGCCGGCTCCAGACCGAACTCGCCGTCCACGCACATCGGTTGCTGCGCGCCCGCGCGCGCTGAGCACCCCTCCCCGAACCCGACCGCCGCTGTCGGTCATTGTCAGCGGATGCCGATGATCACCGCCCGCGCGCTGGCACCGGTCGCCGAAGACAGCACCCGGGGGTCCGGCCGTACCGTCGGACCATGGAGCGAACCCCGCACGCCACCCCAGGCCAACCGCCCGAGCAGGCACGCACGTTGAACGTGGTCAGGTCCGACGCGTACGCCGACTCCGTCGCCCTGATGCGCGCCGCGGGACACCTGACCGACCTGCCCGGCGTCGAGACGGCGAGCCTCGTCATGGCCACCGCCCCCAACAAACGCCTCCTCGCCGACGCCGGCCTGCTCACCGCCGACGGTGACCGCGCCCGCCCCGCCGACCTGCTGATCGCCCTGCGCGGCAGTGCCGACGCGCTCGACCGCGCCGTGGCCGCCGTCGACGGGCTGCTCGACCAGGATGTGCCGCCCGGCGAGGAACCGGGCGCACCCGTGCCGCGCGCGCTCACCGAGACCGACCCCGCCACCGGCCTCGCCCTCATCTCGGTCCCCGGCCCCTACGCGGCCGCCGAGGCGCTCAAGGCGCTGCGCCGCGGCCTGCACGCCTTCGTCTTCAGCGACAACGTCCCCCTCGACCAGGAAGTCCGCCTCAAGGAAGAGGCCCACCGGCTCGGCCTGCTCGCCATGGGCCCCGACTGCGGAACCGCCCTCCTCGACGGCGTCCCGCTGGGCTTCGCCAACGCGCTGCGACCGGGCCGCATCGGTCTGATCGGCGCCTCCGGCACGGGACTTCAACAGATCTCCTGCCTCCTGGACGCGGCCGGTGAGGGTGTACGGCAGATGATCGGCACCGGCGGCCGCGACCTCGGCGCCGAGGTCGGGGGGCGTACCACCCTCGACGCCTTCGAGCTCCTCGACGCCGACCCCGGCTGTGCCCTGATCCTGCTGGTGTCGAAGCCCCCGGACCCGCGCGTCGCCGCCCGCGTCCTGGCCCGCGCCGTGCGGGCCGAGAAGCCGGTCGTCGCCGCGTTCCTCGGCGCCGACCATCCGGCGCCGGGCGGATCCGTCACCGTCGTCACGACCCTGCGCGCCGCCGCCGACACCGCCGTACGCGTCCTCGGCGGCACCCCGACCCCGCCGTGGACCGCGCCGCACACCGAGCCGGGCCCGGGGCCCTTCCTGCGAGCCCTGTACGCCGGGGGCACGTTCGCGTACGAGGCGCGGCAGGTGCTGCCCGCCGCGGCCGAGACGCTCGGCCCGTTCGTCCCCGGGCGACAACTCGCCCTGCCCGAGCGGCATGTGATCCTCGACCTCGGTGACGACACCTACACCGCCGGACGTCCCCACCCGATGATCGACCCGACCGTGCGCGCCGCCCACCTGCGGGCCGCGCTCACCGACCCCGGGACCCGCGTCGTCGTCCTCGACGTGGTCCTCGGTCACGGAGCGGGCCCGGACCCGGTGGCCCCGCTGACCGCCGAGATCGAGCGGATCCCCGTACGGGAACGACCGCCTGTCATCGCCTTCGTCGTCGGCACCGACCGCGACCCCCAGGACGCCCGCGCCCAGCGCGACCTGCTCACCGCCGCGGGCGTGCTGCTCGCGCCGACGAGCACGGACGCGGCGCGCTGGGCCGCCGACCTGGTCGCGCCCCGAACCGCAGCGAGGGAAAGCCGGTTGACCGCCGCGGGCGGGCGCTCATGACCCGGCCCACCGCACTGACGACACTCGTGACCCGGCCCACCGCACCGCCGGCTGTGGCGAACCGATCCGTCGCCCCATCGTCGGCCATGGTCAGATCCGCCGCCCCGCCGCCAGTCGTGCCCCTCACCCGCCACCCCGTCGACAGCCGCGACCCGTCGCGCCGCCCCCGGCACCGCCGTACCCCCGACGACCTCACGGAGCCCGTATGACCGCGCCCGCTCTCCTCGGCGACGCCCCCGCACGCATCGCCTCCGTCGGCGTCGCCGCCTTCGCCGACGTGCCGCGTACCGCCGGGGCCGACGTGACCCACCTCGACTGGCGACCCCCCGCCGGCGGCGACCCGGACCTCGCCTGGAAACTCGCCGAACTCACCGGCCACGCCCGCGTGGAACGGGCCAACGAGGAGGCCGTCGCGCGGCTGCTCGGCGTGAGGCCGGTGTGGCGTGACGTGCGCACCGCCCGCGACTGCCTCCCCGTCCTCGACGACCGTGCCACCGGTGAACGCGTCCTGCTGCACGCAGGACCACCCGTCGACTGGGCCGACATGTGCGGCCCGATGCGCGCCGGCGTCATCGGCGCCGCCCTCCTCGAAGGCTGGGCGGACACCCCCGAACAGGCCCAACGCCTCGCCGACCAGGGCGCGTTGCGCTTCGAGCCGTGTCACCACCACGAGGCCGTCGGACCGATGGGCGGCATCACCTCCCCGTCGATGCCGGTGCTCGTCGTCGAGGACCCCGGCACCGGACGCCGCTCCTACGCCAACCTCAACGAGGGCGCCGGACGCTGTCTGCGCTACGGCGCGCTCGGCGACGACGTCATGGACCGCCTGCGCTGGATGGCCGACGTCCTCGCCCCCGCCCTGCGCGAAGCCCTGCGTGCCAGGACCGACGGCGTGGACCTGCGCGCCGTCACCGCGCAGGCGCTCCAGATGGGCGACGAGTGCCACAGCCGCAACACCGCCGCCTCGGCGCTCCTGCTGCGCGAACTCGCCGCCCCGCTCGCCCGCACCGCCCACGGCCCCGACGTACTGGAGTTCCTCGCGGGCAACCACTACTGGTTCCTCAACTTCTCCATGGCGGCGTCGAAACTCGCCACGTCCGCCGCCCACGGAGTCCCGCACTCGACGCTCGTCACCGCGTTCGCCCGCAACGGCGTCGAGGTCGGCATCCGCGTCAGCGGCCTCGGCGACGCCTGGTTCACCGCGCCCGCCGCCCACGTCGAGGGCCTGTACTTCGCCGGATACGGGCCCCAGGACGCCAACCCCGACATCGGCGACAGTGCCATCACCGAGACCAACGGCCTGGGCGGGTTCTCCCTCGCCGCCGCCCCCGCCATCACCGGCTTCGTCGGGGGCACCGTGGACCTGGCGCTGCGCACCAGCCGCGACATGGCCCGGATCACGCTGGCCCGGCACGAGGCCTACCGGCTGCCCGCTCTCGGCGGCATCGGCGCACCCGTCGGCATCGATCTGCGCGCCGTCCTCGACACCGGTATCGAACCCGTCGTCACCACCGGGATCGCCCACCGGGAACCGGGCATCGGACAGATCGGCGCGGGCCTCGTGCACGCCCCCCTGGAATGCTTCCGCGGCGCGCTCGCGGCCTTCCCCGTCCCCGCATGAGTCCCGCCGCGCTGCCGAGCACCGTCAGCGTCCTCGCCCGCGCCGCCCTGCGCGGACCGCTCCGCCCGGCCACGGTCCTCGCCGTCGCCCGGCAGGCGCTGTACCTGCTCCCGTCCGGCGCCCGCACCCCGCTCGCCGTGGTGGTGCCCGGCGCCGTACGGGTTCCGGCCGCCGTCGTGCTGCCGCCCGCGGCGGGGAGCGGCCCTTCGCGGGGCTCGCGCCCGGCGCCCCCGGGCGGGTGGGCGGCGGCCGGATCGCGGTCGGGCCGCTGTGCCTGACCGCAGGGGGTTCTGGGCGCCGCCCCGCGCCCAGGACACCCCGCGGGGCCCTGCCGCGGCCCGGCTCGCAGCGATCCGGCCGCCCCGGCCGCTGCCCGCCGAGGTCCGGCCGGGGGCCTCGGCCCTGCTCCACGCCCTCGCGGACGGCGCCGACCCCGACCGGCGCCGCGCGGCGCTCGGCGTGCTCGGCCTCGGCCCCGGCGCGACGCCGTCCGGCGACGACCTGCTGTGCGGGCTGCTGCTCGCCGCCCGCCTCACCCACCGGCCGCCGCACTGGCTGCCCGCGCTCACCGACGTCGTACGGCAGGCTCCCGGCCACACCCCGCCGGTGTCCGCCGCGCTGCTGCGGCACGCGGCGGACGGCTACTGCGTGCCGCAGGCCGCCCACCTGCTGCGCGCCGCCGCGACCGGCGCGGACCTCTCCGCGCCGGTCACCGCCCTGCTCGCCGTCGGGCACAGCTCCGGCAGCGACCTGCTGCACGGGCTGTGCGCCGGTGCACGGCTGCTGACCCGTACGGTCGGCCCCGAAGGGTTCAGGCGGCGACCCACACCGTCGTGATGTTGCAGAACTCCTTGATGCCGTGGTCCGACAGCTCCCGCCCGTACCCGGAGCGCTTGGCGCCGCCGAACGGCAGCGCCGGGTGCGAGGCCGTCATGCCGTTCACGAAGACACCGCCCGCCCCGCTGTCCCGGGCGAACCGCTCGATCTCGTCCTCGTCACCGGTCCATAGGTTCGAACTCAGCCCGAACGGCGTGTCGTTGGCGACCTCGATCGCCTCGTCCAGGTCCGCGACCCGGTACAGCGTCGCGACCGGGCCGAACGTCTCCTCGCGGTGGATGCGCATCTCCGGCGTGACATCGGCGATCACCGTCGGCTCGTAGAACCAGCCGCGGTCCGCGAAGTCCTTCGGCCGCTGCCCGCCGCAGAGCACGGTCGCCCCGCTCTCGACGGCGTCGTCGACCAGTTCCTCCAGATCCGTGCGGCCCTGTTCGCTGGCGAGCGGGCCGACGTCCGTGTCCTCGTCGAGCGGGTCGCCGACGCGCAGCGCCCGCATGCCCGCGACGAACGCGTCCCGGAACTCCTCGAAGACGTCCTCGTGCACGATGAACCGCTTCGCCGCGATGCACGACTGCCCGTTGTTCTGCACGCGCGCCGTCACCGCGGTCTTCGCCGCCTTCGCCACGTCCGCCGACGGCATCACCACGTACGGGTCGCTGCCGCCCAGTTCGAGGACCGTCTTCTTCACCTCGTCGCCCGCGATCGCCGCGACCGAGCGGCCCGCCGGTTCGCTGCCGGTGAGCGTCGCCGCCACGACGCGCTCGTCGCGCAGGATGTCCTCGACGGCGCCGGACCCGATCAGGAGCGTCTGGAAGCAGCCCTCGGGGAATCCGGCCCTGCGGAACAGGTCCTCCAGGTAGAGCGCGGTCTGCGGCACGTTCGACGCGTGCTTGAGCAGGCCCACGTTCCCCGCCATCAGCGCGGGCGCCGCGAACCGGACGACCTGCCACAGCGGGAAGTTCCACGGCATCACCGCGAGCACCGGGCCGAGCGGCCGGTAGCGGACATGGGCGCGGCTCGCCCCGGAGTCCTTCACGTCCGATTCGGCCGGGTGCTCGTCGGCGAGCAGATGCTGCGCGTGCTCCGCGTACCAGCGCATCGTCTTCGCGCACTTCGCCGCCTCGGCACGGGCCGCCGCGACCGGCTTGCCCATCTCCGTCGTCATGACGCGGGCGATGTCGGGGGCGTCGGCTTCCAGCAGGTCGGCGGCGCCTTGCAGCAGCCGCGCCCGGTCGAAGAACGTCGTCGTGCGGTACGCGGCGAACGCCTCGGCCGCCCGGGCGAGCTTCACCTCGATGTCCTCGGCGGACAGGGCGTCGTACGTCTTCAGCGTCTCGCCGGTGGCGGGATTCACCGTCGCGATGGGCATGGGGGAGACCTCCTGAGCACGGTTCCTTCGACCTTCCCGCGCTGCGCGGGGCGGCGCAACGCGGACCGCCCCGGGTACCCGCCCCGCCGCTCCTCAGACCTGCTCGGCGAGCCGGTCGAGGAACACGGTCTGCGCCTTCACGACGGCGGTGCGCGCCGCGTCCAGCCCGAACCAGGCGACCCGGTCCAGCTCCGGGAACTCGACGTCCTTGCCGGAGCCGCGCGGCCACTCCATCGTGAACGTGCCCGGCACCACGTCCGCCGGGTCGAGATCGGCCTCCACAGCCCACACCGTCACGTGCTTCCCGCCCGACTGCACCGTGTCGCCGAGCGGCAGCGGGGTCCCGTCCGGCGCGGGCAGCCCGAGCTCCTCCCGGAACTCGCGCCGGGCCGCGTCCCACGGCGTCTCGTCGTCCCCGTACTCGCCCTTGGGAACGCTCCACGCCCCGGCGTCCTTGCGCGCCCAGAACGGGCCGCCCATGTGACCGAGCAGCACCTCGGGTCCCGCCGGGGTGCGCCGGAAGAGGAGGAGGCCCGCGCTCTGTTTCGTTCGCTTCGTCCCGTCAGCCATAGCGTCCAGTGTCGGGCATGCGCAGCCGCTCAGTCGTGCGGCGCGGATACCGGATGACGGCGAGAACCCGGCGGTTGTGGTCCTCCGACGCGGGCAGCCCGAGCCGACGACGGGCTGCGCGCGGCGATCGACATCCGGCGCGAGCGGCCCGGCACGGGCGTGCTCCCGTTCTCGCAGTACATCGAGACGAAGTACGCGACGCGGCTGCTCGCGGAGGGCTCCGCGGGGGTCGGCTCCCTGCTCAAGGAGCGGGTCGTGAACGTCGGGGAGTTCACGGACGCGCTCGCCCGCGTCGCCGCCGGCGGCACGGCCCTCGACCCGGAGGTGGTGACCCGGCTCGCCGCGGCGGGCCGCCGCACCGAGGAGATCTCCGCGCTCACCGGCCGGGAGCGCGATGTCCTGGCCCTGATGGCCGAGGGCCGCTCGCACGCGGCGATCGCGCAGAGCCTGCATGTGTCCGCGGGCAGCGTCGAGAAGCGCATGGCGGCGCTCTTCGGCATGTGGTCCACGCCGGGAGCGCGGCGCGGGCGCCGCAACGGGGTCGCCCTCCGACCCCGCTGGGGAGATCCCCGGACGCCCTCAGCAGCGGGGGCGGGGCAGGATGCCGAGCGCGGCGGCGTCCGCGAGGTGCTGGCCCAGGCGCAGTTGGAGCGGCCCCGGCGGGCCCGGCCGCTCCGAGAGCAGACTGAGCGAGCCGAGCGAGCGGTCCGCCGTGCGCAGCGGTACCGCGACGACACAGGCGAAGCCCAGGCTGCGCGCCATCGCCGTGTACGACGGCCAGTTGGCGCGCGCGTACGGATGCGCGAGCGGCACCCCGCGGATCGGCTGCGCGGAAGCCCGGCAGTCCGCGCCGGGGCCCTCGCCCCACGACAGGGCGGCCCGCTCCAGGCGAAGCCCCCGCGGATCCGACGCGGCCACCTCGACGCGTCCCGTCGGCGGCTTGAGCACGGCCGTGGCCGACGGCACCCCGAGCAGCGAGACGCAGGTGCCGACGAGCGCCGCGAGTGCCTGCGGTCCGCCCCGTACAGCGGCGTCCGCCACTTCGACGAACGCCGTCGCGAGCCGCTCGCTGTCCACCTGGTACGCCTCGTACGGCACGCCGCGCATGACGCCCCACCCCTCGACTCGTCCGCCCCGCACGGGCAAAGACGCCCCTCGGACGCCGAGGGGCGGACTTTGCAGAAGGGGTATGCCCCGTGTTCGGGCCGCCCGAACCGTCTCACATGTGCACGGCGCCCTCGGTCGCCACAATCTTCGGCCTGCCCGGCCGGTACAGGACCAGAGTCACCAGGAAGCCGACCGCGAAGAACAGCGCCGACCACCAGTAGGCGGTGGAGTAGCTCTCGATCGAGGCCTGCGCCTGCACCTGCGGAGTGGGCTGCTTGCCGACGAGGTAGCTCGTCGCGGCGGTCGTGGCCAGGGTGTTCAGGAGGGCCGTACCGATCGAACCACCCACCTGCTGGCTGGTGTTGACCATCGCGGAGGCCACGCCCGCGTCGTGCGCGGCGACACCGCCGGTGGCCAGGTTCATCGCCGTGGCGAAGATCAGACCCATGCCGACACCCTGGACGAGGAGCGGGGGCATCACGTGCGCGGCGTAGGTGCTGTCGAGGCCGAGGAACGTCAGCCAGACCATGGCGGCGGCCGCGAGGGCCATGCCGAGCGGCACGATCGGTTTCGGCCCGAACCTCGGCACGAGTTTGTTCGTGGTGATGATCGACGAGACGACCATGCACGCCACCAACGGCAGGAAGGCCACACCGGTCTGCACCGGCGAGTATCCGAGGATCTGCTGGAGGTAGTACGTCAGGAACAGGAACACGCCGAACATGCCCGCACCGGCGATGAACATCGCGAGGTACGAAGCGCCGCGGTCCCGGTCGAGGACCACGCGCAGCGGCAGCAGCGGATGTCCGGCCCGCGTCTCCCACCAGGAGAACGCCGCCAGGAGCACCACGCCCACCAGGAGGAAGCCCCAGGTCTGCACGTCGCTCCAGTCGTGCGTCTCCGCGTTCGAGAACCCGTAGACGATGCAGAACAGACCGACGGAGACCAGGACCGTGCCCGGGACGTCGAGTTTCGGGCGGTCCGTGGGGCGGCCGCCGTGCAGCAGCCGCAGACCGCCGAGGATCGCGACCACGGCGAAGGCCAGGTTCACGAACAGGCACCAGCGCCAGTCCAGGTACTCGGTCAGCACACCGCCGAGCAGCAGACCGACCGCGCCACCCGCACCGGCGATCGCGCCGTAGATGCCGAACGCCTTGGCCCGCTCCTTCGGGTCCGTGAACGTCGTGGTCAGCAGTGACAGGGCGGCCGGCGCGAGGAGCGCGCCGAAGGCGCCCTGCAACGCGCGCGCCGCGACCAGCATGCCGAAGCTGGTGGCCGCGCCGCCGAACGCCGAGGCGGCCGCGAACCCGGCCAGACCCGCGATGAACACGGTCTTGCGGCCCACCAGGTCGGCGATACGCCCGCCGAGCAGCAGCAGGCTGCCGAACGCGAGCGCGTACGCCGTGACGATCCACTGCCGGTTGCCGTCGCTGAACCCGAGGTCCTGCTGGGCCGAGGGCAGTGCGATGTTCACGATCGTCGCGTCGAGGACGACCATCAGCTGGGCGATGCCGATGACGGCGAGGATCAGCCACCGGTGTTCGTGTTTTCCGCCGCCCGCGTAGGGGACGGCGCCGCCTCCCGGTGGAGCGGTGCGTATGCCGGAGTCGGCGGCTGCGGGGTCGGGCGAGCGATCCATGGTGGCCTCCAGAGCACCCAGGTACACCCCCCGATCTACCTCGCCACCACGCTAAGCGCCCTGCTCACGGTCGGCGACCGGGGAGGGAACGGGGCCGTTCGCCCCGGTCCCCCCGCGTGGACGCGGGAACCAGGGCGTGCCGGGTCAGGCCGCGCGTTCCGCGGCCGCGAGGAGCGCCGTACGCTCCCGGGTCGCGCGGGCCCGCGCGACCCGGGAGCGTACGGTGCCGACCGGGCAGCCGAAGGCCGCCGCCGCGTCCGCGTACGGCAGTCCCGCGAGCTGCGTCAGGAGGAACGCGGCGCGGCGCGTCGAGCGCGGACAGCAAGTCCGCGGCTCTCGAACGCGGCGGCGTCGCCGTCCCGTGCGGCGCCTGGCAGCACGTCCCGCCGTACGTCCTGGTACCGGCGATGGCGGGCGTGGCCGTCCTCGGCTGCTTCGTGCCGCTGCTCGGCCTGCCGCTGGTGGCCCTCCTCGTCGTGGACGTCGTCCTCGGCGAGATCGCGCACCGGCGCGGCAGGCGGCCGGACACGCGAAGTCAGCCGATCTGCTCGTCCACCGGAGCCGACTCGCCGGACTTCACCGGCGCCGGGTCGACCGGCTCGACCGGGTCGACGGCCGCGGACTCCCCGGACTTCACCGGAACCGGCTCCACCGACGAGGCCGAGGCCGAGCGGGGAGCGGGCACCGCGCCCGCAGGCACCTGACGCCGGCCGAACAGCCGCTGCGCGAGCGGCTCCGTGTAGCGCGCGGTGAGCGGCCCCACGATCACCAGGATCAGGACGTACGCGGTCGCCAGCGGTCCGAGCCGCGGCTCGATGCCGGACGTCACGGCCAGCCCGGCGATCACGATGGAGAACTCGCCGCGCGCCACGAGCGCCCCGCCGGCCCGCCAGCGTCCCTTCACCGAGACACCGGCGCGGCGGGCCGCCCAGTACCCCGTGAAGATCTTCGTGCAGGCCGTCACGACGGCGAGCAGCAGCGCGGGCAGCAGCACCGGCGGAATGCTCGCCGGATCGGTGTGCAGACCGAAGAAGACGAAGAACACGGCCGCGAACAGGTCCCGCAGCGGTGACAGGAGCGTGTGCGTGCCCTCGGCGACCTCGCCGGACAGCGCGATGCCGACGAGGAACGCGCCGACGGCGGCGGACACCTGGAGCTGCTGCGCCAGACCCGCGACGAGGATCGTCAGACCGAGCACGACCAGGAGCAGCTTCTCCGGGTCGTCGCTCGACACGAACCGCGAGATGTGCCGCCCGAACCGCACCGCGACGAACAGGACCAGACCCGCCGCGCCGAGCGCGATCGCGAGCGTCAGACCGCCCGCGGCCCAGCCGACGCCCGCCAGCAGGGCCGTGATGATGGGCAGGTACACGGCCATGGCCAGGTCCTCGAGCACGAGGATGCTCAGGATCACCGGCGTCTCACGGTTGCCGAGCCGGCCGAGGTCGCCGAGCACCTTGGCGATGACGCCCGACGACGAGATCCAGGTGACACCGGCGAGCACCACGGCCGCCACCGGACCCCAGCCCATGAGCAGCGCGGCCGCCGCGCCGGGCAGCGCGTTGAACGTCATGTCGACGAGCCCCGCCGGGTACTGCGTCTTGAGATTGCTGACGAGGTCGCTCGCGGTGTACTCCAGGCCGAGCATCAACAGCAGCAGGATCACGCCGATCTCGGCGCCGATCGCCACGAACTCCTCGCTCGCGCCGAGCGGGAGCAGCCCGCCCTCGCCGAACGCGAGACCGGCCAGCAGATAGAGCGGGATGGGAGAGAAGCGCAGTCGCCCGGCCAGCCGGCCCAGCAGGCCGAGCGCCAGGATGATCGCCCCGAACTCGATGAGGAAGACAGCGGAGTGCATCCGATCACTCCCGCCCCAGGATGGTCGCCGCCGCCTCGACACCCTCACGGGTGCCGATGACGATGACCGTGTCGCCGCCCGCGAGCCGGAAGTCCGGGGCCGGCGACGGTATCGCCTCCGCGCGGCGCAGCACGGCCACGATCGAGGCGCCGGTCTCCGTCCGCATCTGCGTCTCGCCGAGCAGCCGCCCGTTCCAGTACGAGACGCCGGACACCTCGATGCGCTCGGCGACCAGACCGAGGTCGGTGGTGTGCAGCAGGTTCGGGCTGTGGTGCGAGGGCGCCAACGCGTCGATGAGGTACGCCGCTTCGCTGGAGGACAGTCTGAGCGACAGCTCGCACGCGTCCGGATCGTCGGAGCGGTAGGCGCTGAGCGTGCGTCCTCCGTCCCGGTGGGCGATGACCGACAACTGACGCTGTTCGCGAGTGGTGAGGTCGTAACGGAAGCCGATCCCCGGCAACGGAGTCCTGCTCAGGCGTGAAGCGGGCACGTCTCTCCCCTTGTTCCGTGCGTGTCTGATATGTGGTCCATGCATCTTTCGGTTGGGTGTCACCCTATACGGCTCATGTTTTGGCAAAGAAACGGTCAGGCGCCGGGTCTCGGCCAGGCGCCGTCGATATCGGTCAGGCGGCGCCGGTGGTCTCCGTCAGGCGTCGAGAGCCGGGTGCGCCGCGAGGACCGTGTCCACCGTGTCCGCCTGCTCGGCCGTCTTGTCCTCGCGATAGCGCACGACCCGCGCGAAACGCAGCGTCACCCCGGCCGGATACCGCGTCGACTTCTGCAACCCGTCGTACGCGATCTCGACGACCAGCTCCGGTCGCACCGTCACGACATGGCCGTCGTCCCTGACCGCCAACTCCTGGAGCCGCTCCGTCTGCCAGGACAGCAGGGCGTCGGTGAGCCCCTTGAACGTCTTGCCGAGCATCGCGTACGAGCCGTCGTCGCGCCGCGCGCCCAGATGCAGGTTCGAGAGCTTGCCCGTACGCCGCCCGTGCCCCCACTCGGCGGCGAGCACCACCAGGTCCAGCGTGTGCACCGGCTTCACCTTCAGCCAGGACGCGCCCCGGCGGCCCGCGCTGTACGCCGCCTCGAGACCCTTGAGGACGACCCCTTCGTGCCCGCGGTCGAGCGTCGCGGCGAAGAACGCGTCGGCGGCGGCCCGCTGCTCGGGATCGGACCCGTCCTCGACGACGAGGCGCCGCACCCGCATCGGCTCCGGCACGAGCCGCGCCAACTGCTCGTGCCGCTGCCCGAACGGCAGGTCGAGAAGGTCGCGACCGTCGACGTACAGGATGTCGAAGAAGATGGGGGAGACGGGCACCGCCTCGGCGGCCCGCGCCACGTCCACCCGCGACCCGACCCGCCCGGCCACCTCCTGGAACGGCCGCGGCCGCCCCCGGTCGTCGAACGCGATGACCTCGCCGTCGAGAACGAACCGCTCACCCTTCAACCCGGCCGCCGCCTCGGTCACTTCGGGCAGCCGGTCGGTGATGTCGTCGAGGGTCCGCGTGTACACGCGGACGTCGTCCCCGTCCCGGTGCACCTGTACGCGGATGCCGTCGAGCTTCTCCTCGACGGCACACGCGCCCAGCTTGTCGAGCCCCTCGCCGACCGAACCCGCCGCGTGGGCCAGCATCGGCTGCACGGGCCGTCCGACGGTGAGCCGGAACTCCTCCAACGCCTGCGGACCCCGGCCCAGCAGCGCCTGCGCGACCGGCTGGATGCCACCGGCGAGCATCACCGCACGGCGCACGCCCGCCGGGGGAGCGCCGGTGGCCTGGGCGAGCCCTTCGATCGCGACGGCGTCCAGCGCGCCCTGCCGCACCTCGCCGGTCACCAGGCCGATGAGGAACCGCTGTTCGTCCTGCGTCGCGGCCCCCATCAACTCGCCGACGAGCCGTGCCCGTTCGGCCTGCGAACCGGCACCCGCCACATCGCCGAGCACGGTCAGCGCGGCATCGACGTCCTGCACGGTCAATCGCGGCTCGGCGACCGGCTCCACGTGCCGGCTCAGCGCCCGCCAGCCGACACCGAGCCGCCCCTGGGGCAGCCGCCCCGCCAGATACGGGATGACGATCGGCACGTCATCGGGGTCGGCGTCCCGGAACAACTCGGCGAGCAGCGCGATCTTCCGCGACCGCGCCGACGTGGCGGCGACGTCCTGGGACACCTGAGCGAGCCGGGCCAACAACATGCAGCCATGGTGCAACGCGGGGCGGGGCCACGCACGGTCAGCCGACCCGGCAGACGTGGACCGGCCCGAACCAGGGCACGCAGGTGTGCGACGGGGAAGTGGGCTCGACGGGCTGGGCCGGTGGGGTCGGCTGCGCGGGTTCGGCGGGCTGCTCGGTGGGCTCCTCGGTGGGTTCCTCGGTGGGTTCCTCGGTGGGCTGAGCAGGGAGTGTGGGCTCCACGGGGGCCGGGGGCTCAGCCGGAGCGCTGGGAGCCGCCGGAACCGTACGAGTCGGGGGAGCCGTGGGGGAGTCAGGGGTGGCCGAAGGCCGCGGGGACGCGGGCCGATCGGGCCGCGACGGCTCTGACGCCGGGGGTGCCATCGGGGCGGCGGTCGTCGGAGGTGCGGTCGTGGGGGGTGTCGTCGTCGGGGGTGCGGACGGCGCGATCGGTTCCGCGGGCGCCGCCTCCGTCACCGCGGCATCAGGCCGATCCGGCCCCTCAGGCGTATCGGGCGCGGCGGGAGCGTCGGGCGCGGCGGCCGTGTCCGGAGCCCGGGAAGCGGCGGGCGTGCTCGGCGCGGCGGGCCGTGAGGATCGGTCCGCGCCGGTGCCGGATCCGCGGGTGAGGTCGAAGGCCCCGGCGACGCCCCGCGCGGCGCCTGCGGGGTGGGCGCGTCGTTCGCCACCGCCGCCTGCGCACGCGGTGCGGGTACCGACGCATCCGACCCGCCGAGCACCAGCCCCGCCGCGACCGCCGCTCCGGCGACCGAGACCCCGACCACCCCGGCCACGGCGGCAGGCGCCTTCGCCCCGCCGGCCAGCACATGACGCACGCCGTGCAGCACACCCGCCCCGTGCCCACCGGACACGGCACCGGCACCGGCTCCCGTTCCCGCCGCGAGCGGCACCAGGAACTTTCCCGCGCCGCCGAACACGAAGACCAGGAGCGCCGGGCCCACCAGGGCGGGCAGCCGGTCGTTCGCGCGCAGCAGGACAGCGAGCCGGGCCCGGCAGTCCTCGCACGTGTCGACGTGCGCGAGCAGCTTCTCCGACTGCCGCGCCGAGGCGACACCCCGGACGTGCGCCGGCATCCGGTCCCAGTGCGCCTCGCACGCCGGATCCGCGGGCGTCCCGGGATGCGCCCGCAGGAACGCCTGCCGCAATCCCTCGCGCGCCCGGTGCAGCAGCACCGCCGTGGCGCCGCTGCCCGCGCCGATGCCACGGCCCACCGCCTCCAGCGGCTGCCCCTCCGCCTCGGCCAGCCACAGCGCCTTCACCCAGCGCTCGGGCAGCTGGCCCAGCACCCGGGTCAGCAGATCCACACGGGACGCGCGAGCGGCGGGGTCCTCCTCCTCGTAGGAACCGAACGCACTGGGCGCGGCCCGCACCGACTCCACCCCGTCGTGCGGGTCGAGCGGTGTCTCACGCGCGGCGCCGCGCCCCGCCGTCGCCGCCAGATGTCGCACGGTCGTCGTCAGATACGCCGCCACGTTCTCGATCGCGTGCTCGGCGGACAGCCGGCGCCACACCTTGAAGTGCGCCTCGGCGACGAGATCGTCGGCGAGCCAGGGGCTCCCCGTCAGCGAGCGGGCGTACGCGACCAGGCGCGGCTGTTCGTCCGCGTAGATGCGGGCGTAGGCGGCAGGGGATATCGGTGCGGCGGCGGGGCCGTCGGCCATGACAGGAACTCTTCCGTCTGACGTCGGGGGGCTGCCCGACTGCGGATCGGGCGAGATCGTGCGGCAAGTTTGAAACGTTAAGCGAGAAATGTCGGATTATGGAGGGGTGAGTGGCGCAGGTCACATGAACCATTGCCGAAACTTCCGTAATGCGCCGCCCCGCTCCCGCGTCGAACGGGCAACCGCATCTCACGTGCAGCGCAGAAAGGGAGCCCGACATGCCGACCACCGTCCCCGCCACCCTCGAACAGTCCGCCCGCGCCCGGCTCGTCACGGCCGGAGGGCAGGGCCCCGACCGTCATGTCACCGTCACACTCCGCTACTCCTGCGACGACCCGCTGGCGATCCGGCTGTGCTTCCCCGCCGAGGTGACCCTCACGGGCGCCGGCGTCACGTGGGCGTTCGCGCGCACGCTCCTGGGCGACGGGCTGCGCGCCCCGACCGGCTCCGGCGACGTTCATGTGTGGCCGTGCGGCCGGGCCCGTACGGTCGTCGAACTGCACGCGCCGGAGGGCCTGGCCGTCGTCCAGTTCGACACGTCGGCGCTGCGCCGCTTCCTGCGCCGCTCGTACGCCCTCGTGCCGGCCGGCGGCGAGGACGTCACGGCGGTCGTGGACCGTGCGCTGGCCTCGCTCTTCCGCCACGACGGCCAGGCGTGACCGTCCGGCACTCCGTGACGGTCTGGCACCCTACGGCGCATGAGTGACGTAGACAGCCCGGACCACCGTGCCATCGACGCGGATCTCGTGCGTTCCCTCCTGCGGGAGCAGCACCCCGACCTGGCGGACCTCGACCTGCGCCATGCCGCGTCCGGCTGGGACCACCAACTGTGGCGTATCGGCGAGGAGTTGGTCGTACGCCTGCCGCGCACCGAGGCCGCCGTGCGCAACGTGCGCAACGAGCAGCGCTGGCTGCCGGAACTGGTGGACCGGTTCGCCCTGCCGGTGCCCGTGCCACGGCGCGCGGGCGGGCCGTCGGAGCGCTTCCCCTGGCCCTGGACCGTCACGACGTGGGTGCCCGGTGAGCCGGCCGACGTGGCACCGATCGGCCCCGGCTCCCTGTCCACCAAGGCACTGGCCGACTTCCTGCGCGCCCTGCACCACCCCGCGCCGGACGACGCCCCCGTCCATCCGCAGCAGCGCGGCGTCGCGCTGTCCACGCACGCGGACGGCTTCGCGGCCGGGTTCCGTGACGTGCTCGACGGGGACCCGACGGCCGACGCGCTGTGGGAGATCTGGGAGGACGCGCTCGCGGCACCGCGGTGGACCGGCCCGAGGCTGTGGCTGCACAGCGACCTGCACCCCGCGAACGTCGTCGTACGTGACGGAACCCTCGCCGGCGTCATCGACTTCGGCGACCTGTGCGCCGGCGACCCGGCGACCGACCTCTGCGCGGCCTGGCTGCTGCTGCCGGACGGCGAGGCGGGACCCTTCTTCGATGCCTACGCCACCGCCGACGAGGCGACGATCCGCCGCGCCCGCGGCTGGACCGTGCTGCGCGGCGTCGGACTCATCGGCATCGGCCGGGCCGGGGAACGCGGCCTGCCCGGAGGCCAGCCGACCTGGGGCCCCGCGGGACGGGCGGCGCTGGAACGCCTGCTGATCACCGTCTGACCACGCGCTCCAGGGGGCGTCACTTCAGGTGCGGCCCGGCGGCGCCTCCCGCTGCCGTCGACCGCGTGCAGGTGCGCAGGCCGCGGCTCCTTCTCCTGCTCAGAGTGCGACGCGGGTTCGAACCCCGTCGCCGGCTCCGGCCGGTGTCGTCCAGCGGCCCAGGACGCTCCGTCGCCGCCCACTTCGATCTCTGAACACCTACGCGTCAACCGGCCCGCGCTGCGGGCCGGTTGAGCGCTGTGCGCGTGCTCAGCGCGGCAGGCTCTTCTCGATGGCCGCGACGAGCTCCGGGGCGTCGGGCTCGGTCTGCGGGGAGAAACGGGCGACCGGGGTGCCGGACGCGTCGATCAGCACCTTCTCGAAGTTCCAGCGCACGTCACCGGTGTAGCCCTCGGCGTCGGGGACCTCGACGAGCTTCGCGTAGAGCGGGTGCCGGTCCGCGCCGTTGACGTCGACCTTCTCCGTCATCGGGAACGTCACGCCGTACGTCGCCGAGCAGAACTCGGCGATCTCGTCGGCCGAACCGGGTTCCTGCCCCATGAACTGGTTGCACGGCACGCCGAGCACGGTGAACCCGCGCGACGCGTACTGCTCGTGCAGCCGCTCCAGGCCCGCGTACTGCGGGGTGAGGCCGCACTTGGACGCGACGTTGACGATCAGGACGGCCGAGCCCAGGTACTGGGCCAGATCGGCGGACCCGCCTTGCAGGCGGTCGATTTCTACTGCGTCGTAAACAGACATGGTCCGGAGCGTACGCCTGCCCCGCGCCCCTCACGTCCGGGGCGTCGGGGAGACGAGTCGGGCCAGGGGGCGCAGCGAGTCACCGAGGTGGTCGGGGCCGAGCGGCGGGAACCGCAGGGAGGAGGACCGCGATCCTCGGCGAAGGTCATCGCGGCGGCCGGTACAGCCGTCCCCGCGCGACCAGTTCCACCGTCGCGGCCACCGAGATCGTCTGCACCGCCATCAGCGCCACCAGGACGAACAGCTGCACGGCGCCCGCCGCCACCGGTGACGCCCCGCCCAGCAGCATGCCGACGAACGCGCCGGGCAGCGTCACCAGGCCCACCGTCCGGGTCTGGTCGAGGCCGGGCAGCAGCGCGTCCGACGCGGCCGGGCGGACGATCTCCAGGCGCGCCTCGTGCGGGAGGAGACCGAGCGCGAGACAGGCCTCCACCTCGCCCCCGCGCGCGGTGAGTTCGTCGAGGGTACGGCGGCCCGCGAGGACCGTCGCCGTGAGCGCCCCGCCGATCAGGATGCCGGTCACCGGGATCAGCGCGATCCCGCGCGCGGGCAGCAGACCGCAGGCCACGAGCGCCCCGACGACGGGCACCACCGGCAGGGCGATCGGCAGCGCCGCCCACCTCCAGGTGCGGTTCGACGTGACCCGCCGCCCCGCCGTCCGCGCGGCCACCGCGAACATGAGCAGCAGGAAGGCGAGCAGCGCCGCACCGTGCTGCACCACCCGGCCGATCACCAGGGACACGACCCCCAACTGCACCGCGGCCCGCACCCCCGCCACGGCGATGTCCCGCGCCCGCCGCCACGACGCGTCCGGCGCCAGCCGGAACACCGCGGCCACCGCGGCGGCCACCACCAGCAGCACGACGAGCGCCCCCATGAGGGCGCCGCCGACGGGCAGGAGACCGGCCGCGGCCACGCTTCGCTCACCCACACAGGCAGCCTAAGCCGCTCCGACCTGGGCACCGGTGGTGTTCCCCGCCTCGTCCGTGAGCGACGATGGACGGGCAACACGTTGTGAGGAATCCGCGAGGAGAAGGAGGGCTGACCGTCATGGCACAGCAGGTGCAGGGCGTGATCGCGCGGGCCAAGGGCGCGCCGGTGTCGATCGAGACGATCACCGTGCCGGACCCGGGCCCGGGTGAGGCCGTGGTGAAGATCCAGGCGTGCGGGGTCTGTCACACGGATCTGCACTATCGGGAGGGCGGCATCAACGACGAGTTCCCGTTCCTGCTCGGCCATGAGGCGGCCGGCATCGTGGAATCGGTCGGCGCGGGCGTGAACGAGGTCGCGCCCGGTGACTTCGTCGTCCTCAACTGGCGCGCGGTGTGCGGCCAGTGCCGTGCCTGCCTGCGCGGGCGCCCGCAGTACTGCTTCGACACCCACAACGCCAAGCAGAAGATGACCCTCGCCGACGGCACCGAGCTGTCCCCGGCGCTCGGCATCGGCGCGTTCGCCGAGAAGACGCTCGTCGCCGCCGGGCAGTGCACCAAGGTCGACCCGGCCGCCTCGCCCGCCGCCGCGGGCCTCCTGGGCTGCGGCGTGATGGCCGGCATCGGCGCCGCGATCAACACCGGCAACGTCACCCGCGGCGACTCCGTCGCGGTCATCGGCTGCGGCGGCGTCGGCAACGCGGCCGTCGTCGGCGCCCTCCTGGCCGGCGCCTCGAAGATCATCGCGGTCGACATCGACGACAAGAAGCTGGAGACGGCCCGCACCCTCGGCGCCACCCACACCGTCAACTCCCGCGCCACCGACCCGATCGAGGCGGTGCGCGGACTGACCGGCGGGTTCGGCGCCGATGTTGTCATCGAAGCGGTCGGCCGCCCGGAGACGTACGAACAGGCCTTCTACGCCCGCGACCTGGCGGGCACCGTGGTCCTGGTCGGCGTGCCCACCCCGGAGATGCGCCTCGACCTGCCGCTCCTCGACGTGTTCGGCCGCGGCGGCGCCCTCAAGTCGTCCTGGTACGGCGACTGCCTGCCCTCGCGCGACTTCCCGATGCTCATCGACCTCTACCTCCAGGGCCGCCTCGACCTGGACGCGTTCGTCACCGAGACCATCGGGCTCGCCGACGTGGAGAAGGCCTTCGAGCGGATGCACCACGGCGACGTGCTGCGCTCGGTGGTGATGTTCTGATGTCCGCACGCGTGGAACACCTCGTCACCTCCGGCACGTTCTCCCTCGACGGCGGCACCTGGGACGTCGACAACAACGTCTGGCTCGTCGGTGACGACACCGAGGTCGTCGTCATCGACGCCGCCCACGACGCCGACGCCATCGCGACCGCCGTCGGCGACCGGCGGCTCGTCGCCATCGTGTGCACCCACGCCCACGACGACCACATCGACGCGGCCCCCGCGCTCGCCGACCGCACCGGCGCGCCGATCCTGCTGCACCCCGCCGACACCGACCTGTGGAAGCGCACGCACCCGGACCGCGCCCCCGACGGCGACCTGGCCGACGGGCAGCGACTGACCGTCGCGGGCGTGGAGTTGACCGTGCTGCACACGCCGGGACACTGCCACGGCGCCGTCAGCCTGTACGCCCCGGCGCTCGGCACCGTCTTCACCGGCGACACCCTGTTCCAGGGCGGGCCGGGCGCCACGGGCCGGACGTTCAGCGACTTCCCGACGATCATCGAGTCGATCCGCGGACGCCTGCTGACCCTGCCGGCCGAGACCGTCGTGCGCACCGGACACGGTGACAGCACGACCATCGGGGCGGAAGCACCCCAGCTCGACGAGTGGATCAGCCGCGGGCACTGACAGCCCGTAGGGCCGGGCGGCAGTTCGGAGGCTGCCGCCCGCGCCCGGCGGTCAGCAGTGCTCCAGCACCGCCCGGACCGTCTTGCCGCCCAGCGGGTGGGGCTCCACGCTCCAGTGGTTCGCCAGGGCGTGCACCAGCGCGATGCCGCGGCCCGACTCGGCCGTCTCCGACGCGGGCGCCATCCGAGGCATCCCCGGCCCGTCGTCGCGCACCTCCACCGTCAGCTCCCCGGCGTCCAGGCACAGGCTCATCCGGCAGTGGCCGTCCTGGACACGAGCGGCGTTGGTGACGAGCTCCGACACCACCAGCTCCGCGTCCGCCGCCCCGTCGCCGGTGCGGCCGGCGAGGAACGACCGGGTCAGGCGCCTGGCCCAGCGGGCGGCCCCGGATCCCCGCGGCATGAGGTACTCCACGCGCGCGGCACGCCGTTCGGCGTCCCCGAACGCACGCATGACGATCACTCCCTTTCCTTGACTCCTGCGTGGGCCTTGCTTCGGTAACGATCCCCATTCCCACGGAACCTGATCGCCAAGCGGGACCGCTCCCGCGGACCTGAGAGCGCGTGGTACCGGTGGCCGATGCGCCGCCCGACCAGGACGTACGCGATCAACGCACCTCCCGTGTTGAGAATGATGTCGTCCACGTCGAAGGCACGCCCCTGGACGACAGCCCCCTGCGCCAGCTCCACCAGGACCATGACGGCCGCCGTGACGAGCAGCACCTGCAACAGCCGCATCCGGCGGGCCACCAGGACCGGCAGCAACACGCCGAAGGGCGCCCCGAGCAGAAGATTTCCGCCGATCTGCTTGCACGCGGCCAGGAAGGTGTACGACTGCGCGTACTGCCGCAGGCTGGCCCCGGGCCGCATATTGGCCCCCGCGATCCGGTCGGACGCGGGGGAGGGGGAGAGCGTGAGGCGCGCGAGCACCGCCGCGAAGGCGACGAGCGCGAGAAACGCGACGAGAGCGACAAGGAGACGGACGGGCGTCCGCCACCAGTGGGCCGGGCCGTCGGCCCGGGTCGTGACCTTCCTGCGTCGTGCCGTCACCGATGTCATGTGCACCGTGTGCCCCGCCGGGCCGCGATCACGCGCGGTGACGAGAGGTCAGGTTCCGTCCGAGGGATGCGCGAGGGCGTCCAGGAAGCGGTCGAGGGCCGGGGACGACGACGCACCGTCCCTGCAACGCGCCCGCTCGACCTGCGGTATCGACAACTTGCCCAGATGGAGAGCCTGGGTCTCGATGGCCTCCGCCAAGTGCATTCGCTCCAGGGCCCGTTCGGCGGCCGACCGGCGAACGTACTCGATGACCGTCACACCCAGATGGTCCGCATGCCTGCGGACCGCGTCGTACTCGTCGGGGGTGAAGAGCTCCCGCAGGAGCGCAGTACCGTCCATGGCGGCATGATGCCGCTCCGGATCGCCGGGCGCGGGCAGTTGGCATATTCGCCGCCCGAAGGCGTGGACTTGGACGGAAGAGCCGAAAGGGCGCCGGGCCTGGGAGCGGAGCACCTTTCTCACTCTTTCGAGTGACGGACCCATCCGGTGCGGCCGGCGCTCCGGATTCCCCGTGTGAGGACGAAGAGCAGCGAGCGGAGCACGTTCCGGGTGGGACGTCCGGTGCGGGGTGCCGTCAGCGGACCGATCGCGGGCGGGGTCGCCCTCGGGGTCGCCGAGGTGACCGCGGCGGTCCTGCGGCCCGAGTCCCGGCCGCTTCTGGTGGTGGGGTCGGCCGCCGTCGACCGCACCCCACCCGGGGGCAAGGACTGGGCGATCCGCGCCTTCGGCACGGCCGACAAAATGGTCCTGACCTCGGGCATCCTCGAAGTCGGACTCTTCGCGTGCGTCGTCCCCCGCTCCGTGGACGGCATGACGCTCGGCACCCCCGTCGACGACGTGCCGGACGGCAGGGACCCACTCCTCGCCGTCGGCATGACCGGCAGGCCGCTGCCCTTCGCGCACGGCTTCCCCGTCCGCATGGTGGTGCCCGGTCTCCACGGTGACGTCTCGGCCCGCACATGGCTGCGCGACCTCGAACTCACCACGTTCGACGCCGACGACCCGTACGGGGTCCGGGGCGGCTGGGCCCGCGAGGCGCCGGACAAGACCCAGTCCCGTATCGACACGCCCAAGCCCTTCGCCCGGCCCCGCGCGGGGACCGTGAGGGTCGCCGGGGTGGCCCGGGCGCAGCACCGCGGCATCGACACCGTCGAGGTCCGCGTCGACGACGGGTCCTGGAGGCCCGCGCGCCTTGCGGCCGAGGACTCCAGGGACACCCGGCGGCAGTGGTCGTACGCGTGGAAGGCCCCCAAGGGCACCCACACGCTGACCGTCCGCGCCACCGACCGGACCGGCGACGTGCAGACCGCGCGCCGGACCCCCACCATCCCTGACGGAGCGTCAGGCAGGCATGCGGGGGTGGTCGCCGTGGACTGAACCGCTCTTATCCGCATGGCAGTTGTCACCCCTTCGCGCCCGGGTCCGAGCCCGTCGGCGCACCCCCGAGGAGAGAACATGAACACCCGAATCCGCCGTACCGCCACCGCCGTCGCCTTCGCCGCGGTGCTCCCGTTCGCACTGGCCGCCTGCTCCGACGACACCAAGGACAGTGCCTCGGGGAACAGCGGCAAGGCCACGCCGGCCGCTTCCCAGAGCTCGGAGGGCATGAAGGACACGGACGAGCCGTTCGGCTCTGCCTGTGCCTCCGTGCCGAAGGACGGCGCGGGTTCCTTCGACGGCATGGCCAAGGACCCGGTGGCCACCGCCGCCTCGAACAACCCGGCCCTGTCCACCCTCGTCACCGCGGTGAAGAAGGCCGGCCTCGTCGACACCCTGAACAACGCGCAGAACATCACCGTCTTCGCGCCCACCAACGACGCCTTCGCCAAGATCCCGAAGGCGGACCTCGACAAGGTGCTCAACGACAAGGAGCAGCTCACCAAGATCCTCACGTACCACGTCGTCGGCAAGCGCCTCGCGCCCGCCGACCTGAGCGACGGCTCCTTCGACACGCTGGAGAAGTCCAAGCTCACCACCTCGGGATCCGGTGAGTCGTACAAGGTCAACGACAGTGCCAACGTGGTCTGCGGCAACGTGCAGACCGCCAACGCCACCGTCTACATCATCGACACCGTCCTGATGCCGAAGAGCTGACCCCGGGGCCCGGCGACGGGGCTCCATGCCGGGGCGGGGGCGTCCACGAAACCGTGGGCGCCCCCGCCCCGGATCACTCATGAAGGCGGTCGGCGCGGATCACCGGATCCACGTCGGCCGCCTTCCCCCGTCAGGCGGGGAGGGACATCAGGGCCACGGGCGAAGTCGTCGGCTGCTCGGAGCCACCGTTCGGTTCGACGCTCACCCCCATGCCGGACGCCTCGCCGACCGAGCCCTTCATGAGGACCGACTGGTCCGGGCGCGCGGGGTCGAGCAGACCGGCCGGGCGCATGTGCCCGCCGTCGTCGAACCAGAGCTGGTACACCTTTCCGTCCGGCGGCGACGCCATCCCCGCGGCGACGAACACCGCCCGGTCGCGGTCGTGCGAGACGACCACGGACCCGCGCGCCCCGCCCGCCAGCCGGGCCGAGGCGACCTTCGCGTCCGGCGCGGACAGCACCTGCGCCACCTGGTCGGCCTGCCGCTGCGCGGCACGGGCCTCCTCCCGCGCCCGGTCGGCCTGCTCGTGCTGCCACACGGCGACACCGCCGAGCGAGGCGGCGGCCGCCAGACACGCGGCGAGCGCCCAGCGCGCGACAGGGCGACGGCGCGGTACGGCCGCCACGCTGACACCGCCACCGGAGGTCCGGGGCGGCTCCTGGCGGACCGTCGTCACCCGGCGCAAGACCTGGTCCCTGAACCCGGCGGGCGGCGTCACGGACACCGCGAGGCCCAACCGGCCCGCCGTCGCGCCCAGTTCGCGCACCTCCTGCGCGCACGCGGCACAGTCGCCGAGATGCCGCTCGAAGGCGTCGCGCTCGTCGTCGGACAGGGCGTGCAGCGCGTACGCACCCGTCAGGGTGTGGAGTTCGGCGGTGCTCATGCCGTCACCCCCAGGCAGTCGCGGAGCCGGATCAGGCCGTCGCGCAGCCGCGTCTTGATCGTGCCCAGCGGCACCGACAGCAACTCGGCGACCTCGCTGTACGTCAGCCCGCGGTAGTACGCCAACGACACGGACTGGCGCTGAAGTTCGGTGAGCGTGCGCAGACAGCGACGCACCTGCTCGCGCTCGATCCGCGCCTCGACCTCCTCCGTCACCTCGTCGAACTCCGGGGTGCGCTCAAGGAGGGCCGCACGGTGGTCGCGGGCCGCCGACGCCTCCGACGACCGCACCCGGTCGATCGCCCGCCGGTGGGCGAGCGTGAGCACCCAGTTGATGACGGTCCCGCGGTCCTTGCGGTAGTGGGCCGCCGTCCGCCACACCTCCACCAGGACCTCCTGGGCGACCTCCTCCGACTGGGCCCGGTCGCGCAGGACACCGCGCACGACGCCGAGCACCGGCCCCGCCACCGCGTCGTACACCGCGGCGAACGCCTCGTGATCGCCCTTGGCGACCTCGGCCATGAGCTCATCGAGCTCGGGCCGGGGCGCCGGGCCTCTTCCGATGTGGACGGCTTCTTTCACGTTCGGGGCCTCCATGATCTGTCCGGTGCCTGGGCGGCGACGGCTACACGAGTAATCCGTCGCGGCCGGGCGCACGGATGGGTCGTGACCCCCGTCCGTCCCCCGTTCGGCCCGCACGGCCCGAACAGATGCACTCCCTGGAAGCCCGCTGGTCACAAGCGGTCGTCGACGTCCAGGGCGGTCGAACTCGCGGTGGTGCGGCGGCGACACGGGGCCGGGCGGCGGACACGGGGTGGACCCCCGGCGACGATCTCCGCTAAGTTAGGCAAGGCTTACCTAAGGAGGTCGGAATGGGTGTCCGTCAGCTCGCTACCGCCGTGCCCACCACCGCGTCGCGCGCACGCTCCGTGCTCGCCGCCGCGTGGACCTGCGGCGTCACCACCGATGTGGGACAGGACGACCTCGTCGGCGCCCACCGCGTCGCCGACGACGGTACGGTGCGGATCACGCCGCCGCCCGAGAGCGTGCTCGCCGCGTCGGCGCTCCTCGCCCCGTACGGACGGCCCACCGCGCTCCTGGAGTTCGCCGACGCGGCGCCCGTCCCCGTACGCGACCGGATCCGCGCCCGGCTGTGGATGTCCGGCGAGCTGGTCCCGGACGGCGACGAGATGACACTCCGCCCCGAACGCGTGGTCCTCCAGACCCGCACCGAGCGCCTCGGCGTCGACCTCGGCGAACTCGCCGAAGCGGCGCCCGACCCGTTGGCCCTCGCCGAACCGCGGCTGCTTCTCCACCTCGCCGACGCCCACCCCGAAGCCGTCGAACAACTCACCCGGCTCCTCGCGCCCGAGAGCCTGCACGGCGTCGTCCGCGTCCAGCCACTGGCCGTCGACCGGCACGGACTGACGCTGCGGCTGGAGCGCGTCCGGGGCCAGGCCGACGCCCGCATCCCGTTCCACGCGCCCGCCGACGACCTGACCTCCCTCGGCGAGCGGATGCACTGCCTGCTCGCCTCGGCGCAGACCGTCAGCCGTCGCCGGAGGTGACCTTCGCGCGGGCGGCGGGCCGCTCCTCGGGCCCGGGCGACGGCTGCTGACGCCGGAACGCCCAGTCCATCCGCGGCTCGACGACGTACCGGAACACCACGCGCACCGGCGGCGTGCACAGCAGCGTGATGCCGGCGACCGCGACCGCCGTGACGGCCAGCTCGCCCGCCGGGGTGTGCAGCCACGGATGCGCGTACCACTCCCAGAACCGGGAGGACTTGATGACGAAACCGTGCAGCAGGTACGCGTAGACGGTGCCGGTCCCCAGCGCCGTGAACCACAGCCTGCGCCCCGGCACCCACGCCAGGAAGCACGCCGTCAGCACGAGGGCCAGCAGGAACAGGGCGGGCGTCGCCCACAGCCCGGCCCACGCGGGCACGCCCCGACCCACCACGCTCCCGCGGTGGTAGAACCAGCCCGCGTCGAACCAAGGAGCCGCCCAGTACGCGGCGACGACCGCGGTGAGCAGCACCGGCAGCGCCGCGAGCCGCGTCCCCCAGGTGCGCAGCATCGAGAAGTGCTCGGGCCGCAGCACGAGCCCCACCACGAAGAACGGCAGGAATTGCAGGACCCGTTGGAGCGCGAGGTCACCGCCCGCGCCCGGCCACATCGACACGGCGGTCCCCACGGCGAGCGCCACCCACACGGGGTGGCGCAGTTGCAGCCACAGCGGCGTCGAGAGCCGCCAGACGAACAGGGCCGCGAGGAACCACATGAGATACCAGGGGTCCAGCAGGCTGATCGGGTACGACGGGTCGTCCCGCGCCCACCGGTAGAAGAGCGTGTACGCCACCTCGAAGACGACGTACGGCACCACGACCCCGGTGACCAGCCGCTTGAGCCGGCCCGGGGCCATGTCGAAACTGCGGGAGAAGTACCCCGAGACCAGCGCGAACGCCGGCATGTGGAAGGCGTACACCGTCAGGTACAGCGCGGTGACCGCGCGGGAGCCGTACGTCAGCGGCTCCCACGCGTGCCCGCACGCGACGAGCACGATCGTCAGGAACTTGACGTTGTCGAAGTACGACTCGCGCGCCTTCCCCGTGCCCCGGTTGATGGTCTGTGCGGCCTGCCGTTCCATCGTGCGCCCGTGCCCCTCCTCCTGCGTGGGTCAGGCCCCCCGCCTGCCCCACGCAGACCGTTCCATGGCTGGGCGTGTGACACAAGCGCCGCAAGGGAACGGGAGGGATCGGATGTCACACGGCGGTGTAGGCGCCGTCCACCAGGTGGTAGCTGCCCGCGATGAACGAGGCGCGCTCCGAGAGCAGGAACACGATCAGCTCGGCGACCTCCTCGGCGTGGCCCAGACGGCCGGCCGGGTGCAGGGCGACGAGACCGTCGTAGGCGGCCTTGTCCATGTCCTTGAGGAGCGGGGTCTCGATGAAGCCGGGACCCACCGCGTTCACGCGGATCCCCTTGGCCGCGTACTCGGCGGCGGCCGTCTTCGTCAGGCCGACGACACCGTGCTTGGCGGCGACGTACGCGGGGGAGCCCGCGAAGCCGACCGAGCCGAGGATCGAGGCCACGTTCACGATGGCGCCGCCCTTGCCCGCGGCCTCGATGACCGGCAGCTCGTAGCGCATCGAGTAGAAGACGCCGTCGAGGTTCGTGCGCACGACGCGGTTGTAGACATCGATGTCGTACTCGCCGGTGGGGGCGCTGGCGCCGCCGATACCGGCGTTGTTCACGGCCAGGTCCAGCCCGCCGAAGGTGTCGACGGCGAACCGCACGGCGGCTTCGGCGGAGGCGGGCTCCGTCACGTCGAGGGCGACCGCGGCGGCCTTGATGCCCTCGTCCTTCAGGGTCCGCGCGGCTTCCTCGGCGCCCTGCTGGTTGTAGTCGGCGATGACGACGTTCGCGCCGCCGCGGCCGAGGCGGCGGGCGGTGGCCAGGCCGATGCCGGAGGCGGAGCCGGTGACGAGCGCGGTCTTCCCGGCGAACTCGGCGGCGTACTCGGTGAACTGGCCGGTGGGGGTGGTGGTGCTCATGGTGCGGTCACTCTCTGATTGCGGGGTCGGAGGTCGCCGCCGATCGGGCGGCCTCCCCGATGAGGGCGTCGTAGGCCCCCGCCACCAGAAGGGCGAGGTCCTCGGCGTCCGAGCCGTCGCCGCGCGCCCAGGTGCGCATCGCGGCGGTCAGCACGCCGGCGGCGGCACCGACGACGACCTCGGGGCGGATGTCCCGGGCCGGGTCGGTGCCGAGGCGCTCGGCGATGATGCGTACGGACTCGTCCTGGGCGTCGACCCGGATGCGCTCGTACGCGGCGAACAGGGCGGGTTCGCGGTCCACGGCCGCGTACAGCTCGCGCAGCTGCGGACGGTGGTGCCAGCCGGGGGTGTCCCGGTCGGCGAGCCACTCCGCGACGGCCCTGCGGTAGGCGAGCAGCGGGGGCTCGGCCGCGGGGCGTTCGCGCAGCGCCGCGTTGATCCGGGCGCCGTCGGCGCGGGTGAAGTCCAGCGCCGCGTCCTCCTTGCCGGCGAAGTGCCGGCTGAAGGTGCGCCGCGTGACGTCGGCCCGCTCGGCGATCGCCTCGACGGTCACGTCCCCGAGCCCCCGCTCGAGCACCAGCGCGACAGCGGCCTCGGCCAACGCGTCCCGCGTCCGCCGAGCCTTGACCTGCCGCCGGTCCTCGGTGGACCGACTCGTGGTGGGTTCGTTCGCCTTCATGCCGTCGAGGATACACCTTCATGTCCCAATGGGACATAAGTCTCGGTGGGACGTCTTGGAGGGGGAGGTGGGGGGCGGAGTCAGGCGTGCCAGTGGCCGTGGAGGGCGGCGCTGAAGAATCCGGGTCCGTAGGCGACCATCAAGCCCTGGCCCCCGGGCGCCGGCGGCGAGGCGTGCGTGCGCTCGAGAACGCGGAGGACGCTCACGCCTCCGAGGTTTCCCTCGTCGATCAAGGACTCGGTCGAGTGGCGGGTCAGCTCGGCTGGGAGGTCGAAGGCTTCGGCGGTGTCCCTGATGATGCTGAGGCTGCCCGGGTGGATCACCGCGAAGTCCAGCGTCCTCGCTCCGACCCACTCCTTGACCACCGCGAGCGTCTCGGCGGCAGTCGTGGGGGCGGCCTTGGTGGAGTCGAAGTGCATGCCGTCGCTGTCGAGTCGTCCGCGGTAGCGATCGAAGCTTTCCGGGAGGGTGTATTCGAAGGTGTCATCGATGGCGAGGCCCGGGCCGAGCGGCTCGTCGGTCACCACGGTGGCCGCACCGGCGTCCGCGAACAGGGCTTTGTAGATCATCGCCTCGATCGTCGAAGAGGCGTGGTTGTACGACGTGGAGAGGGTCTCGGCGGCGACGACGAGGACCTTGGTGCCCGGCCGGGCGGCGACCAGGTCGGCGGCTCGGATCAGGGACTGGGCGCCGCCTCCGCAGGCCGCGGTCGTCATGGCGATGCGTCGTGTCGTGGGGCGCAGTCCCAGGCGGTGGATGAGATGGATGTCCAGGTTCGGGACGGCCCAGCCTGTCGCGTGTGTGGTGACGATGGCGTCGATGTCGTTCGGGTCGAGACCCGCTGTCTCCAACGCGCTCACCGAGGCGCGTTCGGCCATGTCCAGAGCATCGTGGAAGGCTGCTCGCGTCCGTTCCTGCACACCGGCGGGCCCGGAGACGCAGGCGGAGTCGAGCGGGCGGCTGAAGTGCCGTGTGAGCACACCGCAGTTGTTGATGACCCGCAGGATCGCAGCGAGCCTCGGGTGGTCCGGATGGTGGCGGCGTATGTCGTCGGATATCTCTTCGGTGGACACCTTGTGGGCGCCGAGGACGGTTCTGGGTGGCGAGACGTACGCGGGCATGGGCAACTCCCACTGGGGATGTAGGGCGTGGGGGGCGTAGCTCAACGTACTTCACCCAGTGCGGGCGCGGTTCCGGTGGTTGTCCCGGTGGGCGCGCAGCATGGGAGGTGTCGGGCCGGGGCGATCGGCGCCGGGACGGAACAGGATGATGAACATCCGCGAACCGGGGGCCGTCATCGGCTGGGCGGCGCAGATCGAAGCCCAGCCCGGGCCCTTGAGGGCGTGTCGGAGCGGGCGTTCGTGACCGTCCGGGTGGACCACCGCGCCCCCCTCGTCGTAGGCGGCGGCGATCTCGGGGACGCAGGCGATGTCCCGTTCGATGCGGGCCAGCGTCTCGTCCTCGGGGCGAGCGATGATCGCGGCCCGCAGCTGCGGGATGATCCACGGGACCCAGGCTGTCGACCAGTCCATCAAAGTGTCGCGTGCCGAGGGGTCGAGGAGCATCCAACGCATCGTGTTGGTGGGCACTTTGCTGTCGGGGAAGAGCTCGGCGAAGGCGGAGTTGTGGGTCAGCAGGTCCCACGAGGCGTCAGTGACGTACGAGATGTGCTCGATTCCGTCGACAGCCTCCTGCCAGATCCCCGGAATCTCTTTTCCCGAGGACGAGAGGAGTGGCCCTGGCGGATCCTGGTGGAGCGAGAACCTGCAGAGCGACGTCCATTCCTGCTCGTTGAGATCGAACAGAAGGGCGATGTCGCGCAAGAGAGACGTGGGCGGATTGGGATAGTTGCCCGACTCCAGCCGGTGATACGTCCCCAGCGTCCGGTGCAGCAGCTGGTCGACCTGGTGCTGGGAGAGGCCGGGGGCGCGGCGGCCCTGGCCCGTGGGGCGGGTGAATCCGTGGGACTCGGGGGCTATGAGGGCGCGACGTTCACGGAGCAGGGCGCGCAGCGCCTTCTTGTTCATGGTGAGTAATCCCTTTTTGTGCACGCCGAGTTGAGCGTGAGCAGTCTAAATACTCCCAACGCCTTTGGTAATAAACATTGCCCGAAGAAAACGATCAGACGATCCGTCATGATGGGTCGTGCGGGGTTGCCCACCTGCCGGTTTCCTCATCTGTGAGCACGTGGACACAGTGATGCGGCACCTGTGCCGGGCCGTTCGAAAATGGCCGAAATTTCCCGGCGTCGGACAACAACCCGCGAGCCTTCGGGCTGTTCGAGGAAGTGAGAGCGGGACCGGGCCACCCATTCGCTCGATGTGGCCGGAAAATGCGTTGTCCGACGCACGTCCCGCACTCGTTCCCCGGCGGCATCCGAAGGTCACTGGCTGCGGTCGGTGCCGTCACTCGCCATTACGTAGCGGCCACGGCACCGGCCGCGCCCGGTCACCCGCGCCCGCCCGGGCATACTCGGGCCCATGACGATACGAAGACGCGCCGCGGGGGCGGGAGTCGCGCTCACCGCGCTGGCATGCCTGTCGCTCCTGACGGCATGCGGCCAGGAGAAGGCCGGGGAGGCCGGCCCCAGTGCCGCGCCCCGCGCCGTCGCACCGCCCTCCCCGCGCCCCGTGGACTGCGCCGGAGTCTCCATACGCCCCACCGTCCGCCCCTCCCAGCCCGCGGAAGCCGGCGACGCCAACCCCAAGTACGAGGAGAACCACGCCTTCCAGTCGACCGCCGACCTCAGCGGGCAGGCCGTCTGCGACGCGGCCGAGGCGAAGGAGCGGGTCGAGAAGGCCCTCGCGCCGTACGCCCGGCGGCGGGACGTCACCGACCGGCAGGTCACCGCCGCGCTGGCCGACGCCGGGTACGAGAAGGTCACGGTGCGGGGGACCCGCGGCTTCGTCAGCTTCGTCGTGGACCGCAGCCCGGCCTTCTGCCTGGACGGTTCGCTCGGCGGCATGCTCCGCCTGGAGACCCACGGCGCGTACCTCGAGGGCACCGGCTGCGAGAAGCCGCAGGGCGGGCACTGACCCGCCCGCCCCTGCCCGGTCAGTCGTCCTGCGGCTTGAGTCGCGTCCTGATGTAGTCCTCCGTCGCCGCGTCGAGGCCGATGTCGTGCTGCGCGCGCTCGGACAAGTACCAACGGTGTTCGAGGAGTTCGTGGTACAGCTCGGCCGGGTCCATCGGCACCGGGACCCGGTCGCGCACCGCGCGCACCGTCGGCCGGAACACGTCGCGCACCCAGCGGTGCGCGAGGACCTCGGGCCGCGCCCCGGGTGCGTCGTCCTGGGTCGCCATCCAGCTCTCCAGGTCGTTCAGGAGCCGCCGCGCCTGGTTCTCCTCCGCGTCCATGCCGGTCAGGCGCAGGAGTTGGCGCTGGTGGTGGCCCGCGTCGACGACCTTCGGCACGAACGTGACGGTGTCGCCCTGCGGGGAGCGCGAGATCTGCATCTCGGCCACGTCGAAGCCCAGGTCGTTGAGACGGCGGATGCGCCGCTCCATGTAGTGGTGCTTGCCCGCCGGGTACACCGACGTGCGGGTCAGTTCGTTCCACAGGTTCTCGTAGCGCTGCCCGACCTCCGCGCCGAACTCGATCGGGTCGATGGACGGGTGCAGCGCCCCCGAGGCCTCCAGATCGAGCATCTCGCCGCTGATGTTCACCCGCGCCAGGTCGATGTCGTACGCCCGCTGCCCGTCGCTCAACTTCTCGTGCAGCTCGCCCGTTTCGGCGTCCACGAGATACGCGGCGTAGGCGCCCGCGTCCCGGCGGAACAGGGTGTTGGACAGCGAGCAGTCGCCCCAGGCGAACCCGGTGAGGTGCAGGCGAACGAGGAGCACCGCGAGGGCGTCCATCAGCCGGTGCACCGTGGAGGGACGCATCGTCGTCTCGAACATGGACCGGTACGGCTGCGACCCGCCGAGGTGACGGGTGATCAGGACCGGTTCCAGGGGGCTGCCGTCCGGCTGCTCGCGACCCGTGACGACCGCCAGCGGGTCGACCGAGGGAATCCCCAATCGGTCGAGCGTGCGCAGCAGTTCGTACTCGCGCAGCGCGGGACGCTCGGCGAGTTCCTTCACGGCGACGACCTCGTCACCGGCGCGCGCGTACCGCACCACGTGCCGCGAGATGCCGCGCGGCAGCGGCACGAGGTACTCGTCGGGCCACTCCTCCAGCGGTATGTGCCACGGCAGGGCGAGGAGGAGCACCGGGTGCTCGGGGTTGGTGGCGCTGATCTGGAGCGGCATGGTCACCAGCGTAAACGGCTGTCGGGCAGGTCAGGGGCGCGGCTACGGTGCCGATCATGCTGCCGCCGGTGGAGAGCGACTACGCGTGGGACCGGGTCGTGCCGGATGAGGGACGAGGCCCGCTTGCGTCCCGGCGTGCTCGACCTGTGCGCCCGCCTGGGCCTGCCGGACACCGATCCCGTGCGGTTCGCCGAGGGCACTCGGCCGGTCTGCGCCGTCGGCGACGCGCACGTCCTGAAGCTCTTCCCGGCCGTGGCCGCCGAGGACGGGGTGCGCGAGGCCCGCGTCCTGGAGCATCTGCACGGCCGGCTTCCCGTCCCCACGCCGGAGGTGCCCGCCGCCGGGGCCTACGAGAACGGCTGGCGCTACGTCCTCATGGAACGGCCGGCGGGGAGAGCCGCCCTCGCCTGGCCGCGCGTCCCGCGCGCGGACCAGGACCGGCTCGTCGACGCCGCGGGGTGGCCCTGGCCGCGCTGCACGGGCTCGACCCCGGCCCGCTGGTGGACGCCCTCGGGCCCGACGACTGGACCGCGTTCGTCGCCGGACAGCGCGTACGAGCGGTGGTGCGGCAGCGCGAGAAGGGGCTGCCGGAGGAGTGGTGCGCGCGGATCGACGCGTTCCTCGACGGCGCCGTGCCCGCGTACGACGGTGAACGCGCCCTGCCGCACACGGAGTTCATGCGCCGGCACCTGCTCGTCGACACCGGGCCTGCGCGACTGACCGGGCTGTTCGACGTCGAGCCCGCGATGATCGGCGACCCCGTCCACGACGTCGTCGCCGTCGGCCTGTTCGTCACCCGCGCCGACCCGCGTCTCATGTCCCGCTTCACGAAAGCGTGCGGCCGCGCCGTCGAGCCGCGCGCCGTGATGGCGTCCACGCTGCTGCACGTCTACAGCGCTCTCCCTTGGTACCTGCGGGAGTTGCCGTCGCCGGACGGCGTCACCGACCTCGGCTCACTCGCCGAGGCGGGGTTCGGGACCGGCTGACTCCAGGGACTCCTGCGCCGCCGCGAGGATCTCCGTGAGGCGCAGCCCGAACCGCGCGTCGCACGCCGCCGGGACGCCCGTACGCGCCGACTCCAGGAGGGTGTCGACGGCCACGGCCAGGGACTCCTGCGCCACCCCGAACTCCGTCGGCATCGCGAACAGGCCCTGCGCGCCACGAAGTTCGACCGAGATGCCCGCCGCGGCCGGGGGAGTCGTCAGACTCAGTGCCGCCGTCGAGGACGCGCCCGAGGCGTGCCGCAGCACCAGGTGCACGGTGTCGCCGGGACCGCGCCGCGCCGTCGTCGCCACCACGTCGCCCAGGATCGGCAGCAGCACCGCCAGCGCGTGCGGACCCACGTCCCACAGCGCACCCCGCTCCGCGCGCCACGGGGACGCGGCGCGCACCGCGGCGTCGTCACCGGCCTCGTACAGCGCCCCGAACCAGTCGGCCCGCCCCGTGAACCAGCCCTCCGCGGCGGCCTGGCAGGCGATCCACTCCGCCGTCACGGGCGCGTAGCGCAGCGTGCAGAACACGGCCGACGCGACCCCCGCCGCGTCCGCGGCCGCCACCACGGCACGGGCCGCCTCCGGATCGAACGCGAGTGGCTTGTCGAGCAGGAGATGGCAGCCCGCCGCCGCGGCCCGCGCCGCGAGCGGCGCCTGGACGTCCGGCGGGACGGCGAACGCCACCGCGTCGCACGCCGCGAACAGCGCGTCCACGTCGTCGAACGCCGTCGTGTGGTGCGCGGCGGCGAGTTCGGCCGCGGCCTCGGGGCGCCGCCCCCACACGCCCACCAGGTCGACGCCCTTGTGGGCCTGGAGCGCGGGACCGTACGTGCGCCGGGCCCACGAGCCCGTACCGACCAGGCCGAAGCGCGGTGTGTCAGTTGAGGTCATGGTCGGCAGTATTCCCCGGCATCCCCGCGCGTCACACGGACCGGGCTGGTCGCCGCGGGAGGCGGACGTATGCCGCAGACAGCCCGCCGACCGTGGTGAATACTGATTCACCGATCCGGGTGAATGGCCATTCACCCCGGCGTCCCCGAGCAGGAGACCCATGGACCCCGCCCCGATACCCGGCCCGCCGATCCCCGTGCCGTCGCGCCCTCGCGAGCGGTTCGCCGTGCCCGTGCTCGCCTTCGGCGGCATCCTCATGGCGGTCATGCAGACGGTCGTCGTGCCGCTGCTCCCCGACCTGCCCCGGCTGACCGGCGCGTCCCCCGCCGCCGTCTCCTGGATGGTCACCGCGACGCTCCTGGCCGGCGCCGTCCTCACCCCCGTCCTCGGCCGGGCCGGCGACATGTACGGCAAGCGGCGCGTGCTGCTCGGGGCGCTCGGCCTGATGACCGTCGGCTCCGTCCTGTGCGCGCTGACCTCCGACATCCGCATCCTCGTCGCGGCCCGCGCGCTCCAGGGCGCAGCCGCCGCGGTCGTGCCCCTGTCGATCAGCATCCTGCGCGACGAACTGCCGCCCCACCGCACCGGATCCGCCGTCGCCCTGATGAGCTCCACCGTCGGCGTCGGCGCCGCCCTCGGTCTGCCCCTCGCGGCGCTCATCGTGCAGTACGCCGACTGGCACGTCATGTTCTGGGCGACCAGCGGCCTCGGCGCGCTCGGGCTCGGCCTCGCCTGGTGGACGGTGAGCGAGTCACCCGTCAGGGCACCCGGCCGGTTCGACATGCTCGGCACGCTCGGGCTCGCCGCGGGCCTCGTCTGCCTGCTGCTCGGCGTCTCCCAGGGCGGCCAGTGGGGGTGGAGCAGCGGCCCCGTCGTCGGCCTGTTCGCCGCCGCGATCGTGATCCTCGGGCTGTGGGCATGGCAGCAACTGCGCAGCGCCGCCCCCTTGGTGGACCTGCGGCTCGCCGCCGGCCGCCGTGTCGGCCTGCCGCACGTCGCCGCGCTGCTCACCGGGTTCGCCTTCTACGCCAATTCGCTCGTCACCGCGCAACTCGTGCAGGCACCCGTCGCCACCGGCTACGGCCTCGGCCTGTCCATCGTCGCGACCGGCCTGTGCATGCTGCCCAGCGGCGTCATCATGCTGCTCTTCTCGCCCGTGTCCGCCCGGATCTCCACCGCGCGCGGCCCCCGGGTCACCCTCGCCGTCGGCGGCGGCGTCCTCGCGCTCGGCTACGCCGTGCGGATCGCCGACAGCACGGACCTGTGGGTGATCCTCGTCGGCGCGGCCGTCGTCTCGACCGGCACCACCCTCGCCTACTCGGCGCTGCCCACGCTGATCCTGCGCGCCGTCCCGGCCGGCGCCACCGCCTCCGCGAACGGCGTCAACGTCCTCATGCGCACCATCGGCCAGGCCGTCTCCAGCGCCGCCGTCGCCGCGGTCCTCGTCCACCACACGATGCCGCTCTCCGGCGGCGAGGTGCCGTCGCTGCACGGGTACCGGATCGCCTTCACGATGGCGGGTACGGTCGCACTGCTGGCCGCGGCCGTCGCCCTGGCCGTCCCGGCCGACCGCGCCGACGAACCGGCCGGGGCGCGTGCGGCGGCCCCGGTGGCCACGGCGAAAGGAGCGTGAGCGATGACCATGGCGTACACCGACGAGCGGCAGCCCGCGCAGGGGCGCCGCGACGCGGAGGCGACCAAGGCGGCGATCGTCCGCGCCGCCCGGTACCTGCTGGCCCGGCACGCCCACGGCGACATCACCCTCAAGGCGGTCGCCGACCGGGCGGGTGTCAGCCCGCCGCTCATCCTCAAGTACTTCGGGAACAAGGACGCCCTGTTCTCCGGCGTCATGAACTTCGAGGCCGACGTGGACGCCCTCCTCGACGCGCCCCTCCAGGACCTCGGCCGCCACATGGTGCGCTCCGTCCTGACCGGGCAGGCCGAGCGCGGTGTCGACCCGATCCTGCGGATCGTCTTCGCCCCGCTGCACGGCGCCCAGGGGGACATCCTGCGCGCCAACTTCCGCACCCAGGTCAGCGAACGCCTCGCCGCCCGTCTCACCGGCGACGACGCGGGCCTGCGCGCCGAACTCGCCGTCGGCCTGCTGCTCGGCCTCGGCGTGATGTACGGCATCGCCCGCGGCCCGCACGTGCGGGCCGCGGGCATCGACGACGTGGTGGACCGCTACGGTCCCGCCGTCCAGGCTCAGCTGGACCCGTCGGCCCCCTGAACCGACAGCGGCTCGAAGCGCACGACGGTCTCGTGGCCGTCGGCCCAGCGCACCGTCACCCCGCCGTCGGCGCAGGCCACTTCGGCCACCGCCTCGGCGAGCGGCGTCGCCCGCTCCTCGGCGCTCAGCGACGCGAGGGCGACGAACACCGCGGTGCCCTCGGCCTGCGCGGAGAGCCGCGGGACGGTGACCCACGGCTCGAACGCGGTGCCCTGGGGCGCCCGCACGGTGTCCCGCTCGCTCCAGCCGTGCACCCCGACCAGCTCCGAGCGCAGCGCGTCCGTCGCCCAGCCGGTCAGCGTGAGCCGCGCTCCGTGCGGCGCGCCCACGACGCGGTGGACCCGCAGCTCGTGGTGGCCCCGCGCCACGGTGACGCTCTCGACGCGCAGCCCCGGCACCATCGGCGGACCCGAGACGAACACCGGACGGTGCCAGGAGGCCGCCCAGCCCCACCCGTCGCCGTGCCCCGCGCCCAGCGGATGGATGCGCCGCCGCACACTGGTGACGCCGCCGACCTCGACCGACAGATGGTTGTCGGCCACGTTCGTCAGGGACGTGGGGCCGGTGTGCGTGGAGTAGGCCTGACGGCCGTAGTGGGCGTCGGCCTGCTCCGCGAACTCGCCCTCGTGCGGCCGGACATGGTCGCTGCCGTGGTTGTGCAGGCGCACGATGCCGTCGTCCCGCGTCGACTGGACGAGCAGACCCGGCGCGGGCAGCGCGACGACCCGGTCGGGTCCCTCGCTCGGCGCGGGCTCCTCCGTGGCCGTCCACAGCGGATGGTCGTCGCCCGCGAGCAGCGCCACGAACCCCTTCGACGCCCAGTACGGTGACGCGGGCCCCGAGTAGTGCTGGAGCGTCGCGTCGTGCGGACCGTGCCAGCCGAGACTCAGGAGACCGTCCGGTGTCAGCGCGCCCCGGTCGAGGAAGTAGCGCAGGTTTCCGCTGATCAGGCGGCGCGACGCACCCGGGGACAGCGGCGTGCGGCCCGTGACGGCGCCGATGCCGACCGCCGCCGACGCGGCGAACCGGTAGCTCAGCGACCGCCCGTAGTGCAGCGGCGCGCCGTCCCCGCCGAACATCAGCGAGAAGCCCTCCAGGTGCTCGCGCAGCCGCGGCCCGAAGCGCTCCGCGAGCGCCTGGTCGCCCGCGAGATGGGCGTGCAGCATCGGGTAGAGGTGCAGCGCCCACCCGTTGTAGTGGTCGAAGGCGCGCCCGTCGCCGTCCGCGTACCAGCCGTCGCCGCGGTACCACGTCTCCATCAGGTCGAGGGCCCGCTCCATGGACCGCGCCGTGGCCGAGTCACCGCGTCCCACCGACTCCAGGAACGACGCCACCATGAAGGGGAACAGGTACCAGTTGTTCGGCGCGGGCGTGTGCGTGATCGCGCCGCGCAGCCACGTCTCCGCCCGGTCCTGCACGTCTTCGTCGAGCCGGTCCCACAGCCACGGCCTGGTCAGCATCAGGCCGAGCGCCACCGACGCGGACTCCACCATCGGCTGGCCCTGCACATGGTGGTCGAGGATCAGCGGCCACGACTCGGCGTCGTCCTGGCCGGGCGTCCTGGTGCCCGCGGTCAGACCCCGCGCGTACCGCTCCAGCCAGCCGTGCGGGTCCTTGCCGTCCGCGCCCGCGACCCGGAATCCGGCCGCCAGGAACGTACGGGCATAGCCTTCGAGGCCGTCCGAGCGGACCCCGGAACCCGAGGGGCGGCCCGGCAGGTCGAGCAGGGCGCCCTCCGGAGTCGCCCAGCGCCACGCGGCACCGAGCAGCCCGTCGGCGACGGCCTCCACGTGCGCGCGGGTGTAACCGGTGTACGGGCTCAACGCCCGGTCTTCCGCCGGGAGTTCGAACGGGATGCTCATGCGAGGAACGCCAGCCTTTCACGTCGTACGGGATGGGCGAAGCCGTCGCCCGCGGCCCAGCGGGCCACCTCGCCGACGGCGGTGTCGGCGAGCCTTTCCCACTCGTTGCCCTGGGAACCGGCGAGATGCGGGGTGATCAGCGCGTCCGGGGAGTCCCACAACGGGTGGTCCGCGGGCAGGACCTCGGGGTCCGTCACATCGAGCACGGCCCTGATCCGGCCCGCGCACACCACGTCGGTGAGGGCGTCCTGGTCGACGACGGCGCCGCGCGCGGTGTTGATCAGGGTCGCGCCCGGCCGCATCGAGCCGAGCAGCTCCCGGCTGACGAGCCCGCGGGTCGCCGGCAGCAGCGGTGTGTGGACGGTCAGCACGTCACTGCGCGCGAACAGTTCGGGCAGCCCGACCCGCTCCACGCCCAGTGCGGCGGCGTCCGCGTCGGTGATGTACGGATCGTGCAGCAGCACCTCGAAGTCGAAGGGCCGCAGGAGTTCCACGACCCGGCGGCCGATCAGCGAGGCGGAGAGGATGCCCACGGTGCGGCGGTAGTTGCCGACCTGATCCGGGGTGAGCAGCCAGTTGCCGCGCTCGCGGGTCCGCCGGAAGTCGCGGGCCCGCTCCAGGACCCGCTTGCCGTACAGCAGGATCATGCCGAGGGTGTACTCGGCGACCGGCAGCGCGTTGGCCGACGCCGCCGACGTCACCTCGATGCCCCGCTCCCAGCAGGCGTCGGTGACGTGCCCGCGCACCGAACCGGCCGCGTGGACCACGGCCCTGAGCCGGGGTGCCGACGCCAGGACGGCCGCGTCCAGTGGCGGACAGCCCCAGCCGGTGACCAGGAGCTCGACGTCGGCGAGGACCTCCTTGGCCCGTACGGTCGTCAGGTCGTCCAGAGCGGGCAGCGGCGCCGGATCGCAGACCTCGGCGAGCGCGGCCAGGGACCGCGGCGTGAAGACGGCCGCGGCGGCCTGCGGCGACATGGCCAATGCCACGCGAGGGAGGGTCACTTGACCGCCCCCGCCGTCAGGCCCGACCGCCAGAACCGCTGGAGGAGGACGAACGCGAGAATGAGGGGAAGGACCGCGAGAAGCGAACCCATGATCACCACCGGGTAGTACTCGGGAGAGACGGACGCCTGGCTGTTCCACTGGTACAGGCCCAGGCTGACCGGATACAGCTTCTGGTTGGACAGCATCACCATCGGCAGGAAGAAGTTGTTCCAGATCGTCGTCAGCTGGAACAGGAACACCGTGACGAGGCCGGGGCCGAGCATGCGGAGCGCGACCTTGAAGTACGTCGCGAGCTCGCCGGCCCCGTCGACGCGCGCAGCCTCCAGGACCTCGTTCGGTACGTACCCCTGGGCGAAGATCCGGCCCAGGTACACCCCGAACGGGTTGAACAGGACCGGGATGAACACGGACCAGAACGTGTTCACGACGCCGGTCTGCGACGCCAGCAGGTACAGCGGCAGCGCGAGCACCGTCTGCGGCACCATGACCGCCGCGAGCACCAGGCCGAACAGCTTCTCCTTGTGCCGGAAGGCGTACTTGTCGAAGGCGTACCCGGCGGCGACGCTGATCAGCGCGCCGAGCGCCGCGCCCAGGACCGCGTACAGGAGGCTGTTGCCGTACCAGCGTCCGTACAGCCCGCCGTCCATCGCGAACAGGTCCTTGACGTTCTGCACCAGGGAGAAGTCGCTGAACGACAGGATGCTGCTGCTGAACAGGGCGTCACGGGACTTCGTCGCGGCCAGGGCCAGCCACAGGACCGGCAGCAGCGTGTACAGGACGGAGATCGTGACGACGACGTTGACGGTCGCCCGGCCGAGCAGGCGAGGGCGCAGGAGCCGGCTGTCCGTGGTGCTCATCGGGCGTTCTCCTCGGCCGGGGCGACGCGGTTGGTCCAGCGGGTGACGCCGTACGAGACGGCGATCGTGATGATCAGGAGGATCACCGAGGCGGCTGCCGCGAGCGAGTAGTTGTTGCGGCTGAAGGCCGCGTCGTAGATGTACATGCTCGGCGAGAACCGGGTGTTGATCATTTGCGACGACTGGTGGAGCAGCATCGGTTCGGTGAACAGTTGCAGCGCCCAGATCAGCGTGAACATCGCGACCATGACGATCGAGGAGCGCACCAGTGGGGCCTTCACCTGGAGTGCCGTGCGCACCGGGCCCGCGCCGTCGACGACCGCCGCCTCGAGCACCTCGCGGGGGACCGCCTGGAGGGCCGCGTAGAACACGACCATGTTGTAGCCGAGGTTCGACCACAGGGCGATGTTCACGATCGACGGCAGCGTGGTGTGCAGGCCGAGGAAGTCGACGGTGATGTCGGCCTTGCCGAGGATCTCGATGACGGGGCTGATGCCCGGCGTGTACAGGTACAGCCAGATCAGCGCGGCGATGATGCCGGGCACCGCGTGCGGCAGGAACAGGCCCAACTGGGCCCAGGAGCGCAGCCGTACGACACCCGAGTCGAGCAGCAGCGCGAGCGCCAGGGAGCCGATCACCATCAGCGGGATGTAGATCACGCAGTAGAGGGCGACCGTCCCGAGGCCGGACAGGAACGTCGGGTCGGTCAGGACGGCGCCGTACGAGCGCAGGCCCACGAACACCGTGCGCTCCGCGCCGAAACCGAGTCCCGGCTGGTCGTCGCTGAAGAAGCTCAGCCACACCGCCGTCCCGACCGGGATCAGGAAGACGAGCGTGAGAAGGACGAGGAACGGCGCCATGAGGACGCCCGCAGCGCCGGTGCGGCGGCGCGCGGCCGCCTTGTACGCCTTGCCGTGTGCGGGGTCGACGGCCGGCTGCGCAGCGGGCGGCGCCGTCGGGGCGTGAGCTGTCGTCGCGGTCATGGGGGTCACCTGCCTTTCGGGGTGCGGGCGTTCACGTGGAGCGCTGGGTGGTGGCGAGGCCGAGCGCCTTGAGGTCGGGCATCGTGCCGTCCTGCGCGGCCCGTACGGAGGACAGGACCGTGCCCGATCCGCTGCCGGCGCGGGCGAAGGCGTCCTGCATGACGTTGCCGGTGGCGGTCATGCGCGGTCCCCAGGTCCAGCCGTCGCTGATCTTGCGGGCCTCTTCCTCGAAGAGGGTGTAGATGTCCTGGCCGCCGTAGTACGACGCGTCGAACGCCTTGCGGCCCACGGGGATCAGCCCGGTGGCGGCCGGGTACTGGCTGCTCGCGCCGCTGGAGAGGCGGGCCTTGAGCGCGTCCGGGTGCGAGACCTGCCACTCGATGAACTCCATGGCGGCCTCGGGGTGGCGGCTGTCCTTCGTCACGGCGAACGTCGAACCGCCGTGCGTGCCGAGCGCGGGGCGTGCCGGATCCCACTGGGGGAGCGGGGCGATGCGCCACGTGTTCTTCTGCTCGGGGCGGGCGTTCATCTGCGCGCCCGCGTCCCACGCGCCGCTGAGCCGGGTCAGGACCAGGCCGTTGCCGATCTGCGCGTCGGCGAGCCGGCTGCTGGCGGAGTTCACGAAGACCAGGTCCTCGTCGATGAGGCGCTGCCAGTACGCGGCGACCTTGCGGGTGGGCGCGTCCGCCAGGGACACGTTCCACGCGCCCTTCGACGTGTCGAACCACTGGGCGCCCGCCTGCCAGGACCAGGCGGCGAACTGCGTGAAGCTGTCGGTGGGGAAGAGCGTGAGCCTGCGGCCCCCGCCGGTGCGCGGCACCTTGCGGGCCAGTTCGGCGAACTCGTCCCACGTCGTGGGGACGTCGAAGCCGAACCGGTCGAAGAGGTCCTTGCGGTAGTGCATCACCATCGGTTCGACGTCGAGCGGCACGCTGAACGTGCGGTTCTCGAACGTCGTGAGGCCCAGCGACTGCGGCAGCAGCTTGGACCGGAGGTCGTCGCTGATCATCGAGGTGATGTCGCGGGCGACGCCGTCGATGGCGAATCCCGGCAGCTGGGGGTACTCGATGGTCGCGACGTCGGGGGCGTTGCCCGCCCGCGCCGCGTTGCTCAGCTTGAGATAGCCGCCCTGGGTGCCGGACGGTATCTGTTCGAAGGCGACCTGGATGTGGTCGTGGGTCTTGTTGAACGCGTCCACCACTTCCTGGCTGCCGCGCAGAGCGGACCAGAAGGTGATGGTGGTGGTGCCTTTGGTACCGGACGTGCTGGTGCTCGCCGAGCGATGCGACGCGCTGTCGTCTCCGGTGCAGGCGCTCAGGGCGCCCGTCAGCGGCAGCGCGGTGATCGCGGCGAGCAGGGATCGACGGCTCTGTCGACCAGGCATGGGCGCCTCCCGCGGCTCCTGCGTGTTCGAGTCACGGGAATACTGATCGGCTGAGCGGACCTGGTCAATAGATCGATCAGAAGAAAATGAAACGGTCAAACGCTCACTCTGGTGCAGGTGTTGGCTCGACGGCTCCGGGCGGGGGCTGCGTCGAGCCGCGCACCTGGAGCGACGGGAGCAGTTCGACGCGTCGCACCGGCGAGGCCGCCGCTGCCGGGTCCGTGAGCCGGCGCAGCAACAGCTCCGCCGCCGCCCGGCCGACCTCCGCCTTCGGCGGGGACACGGCGGTCAGCGGCGTGCTGCCGAGCCCCGCGACCACGTCGTCGTACGCCACGGCCGAGCAGTCCTCCGGCACCCGAAGACCGCTGTCGCGCAGCGCCTGCACCAGCATCAGCGCGTCCACGTCGCCGTGCAGGACGGCGGCGGTCGCGCCCAACTCGCCGAGCAGGGCGCGCAGTTCGACGGGTGCGCAGTCGTCGGCCGCCGCCGGGTCGGGCACCGCGGTCGGTGCGCTCAGGGCCACCGCCCACCTGTCGATGTCCGGGTGGTCCGCCGCGATCTCCCGGAACGCGGAGCGCACAGCGCGCGCCGTCGGGCTGTCGTCGCGCGCGGCGAGCACGATGCGCCGGTGCCCGAGTCCCGTGAGGTGCTCGACCGCCAGATGGACGCCGTACCAGTGGTCCGTGCAGACCGTGTCCACGGCGTGCAGCGCGCTGCCGCGCCGCGGCCTGCGCTCCATCACGACCGTCGGGACCGTCAGGCGAGACAGCCAGGTGTAGTCGGCCTCCTCCGTCGCCCGGCTGCGCCAGCGCGGCGCGATCAGCAGACCCCGCGCCCCCTCGGCCAACGCCCGCTCCACCAGGGGCTGTTCGGCCCCCGGAGCAGCCGGCGCGATGTGCAGCGCGATCCGGATCCCGGCCTCCTCGAACGCGCTGCGCGCACCGTGCAGCGCCTCGTACAAATACGCGTGGCGCTCCGGCACGACGACGGCGACAGGCCCGCCGTCCGCCGTCGGCTCGGGGGCGCCGCCGCCTGCTCCGTCTCGCCGAGCACCGGACGGGCCACTCCGTGGCCGCGCCGCAGCCTGCCCTCGCGGGCGAGTTCCTCCACGTCGCGCCGGAGGGTCACCACCGACACCGCGAGCTCCGCGGCCAGGTCGCTGACCCGGGTCGCCCCGCGCGACTGCACGACGGCGAGGATCCGCTGCCGCCTGAGATCGACCGGTTCGCGCATGCTGTTGGCCCCCTCACAACCCGCTGTTCGTTTGAGCGCTTCACTGAACGCTTCGGCGGCAGCATAACCAGGGGGTGCCGCGCGGGGTCAGCCCTCGGCGGTATTCGGTTCGGCCGGAATCCGGTCGAGCACGATGCCGAAGTGCTGGTCGTAGGCGGCGAGGACGGCGGCGTCGGTGGGCAGCTCGGTCCGCGCGCGGTCCGTGCCGGTCGTCGTCGTGAGCGTATGACCGCTCAGGGTCACCCGGCCGTCCTCCGTGAGCAATGAACAGACCAGGGACTGTGTGAAGTGCGAGGCGGGCGAGGTGCGGTGGTACCAGGCCCCCGCCTCGAAGTCCCGCAGCGCGCGCGGGCGCGGGTCGAGCAGGTACTGCGGATCGCCGTCGCGCAGCACCAGCAGATCCCCGTCGGCGGCGTCCTCGATGCGGAAGACACCGCCCGGGTCCCGCTGCTCGCCCCGCTCCTCGTACGCCAGCGGGAAGTGGGTGTGCGTGCCGAACCCGATGTCGGCCAGCCACGACGAGCCGTCCTCGGCACGGACCCGCAACGCCAGATGGTCGTACGGGATCCCGAACCGGCCGTCCTTGCCGGCGACCCGCGCCTGCATCAGCGTCACCTCGTACCCGAGAGCGCCGAGCAGCGCGGCGAACGCTCCGTTGAGTTCGTAGCAGAAGCCACCGCGCCGCCGGTCCACGAGCTTCGCGACGAGGGCGTCGGTGTCGAGCGGTACCTCCTCGCCCAGATGGACCGACAGGTTCTCGAACGGAACGGTCCGCAGATGCGCGAGATGCAGGGCGCGCAGCGCCGCGCCGGTCGGCGCGGCCGGTCGCGCCGCGCCGATCCGGGTCAGGTAGGCGTCGGTACGGGGCCGGTCCAGCGGTTCGTGGTTCATGCGCCCAGTGTCACCGATGCCCCGCGTCGGGCCCCGGCCGCACCGGCAGCTCCCGCACGCTGTTGCCGACGAACCCGGCGTGCGCGGGCAGCTCCTCGTCCGGGACGGCGAGAGCGAGGTCCGGGAAGCGGGTGAACAGGCGCTCCAGGGCGACGGTCGCCTCCAGGCGGGCCAGCGGCGCGCCCAGGCAGTAGTGCGCGCCGTGCCCGAGGGACAGATGCGGCCGCCGCGCGGGCCGCAGCACGTCGAACCGGTCGGCGTCCGGGCCGTGCGCCGCCGTGTCGCGGCCCGCCCCCGAGTAGCCGGCGAGCACCGGTGTGCCCTTCGGTATCAGCGTGCCGTCCACCGTCAGATCGCGCGTCGGGTAGCGGAACGGGAAGTAGCTCACCGGGCTGTCCCAGCGCAGCGTCTCCTCCACCACGTCCGACCAGGACGCCCGGCCCGCGCGCACCAGCGCGAGTTGGTCGCGGTGCGCGCACAGGGCCCGCACCGCGTTCGTGATCAGGTTCAGCGTCGTCTCGTGACCGGCGATGACGAACAGGATGAGCGTGCCGATCAACTCCTCCTGCGCGAGCCGGTCCCCGTCCGCCTCCCGTGCGGCGAGCAGCGCGCTGGTCAGATCGTCGCCCGGCTCCCGCTCCCGCGCGGCGGCCACCTGCGCGAGCACCGCCACCATCTCCCGGTTGGCGGCGACCGCGTCCTCGGGCCGCGTCCGGGTGGACACGACCTGGCTCGACAGATGGTGCAGCCGGGCCCTGAACTCCTCGTCCACCCCGAAGAGTTCACAGATCACCCGCATCGGCAACGGCAGCGCGAACCGCTTGCGCAGCTCCACCACGCCCTGGGCCGCCGCCTCCTCGGCGACACCGTCGAGCAGCTCGTCCGTGAGCTGCTCGACGCGCCGCCGCAGCGCCTCGACGCGGCGCACCGTGAACGCGCGGCCGACCAGCGACCGCAGCCGCCGGTGGTCGTCGCCGTCGGCCGTCGTCATCCCGCGCACCGTCGCGAACGTCCGCAGCGGCCAGCCGTCCGGTATCCGGCCCTCGGTGAGCGCCGTGAAGTGCCGGGCGTCCTTGGCGACATCGGGGTGCGCCAGGAACTCCTTGAGCGTGTCGTGCCCGAGGACGAGCATGCCCGGCACGTCACCGGGCAGCACGACGGGCGCGACGGAGCCGCGCTCCCTCAGCCGCGCGTTCACCGCGTGCGGACAGCCGCCCGCCGGGTCGATGCGGTACGGCACCTCGGCGGCGGGTACTTCGGGGGACGACGTCAACGCGGACTCCTGACAGGTCGGGGCACGGGCACGGGGGAACTCCCGGTCGACCCGCCAACTCCCCCCGCGTGAAGCGCTCTTGGATCCTAGGGCGATTCCGGCTCCAGGCCCAGGTCGTAGATCCGCTCCAGCAGCCACCCCTCGTTGCCCGCGAGTCCCGCCCGGCGCAGCGCCTCGTCGGCCTCCGCGAGCGGCACGGCGAGCACCGTCGCGGTGCCGGGTGGCTCGCTGCCGGAGAGCGCGGCACGCGCCGTGTGCAGCAGGCGCAGGCACGCCTGCGCCGCCGCCACCTCGCGACTCCGATTCTGCGGCCCATGCGCTCCGTGCGCTCCGTGCGCTCCCTGAGGTCCATGCGGTCCGTACTGCCTGGTGTTCCTGGTCCCGTTCATGCCTCCACTCTTGCGTACGGGTCTGACAATTCCCCTCCCCGGAAACGCCGTGCGACGCCAGTCGCGTCGTGAGGCGAGAGGAGTGATCACCCGTGTCGTCGCTCGCAGGACCGCTGTTCGACCCCGCGGCGGGCCAAGGCGCCGGGCGACTGGCCGAGTTGGGTCTCGCCCTGGTCCTGTCCACCCTGATCGGCGCGGAGCGCGCGGTCCGGCAGAAGAGCGAGGGACTGCGCACGCACACCCTGGTCGGGGTCGGCAGCGCCCTGTTCAGGGAGGTCTCGCAGCACAGCTTCACCTCCGTACTCGGTCTGGACGGCGTCTCGTTCGCCCCGTCGCGCGTCGCCGCGCAGATCGTCTCCGGCATCGGGTTCATCGGCGGCGGCCTCATCTTCGTCCGCAGGGACGCCGTCCGCGGCCTGACCACCGCCGCCACCGTCTGGCTGACCTGCGCCATAGGAATGGCCTGCGGCGGCGGCCTTCCGCTCCTGGCGTTCGCCGCGACCGCCTGCCCTTTCCTCGTCGTGCGCGGCTACCCCTGGCCGACCCGCCGCGGCCCGGCCCTGACCGTCGAACGGCGCTCGGGGCTCCATCTCGCCTACCGCGTCGGCAGCAGCGTCCTGACCCGCGTCCTGGAGGAGTGCACCGGCCGAGGCTCCCGCGTCGTCGAGGTGCGCACCGACCGGACGGACGGGGAGGCGGAGCCCGGCAGACCCGGCACGATGGCCGTCGGCATGGAGATCGAGGGCATGGCCGACGTGCCCGAACTCGTCGCCGTACTGGCCGAGTCGGACGGCGTACTGGATGTGGCGTCGATGGTGGCGTCCGCGGACGACTAGCCCGCGGACGTGTCGCGCAGGTCCCGGACGAACACGAGGCCGTCACTGTCCGACAGGTGCGCCGGGTCGAACGGCGCGTAACCGAACCAGGGGGAGACGCGCTGCGCGGGACGCGTGTCTCCGAGGATGCTCGACAGCCGTCGGGCATCGACGACGCAGGGGTCCTCGGGGAGCGCGTACAGGAGTCCTTCGAGGGTGTCCGCCGGGGGGATGTCCACGCCCTGGTGGCGGATCGTGCCGAGGGCGGTGGCGACGAACGCGTACTCCCGTCCGAGCCGGGCGTGCGCCAGCGCTCCCGCGCTCCACCACTCCAGGGGGTCCCCGCCCATCCGCATCGCGCTCTTCTCGCGCTGGAGGTGGGAGTTGTGCGCGTACACGAGTGTCGGCCCGCGCCGCGCGAGAGCGAGGAGGTTGTGGGCCATCATCCGGTCCCGTACGCCGAGGAGGCGCGGCAGGCGGGCTGACGTCGTGTCGGCCATCCAGTGGTGGTAGCGCAGCAGGCCGGTCGCGGTGCGCGCGGAGAGGGTCGCCCGGTCCCAGGCCGGCCGCGACGTCGCCGCGAGCAGGTACGGCTCCTGCTCGTCGAGGAGCTCCGCCAGGTCGTCGGCGAGCAGCCGCAGCCGGGTGGCCTCGGGGGACCGGCCGAAGGAGCGGGCCGGGTCCGTCATCGCGGCGGGCTCGGTCCACCGGTCGTCGGCGCCGAGCAGGTCGTCGAGGGTGTCGCGCGTGCAGGGAAGCAGGTCCGCGTCGACGTGCGTCGCGAGGTATCCGTGGAGCGCGGTCAGCGCCTGTCGAGGACTCGCGGCCGCCGTGATCTCCAGCGGGCCGTCGAACCCGGCGAACCCGACCTGCTCGGACGCGGGCCGGTCCGTGTTGTACGCGCGCATCCAGCGCACCAGTTCACGGTTGCCCGCCAGGTCGCCCCACTCGTGACTGATGCCCTCGCGCACGACCTCGTCGAGGTCACCCGCGCCCGAGGTGACGTACTCGTCCACGAGCAGCCCCTTCAGGCAGTCGCTCTCGAGCGCGATCGTGCGGTACCCCTCCTGCTCGACGAGGTACCGGAACAGGTCGTTGCGCAGGTCGAGGAGTGTCTCCTCGCGGTGCGTGGGCTCGCCCAGGGCGAGCAGCCGCGGCCGCTCGTCGAACAGGTCCAGGACGGCGGTGCCGTCGGCGGGACGGACGGTCTCCTTGAGGTCGATAGCCATGCCTTTAACGCTATCGTTGAACCTTCGCTGGAAACTTTCGCGAACTGACCTCCCTCTATCCTTGGCCACATGGGCGAGAACCTTCAAACGGGGGAGCGGCTGAGGCCGATCGATCTGGCGCGCGGGCACGGTCTGTCCACGCAGGCGGTCAGGAACTACGAAGAGGCCGGCATCCTCCCCGCGGCCACCCGGTCCGCCCATGGCTACCGCGCCTACACGCCGCTGCACGCGCGGGCCCTGCGCACGTTCCTCGCCCTGGCGCCCGGCCACGGACACCGGACGGCGACCGCGATCATGCGGGCGGTGAACGAGGGCGCCACCGACGAGGCGCTGCGCCTCGTCGACGAGAGCCATGTCCAGCTCCTCGACGACCGGCGCACGCTTCAGGCCGTGGAGCGCGCGCTGCGCGACCTGGAACCCGCGGATGCGCCGGAACCCGACGGCGTCACGTTCATCGGACCCCTCGCGCACCGGCTCGGCATCCGGCCCGCGACGCTGCGCAAATGGGAGGGCGCCGGCCTGCTGCGCCCGCGCCGCGACCCGGACACCGGATACCGCGTCTACGATCCGGCCGACGTGCGGGACGCCCGCCTGGTCCGTCAACTCCGGCGCGGCGGCCACCCGTTGGAGCAGATCGGGCCCCTGCTGGACCAGGTACGGACGGCCGGCGGCCTCGAACCCCTGGAGGGCGCCCTGCGCGACTGGCACCGGCGGCTGTCCGCGCGCGGACGGGCGATGCTCGGCGGGGCGGCGGAACTGGAGGCGTACCTGCGCGCGCGGGAGTGACGATGCGCTGCGCGCGGAGAACGGGTCTCAGCCTGCACCGTGCCAGGACCGCCACAGCGCCGCGTCCCCTCTGTGTGGGTGCCAGCCGCCCCCGCAAGGGTACGAGGCCGGCCGCCGGGCCCGACGGATCACCTCCGCGTCAGCCGCAGACGCAACCCGTGCGGCATCAACGTCAGCCGCTCCGTGACCTTCAGGCGGTAGTCGGGCTCCGGGGCGATGTCGTAGCGGCGCACCAGCAGTCCGAGCACCAGCGTGGCCTCGTGCAGGGCGAACTGCCGGCCTATGCAGGCGCGCGCGCCCGTGCCGAACGGCTTGAACACATGGGCCGGGCGGCCCCGCACCGCCTGCGGCGCGAAACGGTCCGGGTCGAAGGACTCGGGGTCCTCGCCCCACACGGCCCGGTCGCGGTGCAGCACCGATGTCAGGACCAGCGCCCACGCGCCCCGCCGCATCGGATGCACCCCGCCCAGCGTCGTGTCGGCGACCGCCTCCCGCGCGAACGCCGGAGCCGTCGGCCACAGCCGCAGCGACTCGTCAAGGACCCGCCGCAGGTAACGCAACTTGGCCACCTGCTCGTACGCGGGCACCTCCACCCCGGCCCAGACCCGGTCGACCTCCTCGCGGGCCTGGGCGAGCACCGCCGGGTCCTGCGCGAGGTAGTGCAGCGCGAACGACAGCGCCCCCGACGTCGTCTCGTGCCCCGCCACCAGGAACGTGATCACCTGACGCCGGATGTTCTCCGGCGTCAGCCGCTCGCCCGTCTCCGGGTGCGCGACCTCCAGCATCCGGTCGAGCAGATCACCCGGGCCGCCGCCCGCCGCACGCCGGGCGGCGACGACCTCGTCGACCGTACGGTTCAGGAACGCGCGATCCGCGGCGTTGCGCCGCTGCGCGCCGCGCAGCAGCACCGAGGACAGGAGCGGCGGCACCACGTTCAGGCGCTGCGCGTACGTCAGGGCGCCGACCATCGCCGTCACGAACGGATGCGGCCCCTCGGTGGCGAAGTCCCGCTCGAACGACCCGAAGTCGTGCCCGAACCCGGTCCGCGCGATCGTCTCCAGCGTCAGCTTCGTCATGTCCCCGGGCACGTCCACGGCCCGTCCCGCCGCCGCGCTCGCGTCCCACGCGCCGGTCAGCTGTCCGGCCACGTCCAGCATCAGCGGGTGGTAGCCCGCCATCGCCTCCCGGCCGAAGCCCGGCGCCAGAACGTCGTGCGCCAGCTGCCAGTTGGGCTCGTGGTTGTACGCCGTGAACAGGCCGTCGCCCGCCACCGGGCGCAGGTTCGCGACCCCCAGGCCGACATGCTTGGCGAACCGGGACTCGTCCGCGAGCTCGGCGGCCAGCTCGGCGCCCCCGACGAACACGATCTCCTTGCCGAACGCCCGGCGCCGGAAGATCGGCCCGAGGCCGGCGGCGATCCGCATCGAGTCCTGGATCGGCGTGCGTACATGGGTGCCCACCACGTCGCCGATCAGCGGCACGCGGCGCGGCGGATGCGGTATCCGGTCCAGGCGCGGCCAGCCCTGCTCGGCGCTGCGAAAGCCCCGGGGCAGCGCGCTCGCCGCCGACTGCGTCACCTGCGCCATCGTGCCCATCTCCCTTGCGCCGTGGCCCTGTTGGGGCCGTTCCGGAGCCTTGTTGGACGTGGATTCAATAATGCGCCTCAGTGTGATCCCGCTATTGAACTCACGTCAAGTAAGGTGCTCGCATGAGTGGCGAGCGGACGCGGCGCAGGCTGAGCACGCAGGAGCGGCGGGAGCAACTCCTGTCCGTGGGCGCCAAGTTGTTCGCCGAGGATCCGTACGGTGACGTCTGGATCGAGCAGGTCGCCGAGATCGCCGGCGTCTCGCGCGGCCTGCTCTACCACTACTTCCCGACCAAGCGGGACTTCTTCGCGGCCGTCGTCCAGCGGGAGAGCGCCCGGATGCTGCGGCTGACCGCCGCCGTGCCCGGCGTCCCCGTGCGGGAGCAGCTCGGCGCGGGCCTCGACACCTTCCTGGAGTACGTCGCCACGCACGCGCAGGGCTTCCGTGCCTTCCACCGCGCCGAATCCGCGGGCGACCCGGCCGTACGCACCGTCTACCGGGAGGGCCTCGCCGCGCACGAGGAGCAGATCCTGGCCGCGCTCGCCGCCGATCCGCGGATGGCGGACCGCCTCCCGGAGCCCGCGGCGCTGCGGCTCGCGGTGCGCGGCTGGCTCGCCTTCCTCGTCGCCGTATGCCTGGACTGGCTCGACGCGCCGGAGCTGAGCCGCGCCCAGGTGCGGGACCTGTGCGCGCGGGCCCTGCTCGGGGCGCTCGACGCCTGAATCGCGCACCCGCCGTGAGATCGTAAGGAAAACTTGCAAGGCTTCCTGTCGAACTCCTACTCTGGGGGCATGTCAGGAACGCAGGGACCAGCGGCCGCCGAGCCGCCCACCGAGCGGATCGCCGCCGACCTCGCCACCGTCGTCGGACGTCTCTCGCGCCGGCTGCGCACCGCGTCGCCGGACAGCCTCCTCACGCCGACGCAGCGCACCGTCCTGGCCCGGCTCGGCATGGAAGGGCCCTCGACCACGGCCGCCCTCGCCCGCTCCGAGTACGTCCGCCCGCAGTCCATGCGGCTCACGCTCGGCGCGCTGGAGGAGCAGGGCTTCGTGACCCGCTCCCCGGACCCGAACGACGGGCGGCAGTCCGTCGTGGCGATCACCGACAGCGGCCGAGCCACCCTGGACGCGGTCCGCGCCGCCAAGCACGGCTGGCTCACCCAGGCCCTCGACGCGGAACTCGACCCGGCCGAGCGCCGCACGCTCGCCGAGGCGACCGCGCTCCTGGAACGCCTGGTGCGGAAGTGAGCGGTGACGCGGGCGACACAGCGACCGCGGCCGTTCCCGCCGCGACCGCCCCAGCGACGGACACCGGCTTCGGCGCCCGGCTGACGGCCCCGCTCCTGCTCGGCTCCGTGCTCAACCCGCTCAACACCACGATGATCTCCACCGCCCTGGTGGCGATCGGGCACCACTTCGGGATCGGCGCCGCCGACACGGCCTGGCTGATCTCCGTCCTCTATCTCGCCAGCGCCGTCGCCCAGCCCGTCCTCGGCAAGCTCGCCGACGCGCTGGGCCCGCGCCGCGTCTTCCTCGCGGGCCTCGTCGTGGTGTGCGCCTCCGGCCTGGTCGGAGCGTTCGCCCCGTCCTTCGGCTGGCTCATCGTGTCCCGGCTGCTGCTCGGCGTCGGCACCTCCGCCGCCTACCCGGCCGCGATGGCCGTCCTGCGCGACGAGGGTCGCCGCGTGGGCCGCCGCCCACCGCGCCCCGTCATGGCTCGGCTCTCCTTCGCCGCGCTCGGCAGCGCCGCGATCGGACCGACGCTCGGCGGCCTGCTCGTCACCTTCGTCGGCTGGCGCGGCATCTTCGCGGTCAACGTCCCCGTGTCCGTCGTCGCGTTCGTCTGCGCCCTGGTTTGGATCCCCGCCGATCCGCCGCGCGGGACGAGCGCCGCACCGGCCCCGAAGCTCTCCCTCGACCCCCTCGGCATCGGCCTCTTCGCCACGGCCCTGACCTTCCTGGTCTTCTTCCTCCTCGACCTCGCCCACCCCCTGTGGTGGCTCCTCGCGCCGTTCGCCCTGCTCACGGGCGTCCTGGTCTGGTGGCAACTGCGGTGCGGGACCCCGTTCATCGACGTCCGGATGCTCGCCGGGAACGGCCCGCTGGCCCGCACCTACCTCCGCCACGGACTGAGCTACCTGCTCATCTACTGCGTCATGTACGGCTACACGCAATGGCTGGAGGAGGCCCGGGGCTACTCCTCCGGGCACACGGGACTGCTGATGCTGCCCATGTCCGTGGCCGCCCTCGTCTGCTCGCTGCTCGGTGCCCGCACGAAGGGCATCCGCGCCCCGCTGACCGTCGCCTGCGTGCTGCTCTCGATCGGCGCGGGCGTCCTGGCCTTCGTCTCCGACGACACGCCCCTCGCCGTGCTGCTGCTCGCCGGTGCCTGCTTCGGCATCCCGCAGGGCCTCATCGGCACCAGCAACCAGGCCGCCGTCCAGGAGTACGCCCCCGCCGCCGACATCGGCGCCGCCGCGGGGCTCCAGCGCACCGCCCAGTACATAGGCGCCATCACCGCGTCGAGCCTGATCGCCCTCGCCTACGGGCAGCGCGCCGACGACGCGGGCCTGCACCTGATGGCGGGCGCCTCCGCCGTCCTCGGCGTCCTGCTGGTCGTGCTCACCGTGACGGACCGGGCGCTGCGCCGCACCGCCCGCTAGGGCTCCAGGAACAGCCCGCCCTGCGGCTCCTGATGGCCGTCCGCGGTGTGCCAGTAGTCCCGTGTCTCCACCGCGAGCCCGTCGGCGTCGAAGCGTACGAACACGCACCCGGCCAGCGTCGAGGCGTGCCCGCCCTCCTCGGCGAGCACCCGGAACTCGGCGACCGCGACCCCGTCGGAGCCCACCACCGGCGGCCCGAACCGCACGTCGAGGGGCACCTCGTCCTCGAACGACCACCGCAGGTACGCGGCGAGCGCGGCCCGCCCCCGGTGCGGCTCGCGGAACGGCATCGACCGGTGCACGCAGTCCGCGGCGTACAGGGCCACCAGCGCCTCGACGTCATGGCGGGCCCAACCCGCCTGCCACACAGCGACGAACCGTCGCGCGGCCTCGGCCGTCTCCATCTGCCCGCCCCTGTCCGCCGGTTGCAGCAGAGGCTACCTCGGCGACGCGCGGGGCCGGTTCGGCTCTCGGCACCGAGAGGCCCGTGGGATAAGGTGACCGGGCCCGAACGGCACCACGAGGGAACGAGGAGGCGAGTCCGATCACCGCTGTGCAAGTCACCGCCCTGTCAGGTCGGGAAGTCCCTTCTCCTGTCGTACGGTTCGTCCGCTCGGTCTGAGCGGGACGGCGGCCGTCCGTCGGCCGGGAGCCCGATCGGCGTCCCGAGAGGTCACATCTCACCCATGTCGCTTTCCCCGTCGCCCCGTTCCACCGGATCGTCGGCGCCGCTCCCCGTCGACCCCGAGCCGGTCGTGGCCGCGCTGCGCGCCGCCGGCTGCGTCTTCGCCGAGGACGAGGCCCGCGTCCTCCTCACCACCGCCCGCGACACCGCCGAGCTCGCCGCCCTGGTGGAGCGCCGCGCCGCCGGACAGCCGCTCGAACACGTCGTCGGATGGGCCGAGTTCTGCGGACTGCGGATCACCGTCGACCCCGGCGTCTTCGTGCCGCGCCGGCGCACCGAGTTCCTCGCCCGGCAGGCCCTTGCCGTGACTCCGCCGGACGCCGTCGTCGTCGACCTGTGCTGCGGCACGGGCGCGGTCGCCGCCGTCCTCGCCGCGCGGCGCCCCGCCCAGTTGCACGCGGCGGACCTCGACCCGGCCGCGGTCGCCTGCGCCCGCCGCACCATCGGCCCGCTCGGCGGCCAGGTCCACGAGGGCGACCTGTACGCCCCGCTGCCCGCCCACCTCAAGGGCCACGTCGACATCCTGATCGCCAACGGCCCCTACGTCCCCAGCGGCGACGTCGCCCTGCTGCCGTCCGAGGCCCGCGACCACGAGCGGCTGATGGCCCTCGACGGCGGCGCCGACGGCCTCGACGTCCTGCGCCGCGTCGCCGCGGGCGCGCCCGAGTGGCTCGCACCCGGCGGCCTGCTGTTCGTGGAGACCGGCGAGCACCAGGCGGCCGACGCGGTCGCGGCGGTCCGCGCCGCCGGGCTGGACGGGCGCGTGGTCGAGGACGACGAGCTGTACGCCACCATCGTCGTCGCCCGCCGCCCGCGCGCTGAGAGGGGTCTGCGCACAGGGCTCTGACCCGGGTGTTTCGACTCCTGAGGGGCCGGTACCCGGTCGTCGCCGGATACCGGCACGATCTTGAGGAGGACCCGTCATGAGCCCTACGGACAGCACCCCCGTCCACGGCTACGGCGCCACCGCGGTGGGCGTGGAGCTGAGCAATTGCACACCCGACGACGCCGCGTCCGTCTTCGACGTCCTGGGAACGGCCTACCCCACGGATCGCGACGGGGGAGAGCGCCCCGACCCGGCGGCGACCGTCTGGCCGGCGACCGTGCAGGTCGCGGAGGCCACAGGGGAAGCGGCCCGGCCCGCCCCCACACCCCTGACGGCCGCGGTGACGGCCGACCTCCAGGGCGGCCCGCAGGCGCTGACACGCCTGCGCGCCACCCTCGACGCGGCCTTCCGCGTGGAGGAGGTCTCGACGACCTCCGGCGACCAGGAACAGGTGCAGCACCTGCGCCTGACCTCGGCGTCGGGTCACCCCGCGTAGGACACGCGCACCTCCTTGAAGCCGAGCGAGCGCAGCAGCCCGCGCAGCATGTCCGTCGTGTTGCGCTCCGCGCGCCCGGTCAGGTCGCTGTCGTGAGCCGCTTCCCCGATGTGCCGGGCGGCGAGCTTGCGCACGGCGCGCTCGTCGTTCGGGTTGTCGGAGAACAGGTCGCCGAGGCGGTCCAGGAGGCCGCGCTGCTTGGAGACCGCGTACGACCGGTCCGTGTCGAGGGCGGGCTTGCCGAGCTGCGCGTGCGGCAGCTTCAGCGTCGCCTTCGTGCGGTCGCCGTTCACCTTGACATCACCGGGGTCGACCTTGCCGAGGTCCACGTACGCGTCGACCGTCCCGGCCCCGATGTACAGCGTCCGCGTCCCGCGGACCGCGTCCGGCAGGTACTTCGTGTCCTTCTCCAGGTCGACGACGACCTGGAAGTTCCCGGACGCGGCGTCGTAACGGCTCAGGTCCCGCACGGACTTCAGGAGTGTGGGTCCCGATCGGTCGTGCGTCTCCGTGCCGAACACGCCGTCCAGCCGGTTCAGCAGGCGCAGACCGGTGAAGACCAGCACGAGGACCACGACGACGACGCCCACGGCCTTGGCCCAGCGGGGCAGTAGCAGAGCCCTCCGGTTCATGAGGGGAACCTCCTTCGCTCGGAACCCGAGTCCCCACCACGGGCGCTGATCACGCCTGCGGCGCGGATCCTGACGGCCCGAGCGGCCGGTCGCCCGACACACGCGACCACCACACCCCCTCGCCACGCGTGAGCCCCGGCAGGGCCAGTTCCATCGCGCGCACCCTGCGTGCCGTCAGTTCGCCGGTGATCAGCCAGGACGTGCCGCCGCCCGTCGTCCCGCCGAACTCGGCGCCCAGTGAAGCCAGTCGGGCGGTCACCGGAGCGAGCGCGTCCAGCGGCACCTCCACCTCGAAGGAGTGCACCGGCTCGAAGACCCGCGTCCCGGCCCCCTCCACCGCCCTACGGGTCACGAGCGCGGTCACCGTACGGAAGTCGCCCGCGACACTGACCGGGGCGCAGAATCCCGAGCGGACCAGGGTCACCTGACAGTCCGTCACCGGCCAGCCGTCCGGACCGCCGCCGGCCAGCGTGTCGAGCACGGTGTCCTCGATGGCCTGATGGAACGCCCGCGGGAGCGCGCCCCGTTCGGTCTCGTACGTGAACACGCGCCCGGAACCGGGCGGGCCGGGCTCGACGCGCAGGCCGACCGTCGCCGGCAGCCCGGTGACGCTGTGCGGGCCCATCTCCTCCAGTGCCGCACCGGTCCCGACGGGCCGCTCCACGCAGCGGACCCGGCTCGGCCCGAACTCCGCCTGGATGCCGAACTCCTGGGCGAGCGTGGCGGTCAGGACCTCCTTTTGGACCTCGCCGTACAGCAGCAGCGCCGTGCTGCCGGCCGGCCCGGGGCGCGCGTGGATGAGCGGGTCCTGGTCGGCGAGTTCGAGCAGGGCGGCCCGCAGCGCGGCACCCTGCCCGGGGCGCACGGCACGCGCCACCGTCTCCAGCGTCGGCGGCGCGAACCGGGCCCGCCCGTCCCGGAGTGCACCGAGCCGGTCGCCGACCCGGATGCCCGCCACTCCGCGCACCTCGGCGATCTGCCCGGCCCGCGCGACCTCGCCGCGCGTGCCGACGACCTCGACGCCGGTGACCCGCCCGGTCACCGGGACCGCGGCGCCGTCGTCCGGGTCCCGCCGGAGGAAGGTCACCTTCTGCCGGGGCCGCACCTCACCGTCGTACAGGCGCAGAAAGCCGATCCGTTCGCCGGCCGGGCCCCGGCGTACCGCGAAGACGGTGCCGATCGGACCGGCCGAGGAGGAGGGTTCGGGCTTCGCCGCAGCAGGGATGAACTTCCGTACTGTGGTGATGAGGTGGGCGACGCCTTGGCCGCCGAGCGCCGAGCCGAACAGGACGGGGTGCAGCACCCCGTCGCCGATGCGTGCCGCCAGCGCCTCGCGCACGGTGGCGGCGTCCGGCAGTTCCCCGTCGACCAGCGCGGCGAGGATCGTGTCGTCGACCTCGGCGAGGTCGCGTGCCACCCGCTCGCGTACGGCGGGATCGTCGATCGGGAGAGGCGTGACAGAGGCGCGCGGCGTCCCCGCGTCCCGTACGTCCGCCAGCGGCACCACGTGCGGGGTGAGACGTCGGCGGATCTCGTCCAGGAGCGGGCCCACGCGCGCACCCGCCCGGTCGATCTTGTTGACGAACACCAGCGTGGGCACGCCGAGCCGGCGCAGCGTCTTGAGCAGCACGCGCGTCTGCGCCTGCACGCCCTCCACCGCGGAGACGAGCAGCACGGCCCCGTCGAGCACGTCCAGGGCCCGCTCGACCTCGGCGATGAAGTCGGAGTGCCCCGGGGTGTCGATCAGGTTGATCCGGGTGTCGCCCACGGTGAACGCGGCGACGGCCGAGCGGATCGTGATGCCGCGCTGCCGCTCGATGGCGCCGGTGTCGGTGCGGGTGTCGCCGCCGTCGACGCTGCCGAGCCGGTCGATGGCGCCCGTGTCGAACAGGAGCCGCTCGGTGAGGCTGGTCTTACCGGCGTCGACGTGGGCGAGAATGCCGATGTTCAGGGTCGTGCGTACCTGCGGGATCTGCATGGAAGGTCGAGTCCTCGAAAACGATGGTCCGGCGGGGTCGCTGAACTGCTTCGAGGAATCGGCGCATTCGGGTCTCCTGAACTGGCGAAAACATGCCCGCCCATGGTGCGCAGCAGGTCACGTACGCGCGCAACTCATTTATCCGGCGCGTCCGGAGCCTCCGGCGCGTCCGCCCGGGGCACCCGTCCGGACGGCGGCGCGAAACGGCGGACGTACCGCTTCTGCCACGGGGTCTCCACGGCGCGGCGGTCGTAGTGGGCGCGCACGTACGCGACGGCTTCGCCGGGCGGGACGCCGTCGAGGACCGCGAGGCACGCGAGAGCCGTCCCGGTCCTGCCCTTCCCGCCGCCGCACGCCACCTCGACCCGCTCGTCCGCGCACCGTCGCCAGGCGTCGCCCAGGACGCGGCGGGCCTCGTCGGTGTCGGCGGGGAGGCGGAAGTCGGGCCAGCGCAGCCAGGTGAACTCCCAGTCCATGGGCGGGGGTTGAGCGCCGAGGAGATAGATCCCGTAGGAGGGGAGCGGTCCCGGCGGCAGTGGACTGCGCAGCCCGCGTCCCCGGACGAGCCGCCCGGACGGCAGTCGCAGGACGCCCGGCGCGTCCGTGTCCCAGGTCATCGGCTCTCCCGCGCCGCCGACAGCAGGAACGCGGCGAGGCGGCGCGCGCGCCCGAACGCGTCGGGGAACACGTCCAGGCCGTCCGAGACCAGCGCGCCCTCGTGCAGCAGCATCAGCGAACGCCCCGTCTCCCGTGCGGTGTCCGGCGACACGTCCCGCGCGAGCCGGACGAACAGGTCCAGCATCCACTGCTTCTGGCCCACGATCACCGCGTAGGCGGGGTGTGCCGGATCGCTGATCTCGGCATGCGCGTTGACCATGCTGCACCCCTTGCCGCTGTGGGCTGCCATCCACGTCCCGGACGCGTCGAACACCGTCAATACCCGCTCGACGGGGGAGAGGTCGGTGGATTCGAGCCGCTCGGCCAGGTAGGCGCGCCAGCGGGCGTCGCGGGTCGCCAGGTAGTCGACGACGATCTGCTCCTTCGAGCCGAACCGGTCGTAGAGCGTCTTCTTCGTGACGCCCGCCTCGGACGCGATCAGATCCACCCCGACCGCGTGGATGCCGCGCTCGTAGAACAGTCGCGACGCGGTCTCCAGGACCCGGCGCGCGGCGGGAGTCAGGTCGGGACGCTCCGGATCGACCGGGGTCGAGGGCTTCGTCGTCGTACGCATGCCCCCAGAGTAAACCGATCTGTATAGTCGTGTCATGTAAACCGATCTGTATACCTGTCGGGCTGTGGACCTGCGGGTGGGGAGGCGGTGTCACGCCATGAATGTCCTTCTGTCCCTCGGCTTCGTGCTGACCTGGAGCTCCGGGTTCATCGGGGCCAAGCTCGGAGCCGGCGACGCCTCCGCGGTGACCACCCTGATGTGGCGGTTCCTGCCGCTCGCCGTCGTGCTCCTGGCCGTGGCGGGCCGCCGCGGCCTGCGCGATCTGCCGGTGCGGGCCCTCGGGCGGCAGATCGCCGTCGGAGCCCTGTCGCAGAGCGGCTATCTGCTGACCGTCTACTACGCGATCCAGCTCGGCGTCGCCAGCGGCACCACCGCCCTGATCGACGGCACCCAGCCTCTCGTCGCGGGCGTTCTCGCGGGACCGTTGCTGCGGCAGTACGTCACCGCCCGGCAGTGGCTCGGCCTGTGCCTGGGCGTGGCCGGGGTCGCCGTCGTCACCACCGCCGACGCGGCCGCCGTCACGGGCGTGGCCGCGTGGGCGTACCTGATCCCGTTCCTCGGGATGCTGTCGCTGGTCGCCGCCACCTTCGTCGAGAGCCGCTCGCCCACCCGCGTCCCACCGCTCACCGCGCTGACCGTGCACTGCGCGACGAGCGCCGTCGTGTTCACCGGACTCGCCGTCGTCGCGGGCGAGGCGATGCCACCCGCGACGCCGTCGTTCTGGCTCGCGGTGGCCTGGCTGGTGGGCCTGTCGACCTTCGGCGGCTACGGCCTGTACTGGATCGTGCTGCGGCGCAGCGGGATCACGCAGGTCAACACCCTGATGTTCCTGATGGCGCCGGTCACGGCGGTCTGGGGCGCGCTCATGTTCGGCGAGCCCTTCGGGGTGCGCACCGTGCTCGGACTCGCCCTGGGGCTCGCGGCCGTCGTGGTCGTGCGGCGTGGCGCGGCCCAGCGGCGACGGCCCGGGAGCTCGGTCTCCGAGCCGCCGCCGCTCGACGCCGATCCTGCCACTGCGTCCTCTCTGTCCGCTCCTGTGTCTCGTCGTGCGTCCGGTCCGCCGTCCTGACCTACAGCTCGGGTGTCCGGGCGCTGCGGGCCGCGACGCCCGAGCACAGGAGACCGAGCGCGACGGTGAGGCCGCCGACGATGACGTTGTTGAGGATCACGCCCATGTCGGGGCTCGACCCCACGACCCATGGAGCGACGATCATCCACACGCCCATGGCGCACATGGCCCAGCTCAGACCGGCCATGCGGGCCGGCGCGACGGTGAATCCCAGTCCAAGGACCGCGATCGCGATGCCCATGATGAGGTTGTGGGTGGTCAGCGCGGGCTGGCTCGCGGTGAAGTGCACCACCCAGGGGGAGAAGGCGCAGTAGAGGCCGAGCAGGAACACCGGCCCGTCCACGAGCGCCACGTCGCGGTCACCGATCACGCGTGCGTACCGGTCCCGCATTTCGGAAACATCGGGGTGACCGGAGAGGTCTGCCCTGTGGTGCGAAAGGTCGGCCATGGAAATCGACTCCTCGGCTCGCTGAGTCCGACCGTGTCCGCGCGGCGGGGCCGCCCTGCGGACGGCGAGGCCGCGCACCTCCATTTTGCTCTTATTTATTCCTTATGTGTAGAGGTGGGCACCAAGTGACGGTTGGGGCGGATGGCCGCCTCGGCGAACTCAGGGACCTCCGCGACGACCACCCCGGCCCCGGCGAGCACCCCGATCCCGTCGGCTCCCGGCACGAACGTGTCCGGCTCCCGCCAGGCCGTCACCACCCGGCGCACCCCCGCGTCGACGATCAGCCGCGCACAGGGCCGGGGCCGCGAGGCGCGCCGGGCACACGGCTCCAGGCTGCTGTAGACCGTGGCCGTCGCCAGCCGCGCGTCGTCGGCGGGGAGCTTGGCGAGCGCCGCCTCCTCGGCGTGCGCCACCGGGTCGCCGGCCTCCCGCGAGTGCCCGCGCGCGAGCTCCGTGCCGTCGGCGGCGACGATCACCGCGCCGACGCTGAACGCGGTCTGCGACGGCGGGCAGTCCGCGGCCAGCTCGCAGGCGAGCCGCAGCCAGTGCCGGTCCGCGGCCGTGGCCGCGTCCGTCGTGCCGGGCACCGTCGGCGCGTACCGGGTCACGATCACGTCGCCGACCCGCTCCGTGTCCAGGACCCGCATCCGGCTGCGCGGCCCGCCCGGGTACGCGCCGGGCCCGAACAGACGCGGCGCGTCCGGCTCACCCACCACCAACGGGGCGACGGCGAGCCGCAGTTCGTCCGCGAGACCCAGCTGCATCAGCTGCGTGTGCACCCGCGCCCCGCCCTCCACGAGCAGCCGCCGCACCCCCGCGCGCCGAGGTCGTCGAGCAGCGTGGCCCAGTCGACGGCCGCGCCGAGCGCCACGACGTCGGCGACGGCGCCCACCCGCGCGCGGGCGAGCGCGGCGCCCGCGTCGGTCGTGTACAGCAGTCGCGCGCCGCCCGTCGTCCAGAACGGATCACCCGGGTCCAGGTCGCCGGAGGCGCTGACCGCCACCTTCAGCGGGTACGCGGGGAGTCCGCCGTCGACGCGCGCGGCCCGCCGCTCGGCCGAGTTGACCAGGAGCCGGGGCCGGTCCGCGCGGAGCGTCCCGGCCCCGACGAGGATCGCGTCGCTCGCCGCTCGCACCGCGTCGACCCGGTCGAAGTCCTGCGCGCCGGACAACAGCAGACGCTCGGGACCGGTGTCGTCGAGGCACCCGTCGAGCGAGACGGCGGCGGAAAGCAACACGTGCGGGCGGGACATGGCAACTCCGTGACCAGGCTGGACGTACGCCCCCCGACCCTACCCAGCGGCCGGTGGCGTCCCGTCACCGAACGGCCGCCCGCCGAGCGCCTCACGGCCGTGCGGCGTCAGCCAGCCGGACAGGTCGGGGCCCAGCGGCACGATGCCGGTCGGATTGATCCCCTGGTGCACCTGGTAGTAGTGCCGCTTGATGTGGTCGAAGTCGACGGTGTCGCCGAAGCCGGGCGTCTGGAACAGGTCGCGCGCGTACGCCCACAGGACCGGGTCCTCGGTCAGCTTGTTGCGGTTGCACTTGAAGTGGCCGTGGTAGACGGCGTCGAAGCGCACCAGCGTCGTGAACAGCCGCACGTCCGCCTCGGTGATCGTGTCCCCGACGAGGTAGCGCTGCCCCGCGAGCCGCTCGGACACCGTGTCGAGCCGCGCGAAGACGTCCCGGTACGCGTCCTCGTACTCGGCCTGCCCGGTCGCGAACCCGGCCCGGTAGACGCCGTTGTTCACGTCCCGGTACACGCCCTCCATGACCTCGTCGATCTCGTCGCGCAGCGGCTCGGGGTACAGGTCGGGCGCGCCGGCCCGGTGCAGCGCGGTCCACTCGGTCTCCAGGTCGAGCGTGAGCTGCTGGTAGTCGTTCGTCACGAGCCTCCCGGACGGTACGTCGACGATCGCGGGGACGCTGACGCCGCCCGGGTAGCCCTTCTCGCGGGCGTCGTACGCCTCGCTGAGGAAGCGGATGCCGAGGACCGGGTCACGGTCGTCGGGGTCGAGCGTGAAGCGCCAGCTGCGGTCGTCCTGGACCGGGTCGGCGACGGCGAGGGAGAGCGCGTCCTCCAGGCCGAGCAGCCGCCGCACCACCAGGGCGCGGCTCGCCCACGGGCACGCGTAACTGACCACGAGCCGATAGCGCCCGGCCTCCACCGGCCAGCCGTCCCTGCCATCGGCCGTGATCCGGTCGGCGAAGTGGCTGCGGGAGCGCTTGAAGCCCTTCTTGCCGTACGAGGCGTTGCCGTCCACGCGGGATTCCTTCCGGCGCACTGTCGTTGCGAGGAGGAGCCTGCCCGGGAAACGCCGCGCGTACCACCGCGCCGCAGGCGACCGACGGTGGCCGGTGAGAGGCTCGAAGGGGAGAGGCGCTCACCGCGGCTCTCGCCGACGCTGACGGACGAAGGAAGGCGCAGGCATGACGACCAGCACCACCGGCTCCTACCTCACGCTGGACGACGGCATCCCCGCCGTCCGCTTCACCCGCACCTACGACCGGCCCATCGACCGGGTCTGGCAGTACGTGACCGATCCCGCCGAGCTCGCGCGCTGGTTCCCGTCCGCCTTCGAGGCGAAGGAGCTGGCCCCCGGCGCCGTGATCCGGTTCTTCGGCGACCCGAACCAGCCGGAGTCCACCGGCACCGTCCTCGCGGCCGACGCCCCGCGGCACTTCTCGTTCAGCTGGGGCGGCGACGAACTCCACTACGACCTGGAGGAGCGCGGCGACGGCGGCACCCATCTGACCCTCACCGACGTCCTGGTCACCCACGACACCGCCGCGCGGAACGCGGCGGGATGGGAGGTGTGCCTGTCCGCCCTGGACGCCGCCGACCGCGGCGAGTCCCCGGAGGGCTCGCACAGCGGGGCGAGCGGGCGGTGGAAGGAGTTCTACGACAGCTATGTCGCGGCCGGATTTCCCTCCGGCGCGCCCGTGCCGGGCCTCGGCGAGTCCGGCTGAGTCGGCCGGTTCGCGCCGAGGTCCGCGCTCAGCCAGTGCTCCGAGCGCAGTTCCACGAGGACGAGGTGCTCGGGGCCGTAGCCGCGCAGCGAGTTCTCGACGTACGTGGAGAGCGCGTCGTCGGCGAGATACCGCCCGGCCACCGCGGTCAGGTCCTCGGGCGTCGCCGTACGCGGCGTCACCGGGCCCTCCGCCGAGACGTACCGGTACGTCGGCTCGGTCCGCTGCACCAGGAGCGTGCACCGGCCCGCGGCCGCGAGGAGTGTGCCGTGCGGCTGTCGCGCGCGGTGACCACGCGGAGCGCGCCGCCGGGCCGGTACGCGTACCGGACCGGGACGGCGAGGGGCCGTGCCCGCCCCGGGCGTCGACCGCGTGGCACGCCGGGTGCGTCGCGGCGAGAAGGCCGTCGCGCTGCTCCGGGGTGAGCGACATGGCTCCCTTTCGGTCCGTGGTGATTCCGTTCTACCGGCGGTGCCCGGGTGCCGCACGCGGCGGCCGTCGAAATAGCGCGATCGCCGAACTGGTCGCAGAATCGGTCATATGTCCTTTATGTCCGCGGGTGTGACGTGGCTCGGACTCGGCTTCACGCTCGGCACGGCCGGCCTGGTGACCTATGGCCTCGCGGTGCTGCCGTGCACGGCGGCCGTCCGGGAGGAGGACGCGGAGCCGGTCTGCCGACCGGCTCGGCGCACGGCTCTGGCGATGGGGGTGCTGGCCTCGGCGTCGCTCGTCGTCGGGACGGTGTATCTCGTCCTGCACGCCACGAACTTCGGCTGAGGCGTCCGGCGCCACACAGCGCAGGTGCACACGGAACAGGCTTGCGGGCAACAGGCGTACAGGGAGCGGCGGTACGCGACGGCGAAGGGAACCACGTACATGACCACCGGCCAGAAGACCATCATCACCCCCGTCGGCGATCTCGCCGCGGCCAAGGCGCTCTACGCCGCGCTGCTCGGCGTGCAGCCGACCGTCGACGAGGCGTACTACGTGGGCTTCGACGTCGCGGGCCAGCACCTCGGGCTGGATCCGAACGGGCACGGCAGCGGGATGACGGCCCCGGTCGGGTTCTGGCACGTCGACGACATCCGCGGCACCGTCGAAGGGCTTGTCGCCGCGGGGGCCGAGATCGTGCAGGACGTCACCGAAGTGGGCGCGGGCCGGCAGATCGCCAAACTGAAGGACGCCGACGGGAACGTCTTCGGGGTGCTCCAGGACCCGTCCTGAGGACGGCCCCGAAGCACCCCTCCGGTCGGCGCCGAGCGTCAGTTCCCGCCGCTGCCGTACGGACGCGTGATGACTTCCATGCCGTGCCGCGCCGGGTCCATGAAGTACACGCCGCGACCACCGTCGTTGTGGTTGATCTCGCCCGGCTGCTTGCCGTGCGGATCGGCGTAGTACGTGAGCCCGGCGTCCTTGATGCGCCGGAAGATCCCGTCGAACTCCTCCTCGCTGACGAGGAAGGCGTAGTGCTGCGTGACGATCGACTCGGCGGGGACGGTCGCGAAGTCCAAGGTCACGCCGTTGCTGAGTTCGAGAGCGATGAACGGGCCCCACTCGGCGCCGACTTCGAGCCCCAGGATGTGTGCGAGGAACTCGGCGGATTCCCGGTTGTCCCGGGCGTGCACGATGGTGTGATTGAGCTGAACGGACACGATGGATTGCCTCCAGAAGGCAACTCCGGCACCTCCATGCCTCACCCGGACGGTGACCGGCACGCGATGCTGACGGGATCTTAAACAGGTGTCGCGCCGCGTGGCCAGTCGCATTTTCGTCACCCGGCGCGTTTCCTTCCCCCGGCCCGTTCCCTCCGGCCCGTTCATGTCACCCGGCCCGCGCCGCCCCCGCCGTCGCGCTGCGGTACGTGTGGCCGAGTTCGGGCCCGAGGCCGAAGTAGTGGCGGAAGTTGTAGACGAGCGGGCTCCACGCCACCGGGTCGATGTGGTCGGTGCCGGGCACCACGACGTCGGCGCTCGCGTGCACCTCGCGCACGGCGGCCTCGACGACGACGAAGCCGCCGCCCGCGTCCGGGCGCACGTCGACGGCCCTGGCCTCCAACTGGAGCGGGCACTCGGCGACCCGTGGCGGCCGTACCGCGACGGAGGGCTGCGGGGTCAGACCGGCCACGCCGAACTTGTCCGGCTCGTAGCGGCACCCCGGCGCCTTCGTCGCAGGAACCGGGTCGCACCCGGTCAGCGGAGCGAGCCGCTCGACCGCCTGCCACTGTCCGGGCCCCGGCAGGTTGATCACCATGTCGGGCCGCACCGCCAGATTGCGCGCGGTCCGCCCGTCGGCGCCGAGCCCCAGGACGACGGTGCGCCCCAGGGCCCACGCCGACGACATCGGGGCCAGGTTGAAGGTGCCGTTCGGGTTCTCCGTCGACAGGAGCACGACGGGCGTGCCGAAGTAGAGGATGCTCGGCTCGACACGGAGATGGGGCAGGGGAGTCGCGGTGTTCATGGCCGCGAGCGTAGGCAGCGTTCGGTTCGGTGCCCGCCGAACGATGCCGGTCCGCTTCCCCCGGCCGTTCACCGGGTCAGGCCGTCGCCCGCAGCGCCCCCTCGAACGTCGCCGCCGCCAGGCCGAACGACAGCGTCATCCCGATCCCCGAGGTCACCGACAGCGCCCGCACCCCCGGCGCCACGTCCCGTACGAGCAGCGGGCCGCGCCCGCTGCTCGCGTACACCCCCTGCCAGCGCTCGGTCACCCGCACCCTCGGCACTCCGAGCACCCGTGCCGCCTCGCGCAGCAACAGCTCCGTCGTCCCCTCGTCCTGGAACGGGATCTCGGTCGCGTCGTACGCGTGCGAGTCGCCCACCAGGACCGTCCCGTCGGGCAGCCGCGTGAACATCACGTTGGCGACGACATCGAGCAACTCCCGGCTGTGCGCGGTGACTTCGGCGCGCAGCGGGACCGCCGACGGCATCGCCGTGAATCCGTCGTAGCGCAACATGGACGTGGCGGTGAGCACCGCCGCGTCGGTCCGGAACGCGGGCGGCGCCTCGACGCGGGCCATGGACAGGCGGCACCGCTCGATGCCGTGCGCCTCCGCCTCCACCGGGTGGAGGCGGTCCAGGTCGTGGCCCACGCAGACGAGGACCTGATCGCCGTGGACCGGGCCGCGGCTGGTGTGCACGGTGCCGGACTCGACCCCGACGACGTTCGTCCCCCAGAGGATGTCGACGCCGGGCTGCCGGGCGAGCCACGCGGCCAGGCGCGGCGCCGCCTCCCGTGGGTTGACCCGCAGATCGGCGGGCAGGTGCGCGCCGCCCACCAGATCGTCGCGGGCGTCCGCGGGGCGCCCGAGCGCGTCGCCGATCTCGTCCCGCGTGCGCAGCCGCACCGCGTCCGCGCCGCGCTCGTCCCGCAGCTCCTCCAGAACCGCCAGCTCCGTCGCCGACCGGGCCACCACCAGGGCGCCCGCCTCCGGGGCCCAGAACCCGGCCCGCGCGGCCGCGTCCACCCAGCCCGTGCGCGAGGCGGCGGCGAGGTCGAGCAGCTCGCCGCGCTGCGCCGTGACGCAGCAGTGCCCGAAGTTGCGCACGGACGCGCCCACCGGGCGCCGGTCCCGCTCGACCACCGTGACGCTCAGGCCGCGCCGCACCGCCTCGAAGGCGTGCGCGAGGCCGACGATGCCGGCGCCGACGACGACGAGGTCGCTGCGGCCGCCCGGCAGCTCGACGGGGACGGGAGGTGCTGTTGCGATGCTCATGCCGCCCAGCGTGCGGAGTCCCGATCGACCACGGCAAGTGTTGTCTATACAAGTTTCCCGGATGTTTACCGACTCTTACCGCGAGCACCCGAGCAGCGCCCTTGCCTGGACGGTTCCTCGACTGCAAGACTCAAGTTGTGAAGACAAGTGAGGACGGGCCGCTGCATCAGCGGCTCGGAGCTGAGTTCCGGCGGCGTATCGAGGCCGGGGAGTGGCCCGAGGGCCGACCGGTGCCGAGCGAGGCGCAGCTGTGCGAGGAGTTCGGCACCTCGCGCGGCCCGGTCCGCCAGGCCCTCGCGCAACTGCGGGCGGAAGGACACCTCGTCGGCGGCCGTGGCCGACCGCCCGTCGCCCGGCGGGTCACCCCCTCGCAGCCGTTCGCCTCGCTCATGTCGTTCACGCAGTGGGCGCGCTCCATCGGGCGCACCCCCGGCCAGCACACCGTCGAGGTCGCCCGGCGTCGCGCGACACCGGAGACCGCGGGCCGGCTCGGCCTCGACGAGGGCGCGCCGGTCGTCGACCTCGTCCGGGTGCGCCACCTCGACGGCGTGCCCGCGATGATCGAACGCTCCACGTTCGTCCTCGACGCGGGCCTGCACCTGTTCGCCTTCGATCCCGACGAGGGGTCCGTGTACGAGGCCCTCACCGGCCGCGGCGTCGATCTCCACCATGCCCGCCACACCATCGACGCCATCGCGGCGGACGCGGACGACGCCGCGCTCCTCGGCATCGACGCGGGCCAACCGCTGTTGCGCGTACGGCGGTTGGCGTTCACCGGTGACGGCGCGCCCGTCGAGTACGCCGACGACCGCTATCTGCCGGCCATGGCCACCTTCACCATCGAGAACACCGTCGGGGGCCGCACCGTCGCCGGCCGCGACCGCACCGGCGCACCGGCCCCCCGAACCACAGTTGAGGAAACCCAGTGATCGAACTCGCCGTCTTCGACATGGCAGGCACCACCATCGAGGAACACGGAGCCGTCTACGAGGCACTGCGCCACGCCGTCGAGTCCACCGGCGTCCCGGTCGACGACGCCGACCTCCAGACCTGGATGGGCACCGACAAGCGCGAGGCCATCGCCGCGCTCGTCCGCATCGGCGGCGGCACCCCCGACGCGGACCTGGTGGAGCGGCAGTACGAAGCCTTCCGTGCCTACCTCGTCAAGCGCTACGCGGAGGTGCCGCCGACGCCGATAGCCCACGCCGACACGGCACTTGAGGCCTTGCGCGCCCGTGGCATCAAGGTCGCCCTCACCACCGGTTTCAGCGACGACGTGGCGCTGCCGCTGCTCGCCTCGCTCGGCTGGTCCACCGGCGAGGGCGGCACCCTCGACGCCGTCGTGACCTCCGACGAGGTGCCGCGCGGCCGCCCGGCCCCGTACATGATCCACCGCGCGATGGAGAAGACCGGCGTCGTCGACGTGCGCAAGGTGCTCGTCGCGGGGGACACGGTCGTCGACCTGGAGGCGGGGACGAACGCGGGCGCGGGTGTCGTCGTCGGCGTGCTCACGGGACAGCTCTCCCGTGAGCAGCTCGAACTCCACCCGCACACCTATGTGTTGGCCGGGGTCGCGGACGTCCCCGGCCTCCCGGAGACCGTCAGCTGAGCGCCGCGTCCACGATCGCCTGGGCCTCGCTCTGCACCTGCGCGAGATGCTCAGCCCCGCGGAACGACTCGGCGTAGATCTTGTACACGTCCTCCGTGCCGCTGGGGCGCGCCGCGAACCACGCGTTCTCGGTGGTCACCTTCAGCCCGCCGATCGCCGCGCCGTTGCCCGGCGCCTCGGACAGCCGGGCCGTGATCGGCTCGCCCGCGAGGGTCTCCGCGGTGATCGCGTCCCCGGTGAGCTTGGCCAGACGCGCCTTCTGCTCCTTGGTCGCCTTGGCGTCGATCCGGGCGTACGCGGCGCCCGACGCCCCGTGCCGCTCGGCGAGTTCGGCGTAGTACACCGACGGCGTCTTCCCGGTGACGGCGGTGATCTCGGCGGCGAGCAGCGCCAGCAGGATGCCGTCCTTGTCGGTCGTCCACACGCTGCCGTCCTTGCGGACGAAGCTCGCCCCGGCGCTCTCCTCGCCGCCGAACGCCACCGAGCCGTCGACCAGGCCGGGCACGAACCACTTGAACCCGACGGGGACCTCGACGAGTTCGCGGCCGAGCGAGGCGGCGATCCGGTCGATGACGGCGCTCGACACCAGCGTCTTGCCGATCGCCGCGGACGCCGACCACCGCGGCCGGTGCGAGAACAAGTAGTGAATGGCGACGGCCAGATAGTGGTTCGGGTTCATCAGACCCGCGTCCGGCGTGACGATGCCGTGCCGGTCGGCGTCGGCGTCGTTGCCGGTCAGCAGATCGTAGTCGTGGCGGCGGGCGAGGACCGACGCCATCGCGGGCGCGGACGACGGGTCCATCCGGATCTTGCCGTCCCAGTCCAGCGTCATGAACCGCCAGGTCGGGTCGGTCTCCGGGTTCACCACGGTCAGATCGAGCCCGTACATCTCGGCGATCCGCGACCAGTAGTGGACACTCGCGCCGCCCAGCGGGTCGGCGCCGATGCGCACGCCGGCCGTCCGGATGGCGTCCACGTCGACGATGTCCTTGAGGTCCTCGACGTACCGCTCCCGGAAGTCGTACGGCTCCCAGGCGGCCTGGTCCGCCGAGCGCGGAGCCCAACTCGGGTCCTCGAGCAGCTCGTTGGCGCGCTGCGCGATCCACGACGTGGTCGTCGAGTCGGCGGGGCCGCCGTGCGGCGGGTTGTACTTGAAGCCGCCGTCGCGCGGCGGGTTGTGGCTCGGCGTGATCACGATGCCGTCGGCGCGGTCGGCGGACTCGTCCCGGTTGTGGCGCAGGATCGCGTGGCTGAGGGCTGGCGTCGGCACGAAGTCGTCGTTCGCGTCGGCCTTCACCCGCACGCCGTGCGCCGTCAGGACGCCGAGCGCCGTCTTCAGCGCGGGCTTCGACAGGGCGTGCGAGTCGGGGCCGATGAACAGGGGGCCCGTGATGCCCTCGGCCGTGCGGTGCTCCACGATGGCCTGCGTGATCGCGGCGATGTGCTTCTCGTTGAAGGCGCCGTCGAGGCTGGAGCCGCGATGGCCACTCGTACCGAAGACGACACGCTGCTCGGGGCGCGTGACGTCGGGCTCCCTCGTGTAATAGGCGTCGATCAGCTCCTCGATGTCGACGAGGTCGTCCGGCCGGGCGGGGGTTCCAGAGCGGTCAGTCATGGCAGCAGTCTCCCACCTGCGGCGATGGCCGCCCACAGGTGGTCGGGGACCGTTCGGGGCGCTCCGGTCGCCGCCGCGAACGTCCGCGCCTAGCCTGAAGCATGGCTTCCGGCAGCACGAAGGCGATCGTGGCCGCTCTCGCGGCGAACCTGGCGATCGCGGTGGCGAAGTTCGTGGCGTACCTCTTCAGCGGTTCGTCGTCGATGCTCGCCGAGAGCGTCCACTCGCTGGCCGACTCCGGCAACCAGGGTCTGCTGCTGCTCGGCGGGAAGCGGGCCCGGCGTGCGGAGACGCCGCAGCACCCCTTCGGATACGGGCGCACCCGCTACATCTACGCGTTCCTCGTCTCCATCGTGCTGTTCTCGCTCGGCGGCATGTTCGCGCTGTACGAGGGCTACGAGAAGATCCGGCACCCGCACGCGATCGAGCACTGGTACTGGCCGGTCGGCGTGCTGGTGTTCAGCATCGTGGTCGAGTTCTTCTCGCTGCGCACCGCCGTCGTCGAGTCGAACGCGGTGCGCGGCGGCAAGTCGTGGCGGGACTTCGTCCGGCACTCCAAGGCACCGGAACTCCCCGTCGTCCTCCTGGAGGACATCGGCGCGATGATCGGCCTCGTACTGGCCCTCGCCGGCGTCGGTCTCGCCCTCGCCACCGGCGACGGAGTCTGGGACGGCATCGGCACGCTGTGCATCGGCGTCCTGCTCGTCGCCATCGCGATCGTGCTCGCGGCGGAGACGAAGTCGCTGCTGCTCGGCGAGGCGGCGGGGCCCGAGCACGTGGCCCGGATCGAGGCGGCGCTCGTCGACGGCGAATCGGTCACCGGCGTCCTGCACATGCGCACGCTCCACCTGGGCCCCGAGGAACTCCTCGTCGCCGCGAAGATCGCCGTACGCGACGACGACACGGTGGCGCGGGTGGTCGCCGCGATCGACGCGGCGGAGGCGAGGGTGCGCGCGGCGGTCCCGATCGCCCGGGTCATCTATCTCGAACCGGATCTGCCGCGCACGCCCTCGACTCCTGTGGCCGACGGGGGAGTTCAGTCCTCCTGAGCGGCGCTCAGCTCCGCGAGCGCCGCGCGGATGTGCTCCTCGGCCCTGTCCTTGTCGATGCCGAGGCCGGAGAGCAGCCCCGACCCGTTCTCGTGCTCCAGGAGCGCGAGCAGGATGTGCTCGGTGCCGACGTAGTTGTGCCCGAGGCGCAGCGCCTCACGGAACGTCAGTTCCAGCGCCTTCTTGGCGTCCGCGTCGAACGGCACCAGGGCCGGGGTCTCCTCGGAGGCGGCGGGGAGCTGGGCCGCGGCCTCCTGCCGGACGGTGTCGAGGAGGACGTCCTGCGCGAGGATCGCCCTCGCGCCCAGTCCCTCGCGCTCGTGCACGAGACCGAGGATCAGATGGGCGGTGCCGATCGTGGTGTTCTTGGCGGCGTGCGCCTCGTTCTGCGCGGCCACCACCACGTTCCTGGCGCGTGTGGTGTAGCGGTTGAAGCCCTGGCTCGGGTCGAGGTCGTTCTCCGAGCCCTTGGGCACGAAGCGCTTCTGCGCGGCCTGGCGGGTGACACCCATGCTCTTGCCGATGTCGGTCCAGGAGGCGCCGGACCGACGGGCCTGGTCGACGAAGTGGCCGATCAGGTGGTCGGCGACGTCACCGAGGTGGTCCGCCGCGATGACCGCGTCCTGGAGCTGGTCGAGGGCGTCGGTGTGGACCTTCTTGATGGCCTCGATCAGGTCGTCGAGGCGTACGGGCTGGGAGGGGCCGACTGAATGCGTCATGAGGCAACCCTAGGTTGACACTCCACAGGTGTCAACCAAGAGTTGACACCTGTGGGGGGCGGCTCGCTCGGGCGGCCGGGGGGCTCGGGCGGGCGAGAGGTTCGGGCGGCCGGAAGGTTCGGACGGGCGAGGGTTCAGGCGAGGGGTGGGTTCAGACGAGCGGCGGGTTCAGCCGGCGGAATCCGGCCTGGGTCCGGTACGGGTAGTAGGGGTACGGCGCCATGACCTCGCTCGCGGCGTCGAGGCGTGCGACCTGCTCGGGCGTGAGCTCCCAGCCGACGGCGCCGAGGTTCTGCTCCAACTGCTCCTCGTCGCGGGCGCCGATGAGCACGGTCGCCACGGTGGGCCTGCACAGCAGCCAGTTCAGGGCGATCTGCGGGATCGTGCGCTCCGTCTCCTTCGCGATCTCGTCGAGCGCGTCGACCACCCGGTACAGGTGCTCGTCCTCGATGGGTGGCCCGAACTGTGCCGTTCGGTGCAGTCGGCTGTTCGTCGGCAGTGGCTGCCCGCGGCGGATCTTCCCGGTGAGCCGGCCCCAGCCCAGCGGGCTCCACACCACCGCGCCGACCCCCTCCTCCTTCGCGAGCGGCATCAGTTCCCACTCGTAGTCGCGGCCGACGAGCGAGTAGTAGACCTGGTGCGCCACGAACCGCGGACGCCCGTGCTTCTCCGCTGCCGAGAGGCCCTTCATCAGCTGCCAGCCCGCGTAGTTGGAGACGCCGGTGTAGCGGATCTTGCCCGCCCTGACCAGGTCGTCGAGGGTGGCGAGCACCTCCTCCACCGGGACGGCGGCGTCGTAGGCGTGGAGCTGGAAGAGGTCGATGTGGTCGGTGTCGAGGCGGCGCAGCGCGGCCTCGACGGACCGGACGAGGCGGGAGCGGGAGACTCCGGCGTCGTACGGTCCCTCACCCGTGGGCAGGGCGGCCTTGGTGGAGATGAGCACCTGGTCGCGGCGGCCCTTGAGGGCCGCGCCGAGCACCTCCTCCGAGGCGCCGTCCGAGTAGACGTCGGCCGTGTCGAAGAGGGTCACCCCGTGGTCCAGGCTCAGATCCACCATGCGGCGCGCCTGGTCGACGCCGGAGGTGCCCCAGGCCGAGAAGAGCGGGCCGCGCCCGCCGAAGGTGCCGGCGCCGAAACTCAGCGCGGGAACCTTCAGGCCGGACGTCCCCAACTGTCGGTACTCCATGTCGATCCCCTTGCCGCGTCGATGAGTTGAAGCCGCGAGCGCTTTAATGGGACGTTGGCCCCGTTAGTGCGTGCCGCAACTCTAGCAAGTCCGGAGCTGTAAAGGAACCATGGTTCCTTTAGTGGAGAGCCTTGGCGATGTACTCGTCCGGATACGGGGTCCGCTTGCTGTCGCCCGTGAGCCGGTCCAGGAAGTCGTCGAAGACCGCGAGCGCGGGCGCGTGCGGAGCGAGCAGTCGGGTCACCGCCTGGGGATTCCCCGGCGGCAGGTGGTGGCGCCGCAGGTGACACAGCGACAGCAGGGAGTCGTACGCGGGAAGATGCCGGACGAGGAACTCCCGCTCCTGCGCACTGAGTCGGAAGCGGGAGCTGAGGGCGAGACCGAAGTCCGTGAAGAGGATCCGCTCGCCGTCCGTGAGCAGATTCCGCAGATGCGCGTCGAAGTGCACGACGCCCTGTTCCCGCAGGAAGTCGGTACCGCGCGCCAGCTCCCGCAGCACCCACCGGTACGCGGCGACGTCGTCACCGCGCGCCCCGAGCCACTGCGCGACCGTCTGCGGCACGAACTCCAGGAACAGCACCAGGCTGTGCCGCGCCGCCGCCAGCTCCTCCAGACGGTCCCGCACGGCGGGGGAGTGGTCCCAGTGGGCCACGGCGCCGTCGATCCCGCCGAGTTCGTCCATGAAGCCCTCGGGCGGCGTGTCCGGCAGCACCCGCCAGTGATACGTCAGCGGAAAGCCGTCGTACGCGCCCGACAGCACCCAGTTCGTCGTCATCACATGCAGTGCGAGCTCCCGCCACGCGCCGAACCCGGCCGACCCGACGCCGTACTGGTAGAAGTCCGGAAGCCCGAAGAGGTTCGCGGTGGAGCGCACATGCTCGGGTCTCGACTCGCGTTCCGTGAGCGGCACCCGTTTGACGAACACCGGCGTCCCCTCGACGTCGAGCACACCGGAGCGCCCGCCCACTCCGGGGTCACCGGCCTGGGCCCGCTCGATCCGGTCGCGCAGCGCACGGTCGTCGATCAACGCGAGAGCGGTGGAGAGCCGGGCGTGTTCGGTGCGGCGGTGCATGAGCAACTCCTGGACGTGGACGGGTGGTCGGACGGGCGCGCCCGGCTGCCCATCCTGCTCTCTCCCCGCCCGCTCGCGTCAGGTGATCCGCCGTGCGCATTCCGGCGTGACGCGCTCGGACACGCGCGAGGAGGCGTGCACGCCCGCGGAGCCGTGTGATCGCGGGAACGGGCGATGAGGGAGAATCCCCGACCATGTCCCACGCACAGGCGGCCGACGGCGCCGCGCTCCACTACGAAGTCCGCGGCAGTGGCGCCCCGTTGGTCCTGCTCGCCGGCCAGTCGAACAACCACCGCTGGTGGGAGGCGGTGCGCGAGCGCTTCGAAGCGGCCTTCACCACCGTCGTCATGGACTGGCGCGGCACGGGCGCGAGCGACGCACCCGACACCGACACGTACAGCACCCCGAACTTCGCCCGCGACGTCGTCGCCGTCCTCGACCACGCGGGCATCGCCCGCGCCCACGTCTACGGCACGTCGATGGGCGGCCGCGTCGCCCAATGGCTGGCCGCCGACCACGCGGAGCGCGTCGACCGCCTCGTCCTCGGCTGCACGTCACCGGGCGCGCCGCACGGCATCGAACGCGGCCCCGCCGTCCGCAAGGCCCTGGCCGACCCGGCCACCGTCCACGCCACGCTGCTCGACCTCATGTACACCCCGGCGTACGTCGCCGCGCACCCCGGGCCGTTCCACACGCTCGGCGACCCGGCGATGCCCGCGCACGCCCGCCGCCGTCATCTGCGCGCCAGCGCCCGCCACGACGCGTGGGACGCGCTGCCCCGCATCATCGCCCCGACCCTCGTCGTGCACGGCTCCGACGACGACTTCAACCCCACGGCGAACGCCCCGCTGATCGCCGACCGCGTCCCCGGCGCGCGCCTCCAGATCGTCCCCGGTGGCCGCCACGCCTACTTCGAGGAGTGCGCCGACCGGGCGACACCTCCGGTCGTCGACTTCCTGAAGGGCGGTCCCCGTTGAGCGGGACGGCACGAATAGCCGGGCCGCGGGCCGAGCCGGACCAGCCCTCGCTCGCGCGGTCCTCCCTGCTCATGGCGGCGGGCACGATCGTCTCCCGCGCCACCGGCATCATCCGCCAGGTCCTCCAGGCCGCCGCCCTGGGCACCGGCCTGTACGCGAGCACGTACAACACCGCGAACACCGTCCCCACGAGCCTGTACACCCTGCTCATCGGCGGCGCCCTGAACTCCGTCCTGGTGCCCCAACTCGTGCGCGCCCGCGCCGAACACGCCGACGGCGGCCGCGCCTACGAACAACGCCTCGTCACCCTCGTCGTCTGCGTCCTCGGCCTCGGCACGGCCCTCGCCGTGTGGGCGGCGCCGCAGATCGTCGGCATCTACATGAACGACACGCCCGCCCACCACCGGGCCTTCGAACTCACCGTCGTCTTCGCCCGCTTCCTGCTGCCGCAGATCTTCTTCTACGGGCTGTTCGCGATGTTCGGCCAAGTCCTGAACGCACGCGGCAGGTTCGGCGCCATGATGTGGACCCCGATCCTCAACAACATCGTCCTCATCGGCATGTTCGCCGCCTACCTGGCGCTGCTCACCCTGCCCCGCAGTCCTGACGACGTGACCGCCGCCCACATCCGGGTCCTCGGCCTCGGCACCACCCTCGGCATCGCCGTCCAGGCACTCGCCCTGATCCCCTTCGCCCGCGCGGCCGGGTTCCGGCTGCGACCCCGCTTCGACTGGAAGGGCACCGGGCTCGGCAGGAGCATCCAGGCCGCCCGCTGGACCCTGCTGCTCGTCCTCGCCAACCAGGTCTCGCTCGCCGTCGTCACCCACTTCGCCAACGCCGCCGACACCGCGCTCCCGGACGACGGCGTCGGCTACACCGCGTACACCTACGCCCAGACGATCTGGCTCCTGCCGCAGTCCATCGTCACCGTCTCCCTCGTCATGGCCCTGCTGCCCCGGATGAGCGCCGCGGCCGTCGCGGGCCGCATCGACGACGTGCGCGCCGACCTGTCCCGCGCCCTGCGCGCCACCGGCGCCGTGATCGTGCCCGCCGGATTCCTCTTCGTGGCCCTCGGGCCCCAGATCGCCGCCCTGCTCTTCGGACACGGCCTCGCCGACCCCGGGCCGATCGGCCACATGCTCCAGGCGTTCGGGCTCGGTCTGATGCCGTTCTCCGCGCAGTACCTGATGCTGCGCGGGTTCTACGCCTTCGAGGACACCCGCACCCCGTTCCTCACCGCCGTCTGGATCGGCGCCGTCAACATCGCGCTCGCCTGCGCCTGCCACTGGCTGCTGCCCACGCGCTGGGCCGTCACCGCGATGGCCGCCTCCTACGCGGTGTCGTACGGCGTCGGGCTGCTGCTCACCGCCCGGCGGCTGCGGCGCCGGCTCGACGGACGGATCGACGGCCGCCGCCTCCTGCGCGCCTACGGGAAGCTGACCCTGGCCGCCGGGATCACCGCGGCCGCCGCCTGGGCGACCGCCCGCGCCTGCGGCGAAGCGTGGGACGACGGAACGACCGGCACCGCCGTGGCCCTCGGCGCGGGCGCCCTGGTCATGGCCGCCGGCTTCCTGGCCCTGGCCCGGCTGCTGCGCATCGACGAACTGCGTAGGCTGCCGTTCGGCCGATCCCACTGACCCCAGTGATCTCAGTGATTCCTGCGATCCCTCTGGTCGCGTCGGCCTCCTGGACATGTCGATCTCTTGAGTCACACCGGAGGTGCGCGAGCGATGCCCGCTGCCCATGTGTCCCTGGCGGACGTGCTGACCGCGGCGGGCCCGGCCGCGACCGGCGCCCTGTGGCGCCTGGAGGGCGCGGCCCGCCAACTCGACGCCAACGTCGTACGGCTGCGCCCCGGCGCGGGCGGCGAGCCGTACGTCGAGTCGGACCTCGACGTCCTGCTCGTCGTCGCCGAGGGCCACGGCACCCTGCACCGGGCCGACGGCGACGCCGAGCTGGCCCCCGGCACCCTCGTGTTCGTGCCGCGCGGCGAGCGGCGAGCGGTCGACGCCGGGCCCGACGGGCTCGTCTACATCACCGCCCACCGCAGGCGGCCCGGCATGACGATCGGCCGGGCCCCCACGTCGGTGACCGCCGCCGAGGGCGGGGAGGCCCCCTGTCTGCTGCCGCGGGTCTGCGCGGAGTGCGGCCGCGTCACGGAGGACGCGGCCGCACGGTTCTGCGCCCGCTGTGGAGAGCGCTTGCCCGGACAGGGATCCGGCCTTAGTTGAGTCGACGTGATCACGCCAGAAGGCGCTCCCCCGACCCCGAGTGCCGCCCTGTGACAGGGATCCGACGTTCCCCTTCCGTCACTTCTCGCCACTGATTCAACACGCAAGGTTACCGAAATCCGGGGGTCCGAGATGAGTTCCCGGCCGGTCCACGGCAGACTCTCGCCCACGACGGCCGCCGAATCCCGCGGCGGCCTCGTGGGGAGGGGAAGCACCCCTGGGGAGCCCGCTCGTGTGGGGCGCGCGGGCTCCCCGTCCCGACATCGCGACGGCGACGTCAGGACGCGGGGACGGTGTCCTCGAACGTGGTGCCCGCCGAGCGGTACGCCGCCACCTTCGCCGCGACCTGCGCCGGCGTGAGCACCTGGTCCTTGACGTGCAGCACGTAGTCGACCTGCTGGTCGTACGCGCGCGCACTCGTGCTCGTCTGGCCCGCCAGGTCGATCAGCCACTGGTTGAAGTTGATCGACATCGGCCGCTCCGGCAGATACGCCGCGCCGTGCGTGCCGAAGAGCTGACCGTCGATGTAATAGCGGATGTCGCTGTTGTCGATGGTGACGACGAGGTCGTGCCAGCCCGCGTAGCTCTGCCGGCTCTCCGTGTGCTGGTTCACGGCCTGCCACGGGTCCGGGTTGTAGGTCTCCCAGGACGTCGTGTAGAGGATGTTCGACGGCTCGCCCCAGCCGCCGTTGGGCAGGTACTCGAAGTCGTACTCGGCGTAGTCGTCGGCCATCGGCGCCTTGAGGTCGTTGATGGTGAAGAACGTCTGCACCAGGTGGTCCCCGTCGGGCCCGCTCTTCGGCGCGTCGGAGAACTTCACACGGGCCGCGTACGTCCCGTTCCTGAACTTCAGCGCCTTGGTGAGGACTTCGGTCTGCTTCGTGCTCTCGCCGGTGCCCGACGTCGACGTCTCCAGGTTCATCACCGAGTTCCCGGACGCCGACGCGAAGGTGACGTTCTGCGGCGCCCACGTCGCGCCCGGCACACCCGGTCCGCCGGAGTTCGAGCGGACGCTCCAGCCGTGCGCGTCGATCTTCGGGTCGTTGTACGCGGTGTAGTTGAAGTCGTCGAACAGCGTGGCGCCCCCGGCGGGCGGATCGGTCGGGTCGGTGGGGTCCGTGGGGTCGGTCGGGTCGTTGCCCTCGGGCGCCGTGCCCCAGACCGTGGCGCCGGCGAGCTGCGCCGTCACCTTCGACCAGTTCGCGTAACTCGTCTGCGTCGCGGCGAAGGAGTAGTCGTCGGACTGGTTGAGCGACTGCCAGTCCGCCCGGTAGAAGCGCAGTTGCAGATCTCCGGTGTCCGCGCCCGCCGCGAGGGAGCCCGCGCCGGAGGTGAACCCCACCTCGAGATAGCGGTCGGCGGTCGCCGTCGGGTGGGCGAGCGTGCCGAACGTGCCGGTGATGTTGGCGCAGCCCTTCACGGCCCACGAGCACGCGAAGCGGTAACTCGGGTTGCCCGCGTCGGACTTGAAGTAGTAGCGGACCTTGACGCCGCTCAGCGGCACGCTCGCGGTGCCGGAGTTGCGGACCTTCAGCCAGGGTTCGGCCTGGTCGCTGCCGGTGGAGCCCGTGTGGTACTGCACGGTCAGGTCACCCGCGGCGGCGTTCGCGCCGGCCGGCAGGGCGACGAGGCCCGCGCAGCTCAGTGCGACCGCCACGGCGCAGGTGAGGGATCTGCGGAGACGTGTGCTCTTCATGCGTGTTCCTTTCCGGAACGGTGGGGGATGGGGACGTGCGGGTCGAGCGGTCCGTGCCGCACACCGAGCGCGGCGAGGCGCCCGATGTGCTCCGCGAGGCGGACCCGGAAGTCCGGCCAGGACGGGGCGCCGTGCCACGCCCGGTCGGCCAGCGCGCACAGCCGAGGGAAGGCCAGGAGATCGACGTGCTCGGCGGTCGGGGCGAACTCGGTCCACAACTGCGCCTGCGTGCCGTGCAGTCGGCCCCCCGACTCCGGGGCGTCCGCGGGATCGTGGTCGTGCACCGCGCGCAGGTCGACCACCGGGCCGGGCTGGGCCTGCGGTGTGCCGGGCGCGTAGCTCTGGGCGTAGTCGAGGTAGGTGGCGCGGTAGTGGGCGCTGACCACCGTGTGCCCGCGCTTGAGGGCGAGTCGCGTGTGCTCGGGGTCGCGCCATGTCATCACCAGGAACTCGGGCGGCAGCCCCTCGCCCGTCTCCGCCCAGGCCGCCGGGGTGCGGCCCTGCTCGACGAGGAACGCCCCGACCCGGCCCAGGAACCAGGTGCGCAGCGCGTCCGTGCCCGGCAGCCCCTCGGCCGCGGCGCGGCGCGCGCCGCCGGGCTCGTCGCCCACTCCGTGGTCGGGCACTCGTCGCCGCCCACATGCACGTAGGGCGAGGGGAAGACGTCGAGGACCTCGCCGAGGACCGTGCGGCAGAAGTCCAGGACCTCGTCGTGGACCCCGAGGACGGTGTCGCACACACCCCAGCGCGTCCACACGTCGAGGTGCCTGCCGGGCAGGTTGCCGAGCTGCGGGTACGCGGCGAGCGCGGCGCGTGTGTGGCCCGGCATCTCGATCTCCGGGACGACCGTCACCCCGCGGGCGGCGGCGTACGCGACGAAGTCCGTCAACTCCCGCCGCGTGTAGGCGCCTTCGTGCGGCACTCCGTCGAAGAGCGGGCTTCCCGCGGGCCCCACCATCGACGCGGCGCGCCGCCCGCCCACCTCGGTCAGGCGCGGGTACGCGTCGACCGGCATCCGCCAGCCCTGGTCGTCGGTGAGGTGCAGGTGCAGCACGTTCAGCTTGTGCAGGGCGAGCAGGTCCACGTACCGGCGCAGCAGGGACACCGGCTGGAAGTGCCGGGCCACGTCGAGCATGAAGCCGCGCCACGGGCGCCTCGGCACATCGGTGATCTCCACGCACGGCAGCCGCCAGTCCACGCCCGCCTGCGGGGTGCTCGACAGCGCCTCCACGGGCAGGAGTTGACGCAGTGTCTGGACGCCGCGCAGCAGTCCGTCGCGGTGCGCCGCGCGCAGCAGCACCGCGTCCGGGGCGACCGTCAGGCCGTACCCCTCCTCGCCCAGTCCGCCGAGCTGCGGATCGAGGGCGAGGACGAACGGCGCGTCCGGGGAGTGCGGCAGGGCGAGCCCGGTGGCCGGCCCGAGCAGGGTGCGCAGCAGTGCGGCGGCCGGCTCGGCGCCGGGTGAGACCCGGACCGGCGTGTCCGGGCGCAGGGTGAAGTGGCCCGGACGGTAGGAGAGGTGAGTGGGCAGGGGGATCAGCGACGGGCGGTGCGCGGGCACGGCGAACCTCCAAAAGCCTCGGTAGGGGAGCGGGCGCGGGCTCTCAGCCCTTCACGGCGCCGGCCGCGAAGCCGGACGTGACGTGCCGCTGCAACAGCAGGAAGATCACCAGGGCGGGCAGCGCGAAGAGTGTGGAGGCGGCCATCGTGGCGCCCCAGTCGGTGCCGAACGTGTTGTGGAACGAGGACAGCCACACCGGAAGCGTCCGGTGGTCCTGCTGCTTGATGATGAGGAAGTTGGCGTACGCGAACTCGTTCCACGCCGTGATGTAGCCGAACAGGGAGGTCGCCATCAGGCCCGGCGCGAGCAGCGGGAACGCCACGTGCCGGAACGCGCCGAACCGGGTGCAGCCGTCGACCTGCGCCGACTCCTCCAGCTCCGCGGGGATCGTCGCGATGAAGCCGCGCAGCACCACGATCGTGAACGGCAGCGTCATCATGAAGTACACGAGGGTCAGCGTCGGCAGCCGGTCCAGCATGTCGGTGTCCCGCGAGATGATGTACACGGGGATGATCAGTGACTCCCACGGTGCCATCTGCGCGACGAACACCATCAGCATGAACTGCCGCCGCCCCCGCCACCGCATCCGCGCCACCGCGAACGACGCGCCGAGCGCGACGATCAGCGCGAGCGCCACCGCGCCGAGCGTGACGAGCACGCTGTTGCGCCAGAAGAGACCGAAGCCGTCGGCGTCGATCGCCCGCCGGAAGTGGTCGAGCGTCCAGCTCTGGGGCAGGAGCCGGGGGCTCTCGGACTGGATGTCCCGGTTCGGCTTGAAGGACGTCGTGACCATCCAGTAGACGGGGAACAGGCACACGACGATCGTCGCGGTGGCCGCGAGATGCAGCGGCAGTCTGCGCGGTCTCACCGTTCGGCCTCCTGCCGGAACATCTGCCGGAAGTAGGCGACCAGCACGCCCGACATGAGCAGCACCGTCACCATCGACGCCGCCGACCCCAGGTCGTAGCGCTGGCCGGCCAGGGCCGTCTGCACCGCGTACACCGGCAGGATCGTCGTCGCGTCGCCGGGGCCGCCCTGGGTCATCACCCAGATCTGCACGAACGCCTTGAACGTCCAGATCACTTCGAGGGAGAGCACCAGCATGAAGATCGGGCGCACGATCGGCAGCGTGATCGAGCGGAAGATCCGCACACCGGACGCCCCGTCGATGCGCGCGGCCTCGTACAGCTCGGACGGCACCGTGGTGAGCGCCGAGTACAGGGTGATCGCCGCGAACGGCACCGACTGCCAGACCACGAGCGCCACCAGGATCGTGAACGCCGCGGGGCCGTGCGCCAGCCACGGGTAGCCGTCGAACGACGAGAAGCCGAGGCCGGTCAGGGTGTGGTTGACGATGCCGAACTCGGAGTGGAACAGCCACTGGAACACCGTGGTCGCCGCGACCACCGGCATCGCCCACGTCAGGACCAGCGCGCTGAGGACCGCTGTCCGCCAGCGCCGGCCGAGCCGCTCCGCCATCAGGGCGACCAGCGTCGAGATCCCCATGATCAGGACGACGTTGATCGCCATGAACAGGAACGTACGGCGCACCACGGTCCAGAAGCGCGGGTCCGACAGCAGGGTCGTGTAGTTGTCGAGTCCGACGAAGTGGGCGTCGCCGAGGATGAGTTGACGCAGCCCGAAGTCCTGGAAGGAGATCAGGACGGTCCGGGCCAGTGGATAGACGAGCAGGTACAGCATGCCGAGGACGGCGGGCGCCACGAGCAGGTACGGCCAGGGGCCGGACGTGGTGGCGCGGCGGGCCGGGCCCGGCGGGCGCCGGTGCGGCCGGGTGAGGGGCGGGGTGCGGTCCGCTCGCGGACGACCGACACGACGCACACTCCTTTCGAGAGATACCGGGGGCCCATCACAGGGGCGGGGCGGTGGATCAGGAGCCGGAGTTCATCGCCGTCGTGATCGCCTCGGACGCCTTCGCCGCCTCGCGCCGCGGGTCCCCGCCGGTCAGCACCGCCGTCATGTAGTCCTTGATCGGGTTCTTGGCCTCGACGGCGGCCCATCCCGGCGTGTTCGGCGTGGCGTGCCCGACGGCGGCGCCGACCGCCATCGCCGAGGCGCCGGGGTCCTTCGCGACGGCGCCGGCGAGCGTGGTCTTGTTCGGTACGTAGCTCATCGCGACGGCGAGCTTCTTCTGCCACACGTCGCCGGTCAGTTCCTTGACGAACGTGTACGCGGCGTCGTGGTGCCGCGACACCGTCGGGATCACCAGGTCCGAGCCGCCGGTGAACACCGCGCCGGGCGTGTCCGCGGTCTTCCCCGGGATCGGGAAGAACCCCAACTTGCCCTTCAGCTCGGGGTTGTTCTGGACGACGACACGGGCGCCGCCCGGTGTGCTGACGACCTGGGCGACCTTCCCCTTCGCCATCACCTCGGCCTGCGGCGGCTGCGCCTCGTCGGAGTCCTTGGGACCCTTGCCGAGTGCCTGGAGCTTCGCGTAGAAGGCCATGGCGCGCAGTGCCTCGGGCGAGTCCAGGGTGCCCTTCCACTTCCCGCCGGCCTCGGTGGCGAGGTCGCCGCCCTCGTCCCAGACGAACCCGGAGAGGGTGTACCAGTTCTGGCCGGGCAGGTAGATCCCCTGCTGCGCGCCCTTGTCGAGCTTCTTCGTCGCGGCGACCCACTGGTCGCGCGTCTTGATCGTCGCCGCGTCCACGCCCGCCTTCTCGAACAGGTCGGTGCGGTAGATGACGACCCGGTTGGCCGCGTAGTACGGGATGCCGTACTGCTTGCCCTCGTACGCGCCGGGCTCGGCGAGCCCCTTCAGCCAGTCCTTGCCACCGAGCGCGTCGACCTTGTCGCTCAGGTCCAGCAGACCGCCGCTCTGGGCGAACTGGGCGACCTGGGTGTTGCCGGTCTCGATCACGTCAGGGGCGTCGTTGCTGGCGAGCGCCGCGGTGACCTTGCCGCCGATGCCGTCCCACTCCTGGATCTGCACCTTCACGTCGATGTCGGGGTGCGCGGCCTCGAAGCCCTTCTCGAAGTCCTTCTGGAACGCGGCGGACACGCTGTCGCGCATCAGCCACACGTCGAGGGTGGTCCGGCCGCCGTCGCCGGACCCTCCGTCCTCGGAGCCGGACGCACTACAGGCACTGAGCCCGGCGGACACGACGAGCGTGCACACACCGGCGAGCAAGCGGAGCTTCACGGTTCACCTCTGGGAGCCGGACCTGACCAGTTGTCCAACTGGTCAGGTGACCTCTGATGGTGGAGAAACGTGGCATAGACCAATGTGCGCGTCAACCCCCCAGGAAATAATGGCTAGTTGCCGATCAGAGCCTCGATGCTTGTCGATCAACGCCTCGACGTGGTCAACTGGTCAGGCACGTGGTCGTACGGCACAAGGGGGCGGGCGTGAACACCGACGTGAACAGGGACGCGCCGGGAGCGGTGCTCAAGCGCGAGCGAGTGCGCGACCACATCCTCGAACTCATCGAGTCGCAGCGCCCCGGCGACCCCATCCCCTCCGAACGCACCCTCTGCGCCCGCCTGGGGGTCTCCCGCCCCACGCTGCGCGCGGCCGTCGACGAACTCGTCGCCGCGGGTCTTCTCGTCCGCGAACACGGACGCGGCATGTTCGTCGCCCCCGAGAAGATCACGCAGGAACTCGTCTCCCAGGAACAGGCGCTGACGCTGCCGCAGGCGGCGGGCGCCTGGTCGAGCCGGATCCTGGAGTTCACCACCATCCAGGCCGGCGCCCGCGTCGGCCGCAAGCTGCGCCTCTCACCCGCCGCGAAGATCGTGTACGTGGCCCGGCTGCGCCTCGTCGACGGTGCGCCCATGGCCATCGAGCATCTGCACATCCGCGCCGACCTCGTCCCCGGGCTCAGTGCCCAGGAGCTGGAGAGCGGCGACCTCTACGCCCATCTGCGCGACCACCACGGCGTTCACGTACGCGAAGCGGTGCAGGCCATCGAACCGACCGTCGTCACCCGCGCCGAGGCCGAGGTGCTCGACGTCCCCGAACTCTCACCGGCGCTGCTGTTCGAGCGCCTCACCTCGGACACGTCCGGCCGGCCCGTCGAGTACGTGCACTCGCTCTACCGGGGCGACCGCTACCGGATCGTCTCCCGGCTCACCCTCGGCCCGGCCGCCGCGACGACGGCCGCCGACCCGCTGAGCGGCCATCACCCCGGCATCCCGCCCGGCGACTTCGCGCACCGCGACACGGTGGCGTCCACCACCCGCGGCGACGTCCAACAGGCGCCCTGAGCGCCCCCTCCCCGATCCGGCGCGGCATCCCACGGAGCGCCCTGCGCGGCCTGGGGCCCGGCCCTGGTTACCGTTCCGCCATGGCCGACTACCGCATCGAAACCGTACGCAACGGCGAGCGCGACTGGACCGCGCGCAACGACCGCGGCGCCGAGGTCCGCATGGCCCCCGCCGACTCCGCCGCCGCCCAGCCGTCCTTCACCCCCGTCGAGCTCCTCCTCGCCGCACTCGGCGGCTGCGGCGGCCTCGTCGTCGACCGCACCGCCCGCACCGTCCCGCACGACGACCTCCGGATCACCGTCGAGTCGGTCTCCCGGCCCGAGGACGACGGGCGCGTCGGCGCCGTCCGCATCTCCTACGAGATGGACCTGCCCGAAGGCGACACGGCCGCCGCCCAGGCACTCGAACGCGGCATCCGGCTCACCCACGACACCTACTGCACCGTCAGCCGCACCGTCGAGCACGGCGCGCGCATCGAGGTGTCGGGACCGGACGGCACCCAGCTCTTCCTCGGCGGCTGACCCGCCCCCGCACGACCAGGATGGCCAAATGTCGTCATACGTGACGTGGGGTGCGGTTACCGTCTCGATGCGTCGCAAGATCACCTTGTGTGCGCGTCCTGCCACCCCACGTCACTGGGAGACTTCCGCGTGAAGCCTTTGCGTACGATCCTGGCGTCCCTCGGCGCCGCCCTCGCGCTCACCGCCGCCCCCTCCGTGGCCGCCGCCGAACCGGCCGCCGTCCACGACCCGTGCACCGGCACGTACCACGGCGACGCCCGCCTCGGCCCGAAGTACCTGCCCAGGAAGTGGCAGGCCCCGGTCGGCCCGCTCCTCAAGGGCTACCACCGCACCGGTGGCCTCGACGACCGGGCGTTCCTCAAGAAGTACTGGGACGGTCCCGCGGACGGCGGCTCCTGGAAGTACCCGCCGAACGACGGCTTCACCGAGACCAACGGGGAGGTCGACCGCACCCCGACCGCGCTCGCGCCCGGCGAGGAACTCGACCGCTTCGGCTCCGAGTACGGCGCGTACCTGGCCCCGGCCGGAGACGCGTACGAGAAGCGCGCCCTGCCCCCGCAGAACCTCAACACCCGTGACGCCGCCTACGCCTGCGATTACCACACGTACGTCGTGGAGAAGGCGTTCGTCGTGTGGGAGGGGCCCATCGCCCCCTGGTTCGAGCAGCCGGGCGGCGGCCGGCAGATCAAGCTCGACGCCGCCTTCCTGAACCCCGGTGAGGGGCAGCGCCTCAACGTGAAGTGGCTGATCGAGCACGACTACCTCGAACCCACCGTGTAAGGACACGCAAGGAGCGGAACCCGTGGACGTCACCGAACTCGACGAGGCACTGCGCCGGTCCGGCGTACCCGCCGGGTACTACTGGATCGAGGGCGTCCACGAACCCGCGCCCACGCCCCCGGACTTCCTGTACCTGCGCAGGATGCCCGACGGGGCGTGGGAGACCGGCGCGTACGAACGTGGCGCACACCGGCCGATCTCCGCACACCCCACCGAACAGGCGGCCTGCGCCCATCTGTTGAGCCTGCTCCGGTGACGGGCCACCGCCCACGGACTACGGCAGGCCGTGCACCTTCGGGCCGACCGAGTTCGACCACGCGCTGCCCGCCGTCGCGTCCCAGTTCGTCGACCACGTCATCGCGCCGCGCAGCGCCGGATACGTCTTCGCGGGCTTGAACGTGCCGCAACCGGTGCCTCGCGCGAGGCAGTCGAGCGCGTTGTTCACCACGGACGGGTCCACGTACCCGCTGCCCGCGCCGCGCGTCGACGCCGGGACGCCGAGCCCGACCTGCGACGGGTCGAGGCCGCCCTCCAACTGGATGCAGGCGAGCGCGGTGAGGAAGTCGACCGAGCCCTGGCTGTAGACCTTGCCGTCGCAGCCCAGCATGGAACCGCTGTTGTAGTACTGCATGTTGACCACCGTGAGGATGTCCTTCACGTTCAGCGCGGTCTTGAAGTACTCGCCGGACGTCGACTGCATGTCGATGGTCTGCGGCGCCATCGTCAGCACGAACTTGCTGCCCGCCTTCGCGGCCAGCGCGCGCAGCGCCTTGGTCATGTACGTCGAGTTGAGGCCGTTCTCCAGGTCGATGTCGACGCCGTCGAAGCCGTAGGTCTGCATCAGGGAGTACGCGCTGTCGGCGAACGCCGTCGCCGACGCGTCGCTGTTGACGGAGATGCTGCCCTTCTCGCCGCCCACCGAGAGGATCACGGACTTGCCCGCGGCGTGCTTCGCGGCGATGTCGGCCTTGAAGTCGGCGGCGGAGGCGTAGCCGACGGCCGGGTCGAGGTTGAAGGTGATCTGGCCCGGCGTCGTCGTGGCATCGGCGAACGACACGGCGATGATGTCGTACTGGGCCGACACGTCCCGCAGCTTCTGCACCGTCGCGCCGTTGTCGAAGTTCTGCCAGTAACCGGTCAGCGCGTGCTTCGGCACCGTGCCGCCGCCCCCACCGCCCGTGGACGTGGATGTCCGCGCGCTCACGGCCGTCGACTTCGCGGACTCGCCCGCCGCGTTCACCGCGCTGACCTGGAAGCTGTATGAGGTGTCGGCGCTCAGGCCCGTGACGGTGGCCGAGGCGCCCGTCACCGAGGCGACCTTGGTGCCGTTGCGGTAGACGTTGTAGCCGGTGGCCGTGGAGACCGGGGTCCACGACAGGTCGACGGACGACGAGGTGACCGTGCCCGCGGCGAGGCCCGTCGGCGCCGACGGCACGACGACCGGGTCGCTGCCGCCGCCCCCGTCGGGCCCGAACACGCTGACGTCGTCGACGTAGTAGGCGCTCTGCCCGTACCAGCCGTGCGTGTAGACGGTGACCGACGTCGTGTTCGCGCCCGTCGTGAACTTGGTGGTGAGCTGCTGCCAGGACGAGCCGCCCGGCGTCCACGTGGAGACGTCGGTGGTGCCGGTGCCGCTCGCGCCCAGGTAGGCGTAGCTGCCCTGCACCCAACTGCTCAGCGTGTAGGTCGAGTTGGGCTTGACCGCGACGGTCTGTGTGCACTGGGCGTTGTCCTGGCCCGACGGGGTGGCCTTGAGGGCCTTGGTGCCGCCGTACACGGGGGAGGAGACGATCGCGCCGCTGCCGGCGCTGCACGTCCAGTTGCTCAGGTCCGACTCGAACCCGGTGTTCTTGGCGACGTTGATGTCCGCGGCCTGGGCGGGCGCGGCCAGTGCGGTGATGCCGAGAGCGGCGGCCGAGGTGACGGCCAGGGCGCTGCCGAGCAGGCGGCGGGCGCGGGGTCTGCCGTGACGTGCGGCTCGGTCCACGAGGAGCCTCCGGGGGGAGAGGTGAGGGGCGGATGAGAACGGTGGCCACCGCTGTGCGCCGAGGCTGGTCCAGACCAATCGACTTGTCAAGACCTCTGGAGGTGCGATGAGTTCGGCTGCCCCGCAAGGTCAGAACCATAGAGACCGACTGGAGGCCGCCATGACAGCGAACCCGCACGCGGGAACGGCGCTGAACGAGGAGTTCAGCGCCGTCCTGGAGAAGAGCCCGAACCCGGGCGGATGGACCTATGTGGTGTGGCCGGAGGCGGCCGCGTTCTTCGGGACCCGCGGCCTGGTGAAGGTCCGCGGCACCGTCGACGGGCACCCGTTCCGCAGCTCCTTCATGGCCCTCGGCGACGGCCGGCACAAACTGCCCGTGAAGGCGGACGTGCGCCGCGCCATCGGCAAGGGCGAGGGCGACACCGTCACGGTCCGACTGGAGGAGCGCCTGTCCTGATCCGGACGACGGGTGTCGTGGGGCGTCGACGGATGTGTCAGAGCAGGCCGCGGACGTAGGCGGCCTGCCCCACGTGCTGGAGATCGTCCGCCAGCACACTCACCAGACGGACGCCGAGCGTGACCGGCGGATCCCATCCCTCGTCGACGACGCGGTCCAGATCCGTATGCGTGAGGCCCGAAAGATATCCGAGCGTCCGCTCGTGCACGGCGTCGTAATAGCCGAGCAACAACTCGCCGGAGTCGACTTTCACCTGGCCGACCTGGATCGGCGTATGCCCGTATCCGGTGTCGCTTTTCGCGAGCGGAAGATCGAACCGGTCGGCCCAGCCCTTCGCGAGCCACACCTGCTCGAAACCCGCCGCGTCCGCGACATGATCGTCCTGGACCCGCGTCAGATGCCAGACCAGCCAGGCGACGGAATTCGCTCCGTCGCCGGGACGTGCGTGTAGATCGTCGACGGAAAGCCCGTCGAGCACCGCCCGTACCTCTTCCTGAATTCGTCCGTATCCCTCGATGAGTACGTCGTGTGAGCGCATGGGGTGCAGTTTCGCCGACGCTACGGATTTCGGCCAACGGAGCCCGTGAATATGCCACGAGACTGGCGTGAAAGGTGTGGTGACACTGCGTTGGAAGTGTCGATACTCAACGTATGGGACGGTTGAACTTTGTTCGAACGCTGATCAATTGCTGACTGGTCAATGATCAAAAGCGCCAGGCAATGGGGGAGATCGTGCACGACGAATTCCTGTGCCATGTCACCGCCTACGGAATCTGCGGCGGCCGGCGCGTCGGAGTCCCGCTCGGCACCTATCGCGCCCCCACTCTGCCGCTCGCCCTGTGGTGGCTGCGCGACCGCGCGACGTGGATCGCCGAACGGCTCGACCCGCGCCCCGGCCAGGCCCACCTGCCCGAAGGCGCGCTGATGCCGGTGGCCGACGACACCCCGGACGTGCCCGCGCTGCTGCGCGCGTGGTGCACGGACGTCGAACGGCAGGAGCGCGCCGCCGAGGAACTGGCCGGCGGGATGCTCCTGCGCGTGGCCACCCGCGACGACACCACCGAGTACGAGCTCCTCGCCGAGTCCGTGGACGCCCTGCGCATGGCCCGCACCCTGCCCCACGGCCGGGCCACCGCCTCCGTGTGAGCGGAGCACCGTGGGCGGCCGTTATGACAATCACGGGTAGTCACCGACACGAGTGACACGGCGGTTACCCCGGTCGGCACCAGGGGAGTGTGGTCACGCACAGTGATCGCAACCATCTTGGGGCCGCCCGCATGAAACGAACGTCCGCACTCGCCCTCACGCTGCTCTCCGCCGCGGCCGCCCTCGTCCCCGCCGCCGCGGGCGCGCAGGCCGCGGCCGGTCCGGGACAGGTCTGCTTCTGGACCGAGGTCGGTCAGCACGGCCAGGCCTGGTGCTACGGACCGCCCGGCTACGCCGAGGCGGAGAACGGCACGCAGCGTCACGCCTACTCGTTCGACTCCCGGGTCGGCGACACCGTCTACGCGATCAGCTACACCACCTCGGGATGCCTCTACCGGGAGATCCGGCGCGACGACTACTCCGAGAACTGGGAGTGGGCGCAGAAACTCGACGGCGTCAGCGACAACACCATGGGCTGCGAGCGCGGCTGACCCCGACATGCGCCCTCGACGACCACGGCCCGGGTGGCTCGCCCTGCTCGCGGGCGGACTCCTGCTCACCGGGTGCACTCACCGGCCCGCCGCCCCCACGCTCTCACCCGACGACACGATCCGCGCCGCACAACAGCGGCTCACCGACCGCTGCCTCACCCGCCAGGGCCTCACCCCGCCCCGACCGGGACAGCGGCCGACGAGCCGCGCCGAACAAGAGCGCGTCGCCGACGCCCTCTTCGGCCGGCCACCGGCCGAACTCTCCCTGACCCTCGCGAACGGCATCCCCGTCCGCGCGCACACCGACGGCTGCCTCGCCGAGGCCCAGCGCACGCTCTACGGCGACCAGAAGCGCTGGTTCCGGGTCTCGACCGTCGTCAACAACCTCCGGCCCGAGGCCGCCTACCGCGACCTCAGCCTCACCTCCGTGCGAGCACGGCACCGCGCGGAGGTCACCGAATGGCGCCGCCTGCGCGGACACGCCGTCGACGCCTCGGCCCGCGTCCTGCGCGCCGACACCCCCTGACGCGCCCTCCGGCGCCTTGCTCGACCCACCTCAAGGAGACCCGTTCGTATGAAGCATCCCGTCGCCCTGCTCGCCGCCGTCGCCCTCGCACTCGGCGGCGCCGCCGTCACCACCACCGCCTCGGCCGCCCAGTGCCCGAGCGGCGAGTTCTGCGCCTGGACCGACGCCAACTACACCGGACAGCGCTGGAACTGGTCCGGGGACGACGGTGACTGGGAGCCCGGCATCCAGGACGAGGACTCGTCCTGGGCCAACCACGGCATCTCGGGCCCCGGCATCAAGGACCACGTCCAGGTCTACGAGAACCCCGGCTGGATCGGGCTCGGCACCGTCTGTCTCTCCCCGGGCCAGGAGATCCCGTACGACTCCTGGGGCAACGACAGCGGCGACTCGCACACCTGGAAGATGAGCTGCTGAAGTCCCGCGGGCACGGCGGGCGTTCAGAACGCGTCGACCGTGTGCGGCAGTAGCTCCGTCCGCAGCGCGGCGTCGAACATCGACGCCGCGCCCGGCGTGTGCTGCACCACCAGACCCGCCCGCACCAGCGAACCCACCGAGGTCGCCCCCATGTAGGCCGTGGCGAGATCGCGGACCTCCAGGGACAGGTCGGGGGCGTCCCCGGTGGGCGCGTACGAGAAGCCTTCCGGCGACGCGATCAGCCGGAAGGAGCCCGCGTTCGCCGGGACCTGGTCGTCGCGCACCGCGAGCACCACGTCCACCGGCGCCGCCCAGGTGCGGGCCGCGAGCGCCGCCCGCACATCCACCAGCCGCACCCACAGCGACGGGGACGACTCCGTCACCCGTACCTGGTCGCGGTCCGCCGCGAACAGCAGCAGCGGATCGTCCACCGGCCGCCCCCAGGCCCGCAGCCGCCCGGTCAGGTCGATCGCCGTGAGAAAGCTCCACAGCGCGGCCGCCGCCTCGGGGGTGTCCGCCTCCAGATCGTCCACCCGCACCAGCCCCTGCGCGTGCGTGTCCTCGTCGCCCGGCTTGGTGCGGTAGACCGCGTACCCGGCCAGGGGATCGCCGAGGGCGACGACCCGCGGGGGCGACAGGTCCTCGTCCTCCTCGTCCTTCTCGACCAGCCACTCCTCGCGCCACCAGGAGTCCGTCCGGGCGATCCGGCCCGCGCGACGGGTACGCGTCTCGGCGAAGTACGGGGCGAGCAGCGCGGGCGCGTCGGCCACGTCGACCAGGCGCAGCGGGCTCTCGTCGGGCGCGACACGCAGCGCCAGCGGCCGCCGCGTGTCGATCTCCACGGTCGCCCCGTACGTGCCGGGACCGAACCCGAACCGGCCGTAGATCGCCGCCTCCGACGCCCACAGGGACACCAGCGGCGCGCCCCGCTGCGTACAGCGGTCGAGCAGCGCGGAGATCATCGAGGACAGCACCCCGCGCCGCCGGTGCGTGGGCGCCACGGACACGAACGTCAGGCCGGGGCAGGGCAGGTCGGCGCCGCCCGGCACGGACAGCGAGAAGGGATGGGCGGCGGCGAAGCCCACCAGCTCGTCGCCGTCGTACGCGCCGAGCCTGAGGCAGTCGGCGAGGACCTCGGCGTGGTGCTTGCGCCGGTCGCTCTCGGGGTTCTCGTGGAAGACGAGGTAGGCGAGCGCGAGACCGCGCTCGATCTGGGACTCGGGGACGTCACGGATCTGGAGGGAACGGGCGCTCATGATCACAAACTCTAGTGCTGGGCCCGCCCGTCCGCCCGGCGACGGCGTGCCACGGGCGGCGCCGGGACGCCGCCCGCGGCGACTGCTCTCAGCGGCGCCGACACCGCTGAGGGCTCCAGGGTCCGGCGGGGTCCGGGCCGGCCCGTCGGCCCGCGTCGGGGTGGGGTTACGCGGGACTGTCTGTAACTTCGGTGGCAGGTACCCGCTCGGATGCGGCGGGTACGGGATTTTTTTCTACGCGATGGTACGGGTGATCAGCGGGCGGCCCCGGTGTCGTCGAGGCGCGTGCGCAGCCGGCTCAGGCCGCGCCGCGCGTGGCTCTTGACGGTGCCCAGCGGCCAGCCGGTGCGCTCCGCGATCTGCGGCTGCGTCAGATCCTCGTAGTAGGCGAGGCGCAGGACCGTGCGCTGCGGCGCGGGCAACCGGGCCAGCTCCTGCGTGATCACCACCCGGTCGACCACCCACTCCACTCCGGGGGCGCCCGCGACGTCCCGTCCGGCCAGCCGCTCCACGACGGCCGTCCTGCGCGTACGCGCGGCGAGCGCGTCGGCGATGCGGCGGCGCGCGATACCCGTCAACCAGGCGGCGGGGGAGCCGAGTTCGGGCCGGTAGCCCGCCCGGCCGCGCCACGCGGCGAGGAAGACCTGCTGAGTGATGTCCTCCGCGTCGCGTGTGTCACCGAGCGCACGCCGGGCCAGGCCGTGCACCAGTGGGGACCACTGCCGGTACGCGGTGGCCAGGACCACGTCGTCGGCCTGCCCGGTGGCAGAGCCGGACGCACCCACGGGTGTCGTCATCGATGCCTCGTCAACTCCTCGGTGCGGTCAAGGACTTGTCCTCAGCTGATCGAAACCGGACGGATCAACCGCACGCCCCGTCGCGGTCCGGTCATCCTGGAAACGGTGGCGCACGGTCGGCAACCCGCATCGTTAGTGCGTCGTATCGTGAGCGGATGGACAACGTGCGGGACACACCACAGGCCGGCCCCGGTGTCACCACCGGCGCGCTGGCGAGGCAGTTGGGCGTGGCGCCGACGACGCTGCGGACGTGGGACCGCCGGTACGGCCTGGGCCCGGCCCAGCGTTCGGCCGGCCACCACCGTCGCTGGTCCGAGCAGGACATCGCGGTCGTCGAGGAGATGTGCCGCCTCACCGCCACCGGGCTGCCCCCGGCCGAGGCGGCCGACCTGGCCCGCAAGCGACTCGACAGTGGCTCGGTCGCCGGTCCCGGCGCCGGCCCGGTCACGGTCACCGTCCCGCAGCCGCGCCGGGCACCGGACCGGCTGCCGACGGCGGCCTCCGTCGAGCGGGAGTGCAAGGGCCTGTCGCGCGCCGCCACGCGCCTCGACGCGCCGGTCGTGCAGAGCCTGCTGACCGAGGCCGTGTCACGACACGGACTGGTGGGCGCCTGGCAGGAGGTGATGGTGCCGGTGCTGCACGCGGTCGGCCGCAAGTGGGAGGAGGCGGGCGACCGGTATGTCGAGGTGGAGCACATGCTGTCCTGGCACGTCTCGCGCACCCTGCACCGAGGCGCCGCGGACCCGGCCGAAGCGCCGCCCGTGGTGCCGCCGGTCGTGCTGGCCTGCGTCCCGGCCGAGCAGCACGCGCTGCCGCTGGAGGCGCTCAGCGCCGCGCTCGGCGAACACGGCCTGCCGCAGCGGATGTTCGGGGCGGCCGTGCCGGTCGAGGCCGTCTCCGCCGCCGTGCGCAGGACCGGGCCGCGGGTCGTCGTCCTGTGGGCGCAGGCCCGGTCGACGGCGAGCATGCCGCTGGCCCGCGCCCTGGCCGGCGCCGGCTGGGGTGTGCGCGGCGCCCGCGGCCGGCCCACCGTGATGCTGGGCGGACCCGGCTGGGCGGGCCGTACGCTTCGCGGCGCCCTGCGCCCGACGACCCTGCCCGAGGCACTCCTCCAGGTCCACCGCTTCTACCCGGAGGTCAGTCGAGTCCGCGCGCCCGCTTGAACCGCGCGAGCCCGTCCGACAGGTCGAGCAGCGGATCCGGGTAGTCGAACGCCGCCCGGTCGAGCCCCGTCAGCTTCCACGGCTCGTGGATCGCGGCCCCGGACAGCTCGGCCAACTCCGGTACCCAGCGGCGGACATACGCGCCGTCCGGGTCGTACCGCTTGGCCTGCGTGACCGGATTGAGCACCCGGTTGGGCCTGCTGTCCGTGCCGGTGCCCGCCATCCACTGCCAGTTCAGCTGGTTGTTCGCCACGTCCGCGTCCACCAGCAGGTCCATGAAGTGCCGGGCGCCGACCCGCCAGTCGACGTACAGCGTCTTGGTGAGGAAGCAGGCCGTCAGCAGGCGGCCCCGATTGTGCATCCAGCCCTCGTGGCGCAGTTGGCGCATCGCCGCGTCGACGATCGGATAGCCGGTGAGGCCCTGCCGCCACGCCTCGATCTCCTGCGCGGCCGCCTGCTCCGAGCGCCAACGGTCGTCCTGGGAGCGGTAGTTGTCGTGTGCGGCGTCCGGCCGCGCCGCGAGCACCTGGTGGTGGAAGTCCCGCCAGGCGAGTTGCCGTACGAAGGCCTCGGCGCCGGGACCGCCCGCCGCGCGCGCCCGCTGGACCGCCTCGACCGGACTGACCGTACCGAAGTGCAGGTCGGGGGAGAGCCGGGAGGTGACGTCCCCCGCGAGATCGTCGTGCCCGTCCTCGTACCCGGCGATCCCGGAGCGCAGCCAGGCGGTCAGCCGGGCCCGGCCCGCCCGTTCACCACCCTCGGCGAGGGCGGGCGACACCCCGGAGACGTCCTCGCGGGCGGGCAGGTCCTCGGAGCCGACCGCGTCCGGGACCGTGACGGTCTGCGGGGCCCTGACCACGGCCCGCGTGCCGTGCTGCGACCAGTGCCGGTGGTACGGCGTGAACACGGCGAAGTGATCGCGCCCGGCCGGGGTGACCGCACCCGGCGGCACACAGGTCACGACCGCGTCATGGACGACCAGGTCGCAGCCGAGGCCCTCCAGCACGTCACGCAGCCGGTCCTCGCGCCGCCGCGCGTACGCGCTGACGCCGCTCGCCAGGTGCACCGCCCGCGCGTCCGTCTCGGACACCACCTTGGCGACCTCGTCCACCACGTCCCCGGAACGCACCACGAGCCGCCCGCCGCGCTCGCGCAGCCCCTCGTCCAGATCGCGCAGGCAGTCCGCGAGGAACGCCTCCCGGTTCGGTGCGGGGAACCCCGTCGCGGTGATCCCCCGGTCGCGGACGAACAGCGGCACCACGGCGTCGGCGGCGTTCAGCGCGGCCCGCAGCGGCGGATGGTCGTGGACCCGTAGATCGGAGGTGAACAGAACGATTCGGACGCGCACGGGGTACTCCTGGTACACGGATGGGGGGACCGATGACGACGGGCGAACGGGCGGGGACGGTCGGGGACCGAGGAACGGACGTCGTCAGCCCTTCTCCGGCCGGGCCGGGAACGGATGCACACGCGCCCCGCCCGGTTCGTCGCTCTTCGCGGGGCGTTCCGCGGCCTTGGCGATGTTGCGCGCCATCCCGCCGAACACCACGGCGTGGAACGGCGCCACGCTCCACCAGTACGCCTGCCCGGTGAGCCCGCGCGGATGGAACAGGGCCCGCTGCCGGTACCGCGCCCGGTCGGCGCCGACCGGCTCCACCGTCAGCTCCAGCCAGGCCAGACCCGGCAGCCGCATCTCCGCCCGCAGCCGCAGCAGCCGGCCCGGCTCGATCTCCTCCACCCGCCAGAAGTCCAGCGAGTCGCCGACCCGCAGGTGCGCCGCGTCCCGGCGGCCCCGACGCAGGCCGACCCCGCCGGCCAGCCGGTCGAGCCAGCCCCGCACGGCCCACGCCAACGGGAAGGAGTACCAGCCGTGTTCACCGCCGATGCCCTCGACGACCTCCCACAGCCGCGCGGGCGACGCCTCCACGAGCCGCTCCCGCTCGTCCTCGTACAGGCTGCCGCCCGCCCAGTCCGGATCGGTCGGCAGCGGATCACTGGGGGCGCCCGGCAGCGAGGCCGACGACCAGCGGGTGGTGACCTGCGCCTCCTGGATACGGCGCAGCGCCAGCCGTACCGCGTCGTCGAAGCCGAGCGGGCCGCCGGGACCGGGCGGCACCAACGCGTCGATGTCGTGCTCGTGGCAGACGACCTCGTGGCGCAGCGACTCGGTGAGCGGGCGGGCGATGGACGCGGGCACCGGCGTCACCACGCCCACCCAGTGGCTCGACAGGCCGGGGCTGAGCATCGGCACCGGCAGCACGAGCCGCCGCGGCAGCCCCGCGACGGCCGCGTACCGCATCATCATGTCGCGGTACGTGAGCACGTCGGGACCGCCGAGGTCGAAGGCGCGGGACACCTCGGCCGGCATTGCGGCACTGCCGACGAGGCAGCGCAGCACGTCGCGGACGGCGACCGGCTGGATCCGGGTGCCGACCCAGCTCGGCGTCACCATCACCGGCAGCCGCTCGGTCAGATAGCGCAGCATCTCGAACGACGCCGAGCCGGACCCGAGGATCACCGCGGCCCGCAGCACGGTCGTCGGCACACCCGAGGCCAGCAGGATGTGGCCGACCTCCGCCCGGGAGCGCAGGTGCGGCGACAGTTCCCGCTCCGGTACGCCCGCGGGCGTGAGGCCGCCCAGATAGACGATCCGCCGGACACCGGCCAGCCGCGCCTGCTCGGCGAAGATCGTCGCCGCCTCGCGGTCCGTGCGCTCGAAGTCCTTGCCGGTGCCGAGCGCGTGCACCAGGTAGTAGGCGACGTCGACGTCGCGCAGCGCGGCGCCGACCGACTCGGCGTCCAGGACGTCGCCGCGCACGATCTCGGCGTCCTCGGCCCACGGGTGGTCCCGCAGCTTGGCGGGCGTGCGTGCCAGGCACCGTACGCGATGCCCCGCGGAGAGCAGCTCGGGTACCAGCCGTCCGCCGATGTAGCCGGTGGCACCGGTCACCAGGCAGCGCAGCCCGCCGTCCTTCCCGCCGCCGTGCGCGTTCATGGGATCTCCCTCGTTCGCCCCCTTCGACCACCGTCAACCCCATGAACGACTTCCGCATCAGCACGCGCGGCGGATGCACCTCCCCTCGGACGATCAGCGCGATGCGGGCGCCACCTCCGTCAGCGGTTCGCCGGTGTCGAGCCGCGCCGTCACCCGGACCGTGCCGCGCTGCGGAGCGCGGACGGCCATCGTGCGGCCGGCGCCGGACCCGGTCACCGCGCCGCTCGCCTCGATACGGGTGACCGCACGGCTGCCGGCCGCCACGAGGTACCAGTGGTTCTCGGGCGACCTCCAGCGGGTGGCGGCCACCACGTGCTGACCGAATCGGCTGCACGCCGCCGTGGCGCGGGCCCGGCCGACCAGGACGGCGGGCCGGGTCGCGGAGGCGCTGGGCGTACGGAGAAGGAGCGCGACGTCGCCGGGGCCCCGCCACGTGGTTGCCCGGACGCAGGACCACACCGCGCGGCCGCCCCTTCCGGGAGCTGCTGCTCGGCGAAGTCCCAGGCGTTCACGGCGCGCACGCCGCCGCCCCGCCACGGTGCGAGGCGGCAGGCGGTGCGGGCCCAGGCGACCAGCGCCTGCGGCCCCGTCGCCTCGCGGGGCTGGCGGGCCGGCGGCGTCCCGTGTCCGGGCAACGGCGTGAACGTGAGGTGGACCGGTGAGAGCCCGCCGAGATCGGCGAGCAGGAACGAGTGGTCCTCCACGATGCGTGGCGACGACCGGAGCTGGAGCACCGGCCGCCGGTCGCAGCCGTCCGCCGGGGCGACGGGCACGGGGTCGGTCACCCCGCGCCGGACACGTCCAACGGCCGGGCCGTGACGTCCGGGCGCAGCAGGTCGCGGGTGGCCACGTCGGAGATCCACGGCGCCGTCAGATACCGGGCCGTGCCGTCGGACCGGGTCAGGACGACGGCGGCCGCGCTCGTCACGTCGGCGTCGTCCACCCGGGCCAGTGCGAGCGCGGCGCGGGCATCGCCCTCCGGATCGGTGTAGCGGGCGAGCCGCTCCCCGTCGCTGAGGAGCACCACCGCGCGCGAGCCGACGTCCCCGGCGAACAGCAGTTGCGGGGAGCGCGGCGGCGGGTCGGCGGGGGTGCCCTGGGTGCGGGTGACGCGGACGGCGTCGGACGGCTTCTCCCACGCGCCCAGCGCCCGGTCGAGGAGCGCGGCGTCGTCGGTGCGGTCACCGCGCGCGGGCCAGGCCGTGAAGTCGACCCGGGACGTGTCGGCCCAGTCGTCCCGTCCGGCGCGGGCCAGGTCCCTGGCCTTGATCTGCGCCCCGGTCGGGGCGACGGGCGTCGGCGCCTTCTCCGGCTGACCGGCGTCCGGGACGAGCAGCGCGGTCGCCGTGACGACGGCCACGGCGCCGACGACCAGGGCCGCGCGGGTCCGTCGCGTGCGGCGCAGCAGATCCGTGGGCCGTGTCTGCACCGAGCACGCGTCGAACTCCTGGGAGCGGAGCAGGGCCGCGGCGGCCGGACCGGCGTCGGTGTCGAGGGTGAGGGACGCGCGCACCGACGCTTCGGCCTCCGTGACGCCGGCCGCGCGCAGGAGGGCGGTGGCCCGCTCCCCGCCGACGCCGTCGACGTGGCGCAGGACGAAGGCCGCCCGCGCCGGGGCGACGCGTCCGCGAGCGCGCGGACCAGGGTGAGTTCCTCGGCGCCGCCGGCCCGCGGGAACAGCCGCAGGCCCCAGACGAAGGGGAGCCGGGGGACCAGGGCGCGTGGTGGCGGCAAGGCCGCGGGCCAGCCGGTCGGCCGGTGCGCGGCGCTGAGGGCGTACGCAAGGACGCGTACCCGCAGCGCGTCCCGCGCCGCGTCGGCGCCGTCGTCCGCGGCGCGGGGCGCGGGCACGGCCGCCGGGCGCCTGCCGGGCAGGGCGCGCTGGGCGGCGGTGTGGGCCAGGAGGACCCTGCGATGCCGCGTGAGGGCGGCGGGGAGGGTGAGATACGCCAGACGTACGAGGGCGGTGTACTGCTCCAGGAGTGCCGCCTCCGCCCGGTCGACGGCTATCCGGGTACGGGGGACGGTGCGGCTGCGGCGGAGTGTGGGCACGATGGACCTTTCCAGGGCTGCTCGATGGAACGCTGTGTCGTCCTTCAAACGAGAGGCCCGATCCACAGTCACCCGTCGGCGCACAGAGGACTGGCTCGCGCGGAGCGGGGTATCAGCATGGCTGCGGCGCCTCCCCACCGGAGGCCGAGCAGGTGAGAGAGACACGAATGATCGAATACGCGAACGGGGCCACCGGGGCGGTGCTCCCCTCGGGTCTCGACAGGTCCGTCGAGACGCTGTGGCGCGTGACGCACTACTCCGGCGAGGACGGTTGCATAGCGCAGGCGCGCGCGTTCGCCGAGGCGTTCCTGATGCGGTTGCGGAAGGAATGGTGTGTCACGGTCGACCGCAGGACGGAGGGCGACGTCCTCCTCGTGGTGAGCGAACTGATCACCAACGCCGACCGGCACAGCCACGGGCCGTACGTCCTGGAACTGGAGGGGACGAGCCGGCAGGTCGCCGTCGTCGTCTACGACAGCAGCGCCGCCGCACCGCTGCGCTACCCGCGGGACCCGTCGCGGGTCGGCGGCCACGGCCTGGAGATCGTGGACGCGCTCGCGGACGTCACCGTCGAGCGGGTTCCGGTCGGCAAGCGCGTACGGGCGGTCCTCACGCTTCCCGTGGCGTGAGAACCGCCCCTGTGACCAGGGTGCCGCGGCGATCGGGTCAGCCGGTCGCGTCCTCGGTCAGCATTCCCGCCTTCAACCGGGCGATGAGCTGCTTGATCAGGCGCGAGACGTGCATCTGGGAGTAACCGAGCCGTTCGCCTATCTCCGCCTGGGTCAGCTCTTCGACGAAGCGCAGATGCAGCAGCTGCCGGTCGCGCTCGGGCAGCCGGGCCACGAGCGGGGCGAGCGTGTGGAAGTCCTCCACCAGCTCCATCGCCGCGTCCTCGACCCCGAGGAAGTCGGCGAGCACCGACTCGCCGGCCTCGCCGTTGTCACCGGTCAGAGCCGCGTCCAGCGACGCGGACGTGTACCCGTTCGAGGCCAGCTGGGCCTCGACCACCTCGGGCTCCGACAGGTCCATCAGCGTGGCCAGCTCGGCCGTGGTCGGATCCCGGTCGAGGCGGGTGCACAACTCCTCGCGCGCCTTGGCCAGTTCGATCCGCAGCTCCTGGAGCCGGCGCGGCACGTGCACGGCCCAGGTCGTGTCGCGGAAGAAGCGCTTGATCTCACCCGTGATGTACGGCAGCACGAACGAGGTGAACTCGACCTCGCGCGATATCTCGAACCGGTCGATGGCCTTGATCAGACCGATCATGCCGACCTGGACGATGTCCTCCATGTCGTCGCCGCGGTTCTTGAAGCGGCTCGCCGCGAACCGCACCAACGACATGTTCATCTCGATCAGGACGTTCCGGGTGTACTGGTACTCCTCGGTGCCCTCCTCGAGATCCGCGAGCCGCCGGAAGAAGTGCCGGGACAACTCCCTGGCGTCGCGCGGAGCGATGCTTCCCGGGTCCGCCGGAAGGTCGTGAAGCGGTGCGCTTCGCGTCGGCGTCCGGGTCGTGGCCGCAGTGACAACCGTCCCGCTCATGGTGGAGTCCACCGTCCCTCCCGCGCCGTGGGACCGGCGCGACTCCCTGTTCCTGCATGGTCCTCCGCCGATTACCCGCGAAGTCGCCGCTCATGCGGACGATTTCACGAGGTACGCCATGAACACGGCGGACGGACCAGGCGCACGGTGGCCTTTCCCCGGGGGAGCCGGTCCGGGCGACCGGCTTCCCCGGGTGCCACCTCAGCGCGGCAGGCCCTGCGGATCGGTGGCCCAGCCCGTGTCCGGCCGGTCCGTCAGCCGGTGGGCGAGGGTGCCGCCGGTGCGCAGGAATCCCGCGTCCGTCCACGACTTCGGGTGGTCGCGGCCGTCGACCCGGACCCCGGCCACGTACGGACGCGTGGCACCGGCGTCGGGCGCGTCGATCACGAGATCGGTGCGGCCGGGCCGGTCCACGACCGCGTGCGGGAACAGGGGCGCCCCGAGCAGGAGGTCGGCGGTGCCCGGCGCCTTCGGGTACAGGTCGAGCGCTCCGGTGCGACGCAGCAGCGCCGCGGGTCTGGGAAAGCCGTCGAACATGGCGCGGAACCCTTCGCGGTGGACGGGACGGATGAGATCAAGGCGCGGCCGAGCGTAGATCGTTGATCCGCCGCCGGGAACGCCCTGCACCCGCGGTGAACGGCCGGTGAAGCCGACCGCTCTTGGCGGCCCTTTTGCACGGCACGCCGCACCAAATGAGTAGTTTGTCGGTTTATCGGGCCTACGGTGCGGGGGTCAGTGTCCGAGCGGGGGGACGCACAACGCGCCTGCGCACGGCGCGGGTTGGGACGTCCATGAGTGGAATCAGTCGCAGGGGCGCGGCACGCCTGGGTCTCGGAGCCGGCCTGGGAGCCGCGGCAGCGACCCTCGCCGGCTGCGGAAGCGGCGCGGAACAGAGCCGGCCCCCGGCGGGCCCCGACCGCAGGGCGGACCGGCAGGGCGCCCCCGGCAAGAAGGCCGCGCCGCGGCTGATCGGCGACGGCTCGACGTCGTACACCGGCAAGCAACCCCGTCAGCCGGAGGCGCCCGCGCCGCTCGAAGTCGGCCAGCGGCCACCGCAGTTCGTGATCTTCTCCTGGGACGGCGCGGGGGAGGTGGGCAACGGCCTCTTCCCGCGCTTCCTCGAACTGGCCCGTCAGCACAACGCCCACATGACCTTCTTCCTCTCCGGCCTCTATCTGCTGCCCGAGTCGAAGAAGCGCCTGTACCGCCCGCCGAACAACCCCGTAGGCGCCTCCGACATCGGTTATCTCACCGACGCCCACGTCAAGCAGACCCTGACCTACGTCCACGACGCGTGGATGGACGGCCACGAGATCGGCACCCACTTCAACGGCCACTTCTGCGGCGGCCCGGGCTCGGTCGCCCACTGGAGCGCCCGGCACTGGCGCAGCGAGATCGAG